>JAKLDH010000048.1 GCA_022703625.1 Cyanobacteriota bacterium | reverse complement strand
ACTTTTAAACTGGGTCAAAGAACGAAATGATAAGAATATTGGCGTTAAATGGAGGTTTACAAAAAATGATGCAAGAATAAAATTAAATAGACTTTATCCTTAATAATTAATCGGTCAGAGCACTAGATAAAATCACTAATTTAAACTTTTTTCAATCTCTACAAGTTTTTTATAGAGTTTTTTCTCCTCTTCAGAAGGATTTTCAGGAATAATAATTTTGATTTTTGCGATATGATCTCCATAACCACCTTCTTTTTTGGGAAGTCCAAGTCCTTTAAGTCTTAATGACTTACCTGACTGAGTTCCAGGTGGAATAGTAACTTTCACCACTCCATGCAAGGTTTTAGCTTCTGCAATCGAGCCTAAAACAGCTTTAGGCACAGAAATTTCCAGATCAGCATGGATGTTGGAATCTTCGGGTTTAAAATAAGCATGTTTTTTGTATTTAATTATAAAATATAAATTTCCTTTTCGCCCGTATTTATCTGTTTTCCCTTCTCCTGCAAGCCTGATTTTGCTTTCTTCCTTGATTCCTTTAGGAATTTTTACATTTAAAGTTTTAGATATAGTTAAAAACCCGCTGCCTCCGCATTGATAGCAATAAGCTCCCTTGCCGGAACATTCTTTACACTTTTCCATATAAGAAATTTTAGCGGCTTTTGTTCCTTCTCCCATAAGGTCTTCAATATCTATAAACAAATCCTGAGTTATATCAAGATTTTCTTTTTTTTCTGGCGGGCGTTGAGTTTCCTGCGTAAATCCGGAATACGCTTTTTGTTTTGCGCCGCCTGAAGTTTGCTGAAAAAAATCTCCGAATATTGTTTCAAAAAAGTCGCTAAATCCACCCATTCCGCCTAAATCGCCAAAATCATGGACTGTTTTAAATCCGCCAAAATCTCCTTTTCCGAAATTTATATTAATATTTTCATATCCGGGCGGTGGGGTGAAATCAGAACCTTCCTGCCAGCTGCTGCCTAGATTATCATATCTTCTACGTTTTTCAGGATCGGAAAGAGCTTCATAAGCTTCGTTTATATCCTTAAATTTTTCCGCCGCATCAGATGCTTTGTTTACATCAGGATGAAATTTTCTTGCAAGCTTGCGATAAGCGGCTTTTATTTCCTTTTCATCCGCTCCCCGCACAACTCCAAGTATTTTATAATAGTCTTTATATTTCATTTAATGCTCCGAAATAAACATATGTTCTTATAAAACAAATCTAATCTATACTGCTTGCAAAATGAATTTCGGTTTTTGTTAATGGGTTAAAAAGCTTAAGGCGTTTTCTTTTTAAGATTATAATAAATTAGTATAATAAAAATTATTTAAACTTCTTTATAATCTTTGCTGTAAAAATCCTGTAGAGCGGTTTTTTTATCTTTGAACATCGGAATAACTCCATCAAGAAAAACAAATGAAAGAGCATCACTTATAACATTGCTTACATTGCAAAGTTTTAATGACCCTCCGTTGCTATTACTGTATTTAAAAATATAAACAATTACATTCAGGATTTCCGGGCTGGTAATATTTAAATTCTCCAGATCAAGCACAATGTTATTGTAACCTGAAAGGATAAGGTTAACGGCTTCTCTTTTAAGATCGTCAATAATTCCTGTTTTGAATAAATTTTTAATTTTGATAGAAGCTATTTTATTTTCTTCATCTTCAATTATAGTTTTAATTTCAGCGGTTGAACCACGTTTAATTTCTTCAAATTTTCTTAAAAGAGTTAAAATTTGAATATGCCATTCTTTATTTTTGCAAATAAACTCATCAGCTCCTTTACTGAAGCATTGATTAATTAATTTTTTATTTTCAGAACCGGAAATAACAATTATTTTAGTGTTATTTATAACAGTTTGTTCATTGTTTTTTATTTCTTCAACAAGATTTAGTCCATTTTCAGGTTCAGGAAGGAATAAATCAACAAAAATATAATCAAAATCTTTCTTTTTGTAAATATCTTTAGCTTCTTCGACAGTTCTGGCTATAAAGGAATTATATCCTGATTTTGAAAGCAAACTTGTTAATTGAAATAAAGATACTTCAAGATCATCTACTACAAGAATATTTCTATTTTTTTCAAAGTTAAAATTATCTATTTTTTCTTCCTGTAAATAATAAGGCGTAAATTTTTTTTCAAGTTTTACAAGAATGCGCGAAATTTCATTTTCTGTAACCTCTAAAGGAGGAATTTCACCAATAAATTCATATAATTTCTTTATTTGCTGAGGCGCTAATTTAACCAATTTATAAAACTCCCAAAAATTTTCAATTTTAAAATAGTTATTTATTTTTAAACATCTTTTGAATCTTTAATATTTATTATATCTCATATAATTAAAAATCAAAAATATTGAAAAAAATACAGGATAAAGTATTTTGTTAAGAAGCTTATATTTTACAAAAACTATCTTTCTCCAGCATGACAAATGCGGCGAAACCGCATTTGTCATGGAAATTTTTATCTTAGCCAAAAAATTAAATTATTTTGAATATTCAGCGTCAATAACATCTTCTTCAGGAGGTTTTTCGCCTTCTGGTCCCGGAGCTTCTCCTGCTTCACCGGTCGGTTGTCCTTCTGCTGAAGCTTGTTGATAAGCCGCTGAAGAAATATTAAACATCGTCTGCTGAAGTTCATCAGAAAGTGTTTTTATTTTTTCAATATCAGCATTCTCTTTTAATATTTTATCAAGTTCGGTTTTTTGTTCAGTAAGTTTATTTTTATCCGCTTCAGACATTTTTGCCTCAAGGTCTTTTATTAAACGCTCAGAAGCATGAATTAAACTGTTAGCATTATTTCTAATTTCTACTTCTTCTTTTCTTTTTTTGTCTTCTTCAGCGTGTGATTCAGCTTCTTTTACCATTCTTTCAACTTCTGATTCATTTAGATTGGAAGTGTTTGTAATAGTAATTTTTTGCTCTTTATTAGTCGCCTTATCTTTCGCGCTAACATTAACAATGCCGTTTGCGTCAATGTCAAAGGTAACTTCAACCTGGGGGAGTCCTCTTGGCGCCGGCGGAATACCATCAAGCCTGAACATTCCTAAAGATTTGTTGTCTTTAGCGATAGGTCTTTCTCCCTGAATAACATGAACGTCAACCGCAGTTTGATTGTCGTCTGCTGTTGAAAAAACCTGACTTTTGCTTACCGGAATAGTTGTATTTCTAGGAACAAGAGGTGTCATTACACCGCCAAGAGTTTCTATTCCAAGAGAAAGAGGAGTTACGTCAAGAAGAACGATGTCTTTAATTTCTCCTGCTAAAATACTTGCCTGAACAGCGGCTCCGATTGCCACAACTTCGTCAGGGTTAACTGTCTGGTTAGGTTCTTTGCCTGTGATATCCTTTACAAGCTTCTGCACAGCAGGGATTCTTGTTGAACCGCCGACTAAAACCACTTCATCAATCTGTTCAGCAGTGATTCCAGCATCCTGTATGGCTTGTTTTACAGGTTTTTTACATCTTTCAAACAATTCGTATGATAAATCTTCAAATTTAGCTCTTGTAAGAGTAATATCAAAGTGTTTAGGTCCATTTGCGTCTGCTGTAATAAAAGGCAGATTTATATTTGTTTCAATAACAGAGGATAATTCGCATTTTGCTTTCTCTGCCGCTTCTTTTAATCTTTGCATTGCCTGTTTGTCAGCTCTAAGATCAATGCCTTCTTGCTTTTTGAACTCTTCGCAAAGATAATTCATAACGTTTTCGTCAAAATCATCTCCGCCAAGTCTTGTATCTCCGCTGGTGGAAAGAACTTCAAACACTCCATCGCCAACTTCCAGAATACTTACGTCGAAAGTTCCTCCTCCAAGATCAAATACAAGGATTTTTTCGTTTGCTTTTTTTTCAAGACCATAAGCAAGAGAAGCCGCTGTCGGTTCGTTAACGATTCTTAAAACATCAAGTCCGGCGATTTTACCGGCATCTTTTGTTGCTTGTCTTTGACTATCGTTAAAATAGGCAGGAACTGTAATAACCGCCGATGTAACTTTTTCTCCAAGATATTTAGACGCATCATCAGCTAATTTGCGAAGAATCATACTGCTTATTTCTTGCGGAGTATAGTTTTTACCGCTTATAGACACGACATGATCAGTTCCCATTTCTCTTTTAATGCTTATTATGGTTCTGTCAGGATTAAGGATTGCCTGTCTTTTCGCAAGCTGACCCACTAATCGTTCTCCTGTTTTTGAAAAGCCTACGATTGAAGGCGTTGTGCGGCTTCCTTCCGCATTTGCTATAACTGTAGGCTTTCCGCCTTCCATAACTGCCACGACTGAATTAGTCGTTCCAAGATCAATACCAATTGTCTTTCCCATTTTAAAACGCTCCTTAATATATTTAACTTTTATAAAAATAATATGATAAATAAAAACACATAAGTATTCTATTAATATTTATATCAATATAACTATAAAATCATAAATTTCTAAAGAAAAAATTAATATTTGAAATTTATTATGAATCAAATAAATTTTCGTTAATTGGTTAAAAAGTTAATATTTACAACCCGCGCCGCCCTGCGGGCGGCGCGGGTTGAGTAAGGGTATAGCGTGTGTTTCGGCTTCGCCGAAACACACGCTAATTAATGCCAAGTTGCAATCAAAAGAGTATTATTTTTTGATAAGGGTTTTGCCGGCGTAGCCGGCAAAACCCTTATCAACTCTTCTTCCCCTCCCTTGGGGAGGGGGCAGGGGGAGGGAGATTTAATATTACATTGATTGCAACTTGGTATAAGAATTTATAAAAATCATTTTTTTCATTTGTCGATTTCTTTTAATAATTTGTATAAATTAACCTGAATTGCTAAATAAATAATTTTATATTTGGCGTAGCGGCTGGCGAAGCCAGCCGCTACGCCTTCTTAAGGACATGCGGCTCGCAGGCTTTGCCTGCGAGCCGCATAAAAAATTAAAATAAAGTTTCAAACTATTTCAGCGTTTCGGGTAATTAGCAATTCGAGTAAATTAAAATATTTTATTATAAGAGGTATAATTAATTCTATCGATTAATATATTTTTTAAGGAGAATAATCTGTTTATGAGAATGGTTGACTTGATAAATAAAAAGAAAAGCGTTGAAACCCATACTGAAGAAGAAATAAATTTTATAATAAAAGGAATGCTTGATGGAACTATACCCGATTATCAGGTATCGGCATGGCTTATGAGTATATGTTTTCAGGGAATGACATTTGATGAAAGCGCAATGCTTACACAGGCAATGGCTAAATCAGGAGATATGCTTGATTTAAGCGTTTTGGGAAACAATATAATTGATAAACACAGCACCGGTGGAGTTGGAGATAAAACAACACTTATTTTAGTCCCTCTTTTAGCGGCTGCAGGATTTCCTGTAGCGAAATTTTCAGGACGGGGACTGGGCTTTACCGGTGGAACAATTGATAAACTTGAGTCTATTCCGGGCTTTAAGACCTCTTTAAGTAATGAGGAATTTTTGAATCAGGTAAAGGAAATAGGGGCGGCGATAGCTTCTCAGACAGCAAATTTTACTCCTGCCGATAAAAAAATGTATGAATTAAGAGATGTTACAGCAACAGTAAATAGTATTCCGCTTATTGCATCTTCTGTTATGTCAAAAAAAATCGCATCAGGAGCTAATATTATAGTTCTTGACGTTAAATGCGGCAGCGGAGCTTTTATGAATACCTATGAAGAAGCTAAAAAACTTACTGAAACGATGGTAGAAATAGGAAAAAGATCAAATAAACTAATGAGTGCCGTTATAAGTTCTATGGATCAGCCTCTTGGAAACAGTATAGGCAATGGCATAGAAGTATTTGAGTCTATACAGATTCTTAGAAACCAGGGGGCTGAAGACTTAAAGGAGTTATGCCTGTATTTGGGAGCGGCAGGACTTGTCAAAACGGCTAAAGTTAAAAATATTGAAGACGGAAAAAAATATTTGAATAAATTTATTGAAAACGGTCAGGCATATCAAAAATTTGTGGAAATGGTTAAATATCAAGGCGGAAACCTTGAATATATTGAAAATCCCGAAAAACTTTATGAAACTGGGTTCGCTTTCACACTTGAGGCGGAAGATTCAGGTTATGTCGAAAAACTTGACGCTCTTACGGCGGCAAAAGCTTCTAAATTGCTTGGAACAGGCAGAGATAAAAAAGAAGACTCCATAAGTTATAATTCAGGAATATTTTTAAACAAAAAAATAGGGGATAAAGTTTATAAAGGGGATGTTTTGGCAAAAATCTTCGCAAATTCGGTTGAAGAAGGGCAAAAAGCAAGAAAAACTCTTTTCGAAGCTTTTAAATTGTCTAAACAACCTGTGGCTCAACCTGATTTGATTATCGAAACATTCGGCGTTTCAAGTTAATTAACCTGAGTCGCTAAATAACCGAAGCCGTCATCTGAGCAGAGCAAAGGATCGCAACCAATTCCCAAAAGCAGTTTTAGTTAATTGACTAAAAAGCTGATATCTACAGCCCGCGCCGCCCTTCGGGCGGCGCGGGCTGAGTAAGAGCATAGCGGGCGTTTTGCCAAAGGCAAAACGCCCGCTAATTAAGACTTTGCAAAAACAGCTTTTTTATTTACCGATTTCTTTTTAATAGCCTTAAAGAAAACTTAGCCGTATTTAAATGTAACTCCACAGCCGGACTTTGGATATCTCCAGTCAAGTTTATGAGCAGTACAGGCAATTCTGCATGCGCCGCATTCAAGACAGTTTTCAAAGCCTACAAGAAGTTTATTTTGCGTTTCATCCCACTCATACACATTTGCAGGGCAAATATATGCGCATGGTCTGTCCTGGCATTTTTTGCACTCTTCCTGGTCAGGGTTTAAATGGCTGACTTCATCACATTTATATTTGACAGTAAAAAGTTTATCATCTATATGTTCTGGAATTCCTTTATTATCGGTCATTTTAGTAATATTCCTCCTGCTAGATTTGCGAATTTGATACCGTCTGACATTATTTGCGGTATTGATCTCTGCTTTATCACATCGCCAATAAACTGTCTGTACTTGGTTTTCTTTGGCACGCCGTCAACAGCGGTAAACTGGTTCATAAATTCATTGATTTTTGAAGGATAAAAGCCTAAGAAAACTTTGGAATTATCCTCCAAAAAGCCCATTACGTTTTTATAACTTTTTAAATCTTTTAATACAAAGCTTTCTTCAAGTTTTTTCTGATAAAGAGAAAGCATGTTTGCCGAGTAATCTTCTTTGTCATAAGCCTGTAATGCGGTTTCAGCCGCAAATTTTCCGCTCATCATTGCAAGATTAGTGCCTTCCCAGTGTACGTTGTTGACAAGCATTGCAGCGTCGCCGACAATCATGACTCCGTCTTTATAAAGCGTTGGCATTGCTTTAAATCCGCCTTCAGGGATAAGGTGGGCAGAATATTCAAGTAATTCTCCGCCGTTAATGAGCGGTTTTATTGTCGGATGTTTTTTTAATTCGTTTAAAAGTTCATAAGGCTTAGTTTTTTTATGTTTTAAATCTTCTAAAGAAACGCCAAGTCCGACTACAACAGAATCAAGATTTGTATATACATATCCAAGCCCGACGATACCCTGCATAGGACCGCCAAGAATTGTATAAATCACGCCTGCATCTCCTTCAAGGTTAAATCTGTCCTGAATTTTTTCTTTTGGCAATGAAATTACTTCTTTAATGCCCAGAGCAACATTTTCAGGCTTAATTTCAGGTCTATCCCAAGCTTGTTTTGCAAGTAAAGAATTTACGCCGTCAGCAACTATTGTTACTTTTGCGTAAAACTCTTCCTGTTCAGTTTTTACGCCTACTACTTTGCCGTCTTCAATTATTAAAGATTCAACAAGGGTTTCAGGAACAATAAAAGCTCCTGCGGCTTCAGCTTGTTCAGCGCACCATCTGTCCCATTTAGCTCTTATAACGGTAAAGCTGTTATAATGACCTTCTTTTGAATGTTCGCCATTTCTGTAACTTATGGTTGTGCCGTCTTTATCGCCAAGCAATGCGTATCTGTGTTCGACATTATATCTTTCCACCGGAGCTGTTTTCCAGAATTCCGGAAAAATTTCCGCCGCCGGCTGCGCGTAAATCGCTCCTCCGAACATGTTTTTAGCTCCGGGGTAATCGCCTCTTTCAAGAACAACAACTTCTTTTCCTGCTCTGGCAAGTGTAATAGCGGCTGAAATTCCTGCGGGACCTGCTCCCGCTATAACCGCATCCACTACTTCTCTGTTTGTATTTTGAGCCACTCTTTATCTCCTTTTTTAATGATAAAAATATAAAATAATTATAATAAAAAATTATCATAAAAAGGGTTTCTTGACTAATATAATAAAAATTAAAGGCTTACAAAAATCATCTTTTTCATTTGCCGATTTCTTTTAATGATTGGTATATAATATTTTTTAGGTAAAAAACAAAAAAGGACGAAAAGTAAGCGTTTGAATATTTGGAGTTCGGGGGTTTGCCCCTGCTGATATGACAGTTTGGCTTTTTAGTTTTTCTTTTCTTTTTGAACGCAAAAAGAAAAGAAACGAAGAAACATCAAAATTAACTTAACAAGCCATTAGTATAAAACCGGAGAAGTAAAAATGATCGAATTAAAAGGACCAGGCGCCTCTGAAATTAAAAATTTTATAAAAGAAAAAAGCCGGATTGAATTCTGTTTATTAAGCGACAAAACCATATCCGGCATGATTTTATGGCATGATGAAAATGTTTTTCACCTGCAAACAGATGCCGGCAATATTATAACCCTTTTTAAGAATGCTGTAATGTACTATTCCAGAATTAATTAATTAACGCCTCGCATTTACATGATTGTTTTTTGTCGTTTATTTTTTGTTTGTTTCTTTTTTTCTGTAAAAAATTTGAAATATATAAAGCATTATGCTTTTATATCTTTATAATCTTAAATAAGTGATTTTAGTAAATGTTTATGACAAAAATTAAAAATTCAACAATAAAAGAACTTGAACAAAAACTTGAACAAAATCCCTCTGATTTTAAATTAAGAAAACTTTATGCAGAAGCCCTTTTAGATAACGGATTTCTTGAAGATGCCCTTAATCAATATAAAAAACTTTTGAAAATATTTCCTGACAGCGTAGAAATAATTTTTAATATAGGAATAATTTTTGAAAAACAAAATAAATTTGAAGAAGCAAAAACATACTTTGAAAAAGCTGTCAGCCTTTCGCCGGAAGACCCTGATTTTAGATATAACCTGGCTTTTGTGCTTGATAAAAAAGGTGAAATAGACGAGGCAATCAAAGAATATCAAAAAACTCTTGAATTAAACCCTGAAGATTCCAATGCGCACTTTAATCTTGGGTATTTATACAAGGTTAAAAATAAATTTGAACTTGCAAAAAAACATTTTGAAATAACCTTGCAAATTAATCCGCAGGATATTTACGCAAGATTTAATCTGGCATGTGAATATAAAAGAGAAGGAAAAATCGAAAAATCGCTTCAGGAATACAAAGAATTGCTCAAAATCAGCCCTGACTATAGTTGGGCATATTTTAACATCGGATGTATCTACTATGAGCAGGATAAACTGGATCAGGCGATGGAATATTTTACAAAAACCATTGAAGCAAATCCCAAAGATATTGAAGTTTATAAAATAATGTCTTATCTTGCTTTAAATAAGGACAATTATAAACAAGCAATTGACTATCTTAAAACAGCGCTTCTCCAAAATCCTGAAAGTGATGATTTTAAATATTTAACGTCAAAAATTGAAGAAATAAAAAAATTATTAAAAAAATAAAAGAGGCAAAAAACGCTATGAATGTAAAATGCGCCCCATATACAGGTTTAATAAATAAATACAGAAATTACTTGCCGGTAAATGACAATACGCCGGTTATTACGATCAATGAAGGAACTACTCCTCTTATAAAAGCCGATAACCTCGCAAAAGCAATCGGCTTAAACGGCGCTTTATATCTTAAATACGAAGGAGCAAACCCCACGGGAAGTTTTAAGGACAGAGGAATGACGATGGCTGTTTCTAAAGCTGTTGAAGAGGGAAGCAACGCAATAATCTGCGCAAGCACAGGAAATACCAGCGCAGCCGCCGCAGCATACGGAGCTAAGGCGGGACTAAAAACTTTTGTTCTCATACCTGACGGATATATTGCGCTTGGCAAACTTTCGCAAGCTATGATGTACGGGGCTGAAGTTATAGCAATTAACGGGAATTTTGACGAAGCTCTTGAACTGGTAATGGAATTATCGCAAAAATATCCTATAACACTTGTTAATTCAGTTAATCCCTATAGAATTGAAGGGCAAAAGACAGCCGCATTTGAAATATGCGATGTTTTAGGCAAAGCTCCCGATTACCTTTGTATTCCTGTAGGTAACGCAGGTAATATAACCGCTTATTGGAAGGGATTTAAGGAATATTTCGACAAAAAAACAGTTTCTAATAAACCTAAGATGTATGGATTTGAAGCAGAAGGAGCGGCGGCTATAGTTAAAGGCGAAAGAATAATGAAACCCGAAACAATAGCAACGGCAATAAGAATCGGAAATCCCGCAAGCTGGGAATATGCGATTAATGCCCAGAAAGAATCCGGCGGAATCATTGATTTTGTTACAGATGAAGAAATAATAGCCGCATATAAACTTTTAGCCGCAAAAGAAGGCGTACTGGCAGAGCCAGCAAGCGCAGCATCTGTTGCCGGACTTATTAAATCGATAAAAGCCGGAAAAATTGAACAAAACAAGACTATTGTTTGTGTTTTAACAGGAAATGGACTTAAAGACCCTGATTCCGCAATTAAATATTCAGGTTGCGAAGTTAAAAAGACCTCTTCTGACATTGCGGATATAGTTAAAACTCTTGGCTTATAAGGAAAGACGAATGCAAAAAAAATGCGTTGTAAGAGCGGTAAGAGGAGCGGTTACAGTTGAAGAAAACGCCGCATGTAATATAAATAAGGCGACCCTTGAGCTTTTAGACACCCTCGTAAAATTGAACGAAATAGATGAAGAAGACATAGTTTCCGTAATCTTTACATTAACGCAGGATTTAAACGCTGAATTTCCGGCAAAGTCGGCAAGGACTAACCTTGGCTGGGATAGTGTTCCTATGATTTGCGCAAGTGAAATACCTGTGCCGGGAAGTATTGAAAAATGCATTAGGGTTATGATTACTTTTAATACAATTAAAAACAAAAATGAAATCAGGCATGTCTATCTCGGAGAAGCTCAACGCCTTAGACCTGATCTTGTATAGGACGTCTTTAAAAACTCAATTTTTTGAAATTTTTATAAAACTTGCTTAGGCTTGCGCGCAGTGGTTTTGTTCCCTTGAAAGCCTCATAAAGGGGTAGATATAATGAAACTGCAATTTTATACCAAGTTGCAATCAATGTAGTATTAAATCTCCCTCCCCCTCCCCAAGTGAGGGGAAGAAGAGTTGATAAGGGTTTTGCCGGCGTAGCCGGCAAAACCCTTATCAAAAAATAATACTCTTTTAATTGCAACTTGGTATTAAGTAACAGACAAAAAATTTTCAGCTCTTATTAAATTTTGCCGAACCAGCGAAGCGAGTGAAGCAAACAAACAACAAAAGCCCCTTCCCTTTGAAGGGAAGGGGTTGGGTAGATAAAAACCTGAAAACTTTTTGTTACCTACTTATTTAATTGCGGGCGTTTTGCCGAAGGCAAAACGCCCGCAAAAACAATCTTTAGCCCCCTCTCCCAATGGGAGAGGGGGTTGGGGGAGAGGGGATTTTAGACTAAATTTAAAAAATGTAGGGGAGCAAGGGGTTGGGGGATGGTGATTAAAGACCACATTTGATTGCAAATTGGTATTAGAGGCTCTCTATAACAGGTTTTTCAAGAGATTCTATAAATTTTATGACTTCAGGGAAAAACCACTCGCTTTCATGATGGCTTCCCCTGTCAGAGATGAATAGTTTAGCTGAATTATTTAAAGTTTTCAACTGATAGGACATTTCTACCGGAACTGTTGTGTCGTGAATTGAATGCCCAATCAATAAAGGCGATTTAATCTTGTGAATCTTTTTATCTGATTCAAATTTTTGAGTCATTGGCATGATTTTTACTGATAAAGAAGATACATTGCGCCAAAACCCCAGTTTATTTTCAAGAACTCCTGTGGCGGTAAGGTGTAAAGCTTCGTCCCTGATGTTGGTGAATGAGCTTTCAAGAATTATCGCTTTAAAATCATTTCTTGATGCCACATCTGTAACAACAGCGCCTCCAAGCGATCTTCCCCATAAAATAATATTATTTTCAGAAATTTTTTCATTTGTTTTCAGATAATTTACAGAAGATTCAAGATCAATATACAACCCCGATTCAAAAGGTTTTCCGGAGCTTTTTCCATGCCCTCTGTATTCAACAAGGAAAATTCCGTAACCTTTATCTGCAAGAAACTTGATAACATTTTGCCAAAGGCTTATATTTTCTCCTTGACCGTGACAGTATATGATTGTAGGTTTTTTATGTTCGGCTTTTACATACCAGCCGTTGAGTTTTATTCCATCTCTCGAATAAAAATACATATTTTCGACTTTTTTGTCGATGTTTATCCAGATATTTTTAATTTCTGTGTCCATAGGATAATAAATTAGTTTTGTTTCAATTCCTCCAAACAAAATTGAGCACATAAAAACATGAAATCCTGTTATAAGCCCTAAAGCGGCAATAATTATTTTTCCGTATCTTTTTTTCATAAAATTCAATTATTACTTTTATAATAAAAGTCATTAATATATTTACATTTAACGAGTTTTCCTCATTACCCGCAAAAAATTCATGTTAATTAGTTTTGTCGTTTAGTATAATAAATACATTTTAAACTTCTTATGTTTATTTAGACAAATTTATTGACGCTTTTTAAAATATAGACCGATAATATTTTTTGTATTGTTATAGGATAAGATAAATAAACTTTAATCAATTTTTGTTAATACATAACAAACTCTTTGTTGAAACTAAAGCTTATCGTATTAGAATAATAAAACACACAAATTAAAAAACTATTTATATTGAGGTCTATGAAATCACTTGATAAAATTCAAATACAGGAAAAGCTTTTAGAAAAACTTAAAGAACAATTAGCTACGCCTGCTTATGAATCCTGGATAAAAACTTTAAATATTTCATCTATAAATGAGAAAAATTTGATTATTTCCACCGACAGCAATTTAGGAAAAGGATGGATTTATAAAAATTGCATTGATCTTATAAAAGACAATATTTATGAAATTACCGGAAAAAATTTTGAAATCGCAATAAACGTACAAAAACCAAGTAATGACGTAAAAACAAGTCCAAAAACAACTAAATCTCAACCACAGGAAACAACGCCTGTAAATAAAAGCGTTTCTCTGACAGAATCCAACATGGATAATTTGAGAAGCATGTCAAACAATCTTAATCTTAAATATACGTTTGATAGCTTTGTTATAGGTCCACACAACAAATTTTGCCATGCCGCAGCGCAGGCAGTAGCAAAATTCCCTGCGAAAGCGCATAATCCTCTTTTTATCTATGGAGGCGTAGGACTTGGCAAAACACATCTGATGCAGGCTGTCGGACATTATATTTTATTAAATCATCCCGGGTTAAAAATCAAATATAGCAGCGCTGAAATGTTCACAAATGATCTTATAAATTCCATACGAACCGATAAAATGCTTATCTTCAGGGCAAAATACAGACAAATAGACGTTCTTTTAATTGATGATATTCAGTTTATCGAAGGAAAAGAAAATACACAGGAAGAAATTTTCCATACATTTAATACTTTGTATGAATCAGGCAAACAAATTATTTTAACAAGTGACAGACATCCTAAAAATATTTCTACTCTTACAGAACGATTAAGAAGCAGGTTTGAGTGGGGAATTTTAGCTGATATTCAGGTTCCAGAACTTGAAACCCGCATTGCAATACTTAGAAATAAAGCGGAAAGAGATAATTTAATCGTGCCTGACGATGTGCTTGAACTTATAGCAACCGCATATCAAAACAATATACGGGAACTTGAAGGAGCTTTAAATAGGGTTATTGCCTATATAAGCATAAATAATCTGCCTTTAACAGCGGAAACCGTGAAAAATATAATTAATTTTTCAGGAAGAACCAGAAATCTTAATATAGAAAAAATTATAGAAGTTTCTGCAAGGTATTTTGGTCTTGAACCTTCGGAAATAAAGGGTCTGTCAAGAGCAAAAGAAGTTTCTTATGCCAGACAAGTCGCTATATATCTTGCCAGGGACATGACAAATTCAAGCTTCCCCTCTATAGGAGATGGTTTTGGCGGCAGAAAACATACTACGATCCTTTATTCCTTTGAAAAAATGAAAGAAGAACTTAAGCTTAACAAAGTTTTACAGGAAACGGTAAGTGAAATTTCCAAAAAAATAACATCGGATAATTAAACTTATTTTGATTAATATAAATCAGAGAAAGCTTCCTGAAAACTGACAATTTTACCCGCTTTAACTTCTTTAAGACTTTCAAGAAGCAAATGGAAGTGATCTTCTTCAAAAACAAGACTTATAGTTTCCAATTCAGAACCGCCAAGTTTTTCAAACATATTTACAAGCATATTTTGAAATTGACAGTTGTGTTTTAAAGATTCAATATAATTATCCATAAAAATATCCTGAAATTATTTACTCTTAAGCATATAAAAACATTTACCATTCAAAAATTGCCTATACCAATACAAATAAGTTTTCGTTAATTGGTTAAAAAGCTGATATCTACAGCCCGCGCCGCCCTGCGGGCGGCGCGGGCTGAGTAAGGATATAGCGGGTGTTTCGGCGAAGCCGAAACACCCGCTAATTAAGGATTTACGAAAATCATCTTTTTCATTTAACGGTTTTTTAAATTGATTGGTATAGCAGTAATTTTTGAATAAACGACGATTTCTGTAAAGCTTTAATTTGCTGGAAATTCGGGGCTTGCCCTTGATGGATATGACGGTTTGGCTTGTTATACCAAGTTAAATAAATAATTTTATATTTAGAGCAGCGGCTGGCTTCGCCAGCCGCTATTTATTACGGGCAGACACATAGGTATGTCCCTACCGATTTGTAATTAATTTATAATTAAAATAAAATTTCAAGCTATTTTAGCGTTTCGACTAATTAGCAATTCAAGTTATTTGGATTAGTATAACCCTTAAGGAAACATTCTTTTTAAAAATCCTTTGAATCCGGTCAATTTTGGCTCTGGAGGTTTTGGCGTAGGCGCTAATTTCTTTAGAATCGCAGGTGTGGCATCCTCTAATTCTTTTAATTTTTGAGCGCTTGGCACAATCTTATATGAGGCAAACGCATCCAGTATAATCGCTGACATTTGTACTATAACCTTTGGGCTTTCTGGCTTTATTGCAAGTTCTACGAATGCATCCGCATCTTCAGCCGTCAAAGCTTTATTTTTAATTTGATTTCCCAAAGGAAGCCTATTTATATCATATATTCTGTCATTTCCTTTTGCAAAACCATCCCTTATTTCTTTTACAACTTCATTTAATTTCCCGAAAGCAGGCGAATTGTTCTTTTTGGTTGCAGTATAATTTGTCGCAACATAAGGATTTACTGATGATGTTTTCATAATAAAAAACCTTTCTAATAAACAAACTCTCTAACTAAATAACGTCAAAATTTCATAGTAACAATAATAATTTTATTGTTTTAAATTTTTATAATATTTCTAAATAAAGCAAAAGACGTGAGATTAAGTTGCAATAAAAAATATTCACTAATCTTCGATTTTGAAGAATAGCATCAAAAATTAATTTTAATTATTATTAAATCACTACAAATTTTTAATATAGTTATTATAAATAAAATAATTAAAATAACAAAATAAGTTAATAAATTTATTACATTTCTTTACAGATATTATATCAAACTTCTTGTAATTAAAATACAAGTGTAATTAATACATTTATACTATGCCAATCCAAATAAATTTTCGTTAATTGGCAAAACACCCGCTATATAAGGCTTTATAAAAATTACATTTTAATTTGCCGATTTCTTTTAATGATTGGTATATTATACTTTTACAACATCTGAAAGATAATCTTCAGGGCAGGAAATTATCTTGTCATGCCCTATAACAGAATCTCTTTCAATGGAAAGATGAGGGTTTATCTTTACATTATTCGCAATTATGGAGTTATCAAGGCTTACGTTTTCTCCTACAATGACATTATCCCAGATTATAGAGCTTTCAATCCTTGCTCCGGCTTTTATAATACAATTATTGCCTATAATATTTTTTCCCGAAAATTTTACATTGCCTTCAATTGTTGTTCCTTCTCCAATTACAATCTTGTCTTCAAAAACAACAGAAGATGAAATTATTGATGAATCAGCGATCCATCCATTATTTGTTTCTTTATAAGGCATTTGCAGAGCTGTTTTTGAACTTAATAAATCCAAAGAAGAGCTTTTATACTGTTTTATAGTTCCTATATCGTTCCAATAATCTTCTATAACGTGAGCGCAAAGAAGTTCATTATTTGCCATCATTGCGGGGAAAACGTTTTTGGCAAAGTCATAAAACATATTGGCAGAAATATATTTAAAAATAGCTGTTTCAAAAATATAAATTCCGGTATTTACAAGGTTGCTCTTTGCTTCTTCAGGGGACGGTTTTTCCTGGAAGCCTATTACTTTTGAGTTTTTATCAATCACAACAACTCCAAAGTGCGAAACTTCTGCCATAGGAATTTTTCTTAATGCCATAGTCGCTATTGCGCCTGTTTTTTTATGCTGTTTATAAAGCTTTTCTACGTTAACATCAGTTAAAGCATCGCCGCTGACAACAATAAATGTTTCTCCGGGCTTAAAAAAGAACTCTGTTTTCTTTAAACCGCCTGCTGTGCCTGAAAGTTCAGACTCATAGACATATTTAAAGTTAACGCCTAAACGGTTTTTCCCGCCGTATGCCTTGTGAATACGCTCTGAAATATAGTGCGTATTTGCCACAACATCATTTATTCCAAATTTTTGAAGATGTCTTAAAATAAACTCTAAAATAGGAGTATTTACAACAGGAACCATAGGCTTCGGGACTTTTAAAGTAAGCGGGTTAAGTCTTGTTCCCACTCCTGCCGCCATAATCATCGCTTTTTTTATCAATTTTCTAACTCCTTTTTTTATTATTATATATATTTATAATAAGTATAACAAACTCATAATTTTGTTATTTTATAATTTGTCTATTAAATATTTTTGACGTTTAATTATTTTATTGACTATATGTTTTATGCGCAATTAATAATAGGGAGTAGACAACAGATGGTAAAAATTTCACCTCTTGAAGGAATAACTTATAATCAGGATAAAGTTAATATTTCAAAAGTTATTGCGCCGCCTTACGATGTAATTTCACCGTCTGAGCAGGAAAATTTATATAATGCGTCAGATTATAACATTGTAAAATTAATACTGGGCAAAGACCAGCCTGAAGATAATGAATCAGAAAATAAGTATTCCAGAGCCGCGCAATTTTTCACCGACTGGCTTGATAAAAATATTCTTGCCAAATCTGATAAACCTTGTATTTATTATTATATTCAGAATTATACCGATTCAAACGGGGAATCTATCTCCAGAAAAGGATTTATTGCCGGAAATTATATTGAAACTTATGAAGAAGGCAACGTTTTGCCTCATGAATTCACAATGGGAGGTCCAAAAGAAGACCGGCTAAAACTTATGAAAGCATGCAAAGCTAATTTTAGCCAGATTTTCATGACATATTCCGACCCTGATAAAGAAATTGACAAAGCGGTAAATCTGCCTGAAAAACCTTTTATAGACGTTGTGGATGATCATGGCATCAGAAATCTGCTTTATAAAATTGAAGAGGAAAACGTCATAAACAAAATGGTTGAAATAATGCGTGATAAAAAGGTTTTAATAGCTGACGGACACCACAGATACGAAACCTCAATTAATTACAGGGATTACAGAAGACAGCAAAACCCTGATTATGATAAAAATGCAGCTTTTAATCGGGTAATGGCTTTTTACACAAACCTTGATGATGAAAACCTTAAAGTTTATCCGACACACAGAATCGTAACAAAGCCTATAGATAAAGCAGAGCTTATTGAAAATATTAAAAAGTATTTTGACGTTGTGGAATACAGCTTTGATTCCGCTACAAGAGAAGCTGTTAAAGAAAAATTTGTTTCTGATATTGAGCTTTTCGCAAAAAATAAAATTGCGTTCGGGGCATGTTTTAAAGATGAGCAAAAATATATTATTTTTAAATTGCGGGAACAACGGGCTGTGAATGAGTTTTTAAACGCAAAACAAGTTCCTGATGTTTTGAAAAAACTTGATTTAACTATTTTGCACAAATTAATTTTAAGTGATTTTCTGGAATTTTCAGAAGAGGATCAGATGCGGCAAAACGGCGTAATGTATCTTAAAAAACTGAAGGAAGCATTTGAAGCAATTGAAAATGCTGAAGCAGAGGTTGTTTTTATTATGGCAACGCCTTCTATCCAGCTTATAAAAGAAGTTTCCTCACAGGGATATAAAATGCCGCAAAAATCAACGTATTTTTATCCAAAATTAACAAGCGGACTTGTCATAAATCCGCTATAAAAGATTAATATTTTTTGATAAGGTTTTTGTAAAACCTTAATTTGCTGTAGGTATCAACTGTTTAACCAATTAACTAAAACTTATTTTGATTAACTTGAATTGCTAAATAAATAATTTTATATTTGGCGTAGCGGCTGGCGAAGCCAGCCGCTACGCCGTTTTAAGGGCATGCGGCTCGCAGGCAAAGCCTGCGAGCCGCATAAAAAATTAAAATA
>JAKLDH010000047.1 GCA_022703625.1 Cyanobacteriota bacterium | reverse complement strand
CCGCTACGCCGTTTTAAGGGCATGCGGCTCGCAGGCAAAGCCTGCGAGCCGCATAAAAAATTAAAATAAAATTTCAATCTATTTCAGCGTTTCGACTAATTAGCAATTCGAGTTAATTATACCAATCATTAAAAGAAATCGGCAAATGAAAAAGATAATTTTGGTAAAGCCTTAATTAGCGGGTGTTTTGCCTTCGGCAAAACACCCGCTATACCCTTACTCAGCCCGCGCCGCCCTGCGGGCGGCGCGGGCTGAAGATATCAGCTTTTTAACCAATTAACGAAAACTTATTTTGATTGGTATAGCTTCTCTGCTTTTAGGCAGAGAAGCTAAGTGGGAGTACAGCATGTGTTATGGCTTTACCAGGCTATACCGAATAAATTATTTATTTCCATTACTTTTTGAAAGATATATTTGATCAAAAATTCCACCATCAGAAAAATGAGCTTTCTGAGCTTTTTGCCAACCGCCAAAAACCTTGTCAATAGTAAACATATTTACTTTAGGAAATCTTTTTAAGTCTTGAGCATCGGCATATTGTTGATAAATCGGGCGATAATAATGCTTTGCGACCAGACGTTGAGCTTCCGGGCTGTATAAATGTTTGAGATAAGCTTCAGAAACCTTTTCTGTTTTATGCGCCACAGTGTTTTTATCTGCAACAGTTACCGGAGGTTCAGCTAAAATGCTTACAGACGGAACTATTATTTCAAATTTATCAGGTCCTAATTCGTTAATAGAGAGAAAAGCCTCGTTTTCCCAGGCAAGAAAGACATCCCCGATACCTCTTTGGACAAAAGTATTTGTCGAACCTCTTGCTCCGGTATCTAACACCGGCACATGGTTAAAAAGCTCTGTTACAAACTCTTTTGCTTTAACTTCAGCCTTTTTTACCTCGTCAGCCAAGGCAGGATCATTAATTTTATTCAGATCGCCCAATTCCTGCCGCAAAACATATCCCCACGCCGCAAGATAATTCCATCTGGCGCCGCCGGAAGTCTTTGGATTAGGGGTAATAACTTCCACGCCAGGCTTAATTAAATCATTCCAGTCTTTAATTTGTTTAGGATTGCCTTTTCTTACGAGAAAAACAATTGTAGAAGTATAAGGAGAGGAGTTATTGGAAAGTCTTGACTGCCAATTTGCCGGAAATAAACCTGTTTTTGAGCTAATTTCGTCAATATCGTAAGCTAAAGCGAGTGTAACGACATCCGCCTGAAGTCCGTCAATGACTGCACGAGCCTGCTTGCCCGCTCCGCCGTGGGATTGTTTAACAATAACATTTTCCCCTGTTTTTTCCAGCCAAAACCTTGCAAATTCAGCGTTAAAATCTTTATAAAACTCTCTTGTCGGATCATAAGAAACATTCAAAATTTCAATCGTCTTGGCGACTTCAGGCTTTTTATTCTGATTTTTCATTAATACAAGAGCGCAAACCGCCACAATGACAAGCAATAGCACTCCCAATGCTGTTTTTTTCATATTTTTCCTCCTTTTAATATTAATTTTAGACTATTATAACAAATATTGCGTTAAAAATATAAGCTTCTGACCATTTTTAGGCGTGTAATTGTCAACAAACACATAATTAAATTGAAATTTTAAATTTTTATTGTTCATAAAATAATTCAATCCGGCTGTATACTCTTTAGATTCGCTATTTATTATGTCTATGTCACGTCTAAATGTGTCATATCTAGCAAGAAGCTGTATTTTATCAGTTAAAAAGTAATCAGTTTGGGCATAGAAACCGTCGGCTTTTTTATTATAAGTTGAACTGTAGCCGTCTTTTACCGCATATTCACCTTTTAACCCCAGTTTTTTATATCTGTATTCAGCATAATAGCTTGCGGTGTCGTGATTTCTGCTGGCAAAAGTTGTAGCTCTTGTTCCGGTGCCTAAGCTGCCGTTATAATACCCTCCGCCAAGCTTTAATGAACCATATTCAGGATGTAACGCCAAGGGCTTAACGACGCCCCAAAAGCCATAATCCATAGAACTGTTGACTGTATCAGCAGAATTATATCCTTGACCGTTAAATACAGCGGCTTTATAGTCCACAAATTTTGTATTGCCCTGTATCTGAGCCCCTGTATCTTTTAAATTGCTAAAATTTCTTGATATTTGTGATTTTTCCGCTAAATCAAGATTTTCAGGAGAGCAAGGTCCTTCTTCTCCAATGGGTAACCAGAATTGACCGACCTGAACCTTGTGATGCGGTATAATATCAGTCCACACATAGGCATTATTCAAGACAGCTCTTTTGGTTGTGTCGGTAAAAGTTGTGTGAGCGTTGAAATCAGCTACATATCCGACATTTTTATGAACATTTCCAAGAATCCGTATTCTTGCCTGCGGAACGTCAAAGTTTGCTTTATCGCTGGTTGTCCCCCTATCTAAAAGTCCGGTATATTTGAATTTCAACAAGGCTTGCAACTGCATTTTTTCGCCAAAACCAAATTTAACGTCTTTAGCGTCAGATTTTTCGATAGTGGCAACTCTGCCTTGAAGCTCTGTTACATTACTTTCCAGCTTCTCGACCCTGCCTGAAATAAAGTCTATTTCCTTTTTAAACTCCTCTTTAAGTATTTGAATCTGCTCTTGTTCAACTTCTGACATTGCCGTATTTTCTTCCCTGATTTTCCCTATAAGGTTTACAAGGATAACAGCCGCCTCATTTCGGCTTAGGGCTTTGTTACTGTCGAAAAAATTTTCCGAATTCCCAACAAGCAAGCCATGTTTCTCTGTAATATTAACCAATCTTTTGTAAGCCCAGTGATTTTTATCCAGTTTATCCGCGTCATTTTCTTTTTTTGCGTAAGCCAGCTGATTAATTTCATCAATTGTCGTCAAATTTTTTGAATAACCAGGGTTTACGCGCATCAAAACGCAAATTAATAAAAGACAAAAAATTTTCGATTTTTTCATAATTTATTTTTCTCCCAAACATTTTCAACAGGTCTAAATAATTTTTATTTCCACTAAGTCTATCTACTTACTATACAATGAAGTTAAATTTTTTTATTTTATTACGAAACATCAAGAATTTATTAAAAGCTCTCAACTTTCAGTCTGAAAATCAGATATTTTGATAGTTTTTATATAAAAATCAATTGATTTTATTAAGATATTCTTTCAAGTTTGAGTATAAATGAATACTAACATGAAAAAAAATTATTGTCTATCATTTAAGTAGAGTTATAAATAAGCAAAAAATTGTTCAAGAACTCATTTAAGAATCTTGAACTTTTAGAATAGAAATTTTAATTTATTTTGTAATTTACGATAAAACCATCACCCCTTCCATGTTATAAAATTATATTTGCTCGGTTTTTTTATACAAGACCAAGTTTACGCATGTTTTTTTATTAATATCATCTTTTATGATTGTTCCTGAAAAAATAAAATTATAAAAACTTAATACGATTTTCCTATAGGCGTAAAACATTTATTCTAGGGCTTTGTTAAGTTAATTTTATGGAATTTATGACCTGTAACCTAAGTCGCCAATTAGCCGAAACCGTCATCCTGAGCAGGGCGAAGAATCGCAACCAATTGCCAAAAACAGGAGATTCTTCTTTTTATTATTTTATACAAAAATCGATAATTTTTTCCTGCCAGCCCTGAGATTTTTCAATAAATAGATTTGCTCCTTTATTTATACATTTTTCTATATGTTCTTTTTTATTAGAAGCCGACATGACTATGATTTTTGTATCCAGTTTACAAAAGAGAGAAAGTTTTTTTATTTCATCTATTAAAATAAATCCTTCTCTTTCTGTAGGAATAAAAAGGTCTAAAACAGCGTATCCAAAATCCTGAGTCTTAAATTTTTTTATTGCGTCATTAAATTCTCTTGAAGTTGTAACTTTAAAACCAAGTTTTCTGAAAAGAGTTTCCATTTGTACGGTTACAATCCCAAGATCATCAACCACAAGAACACTTTTAGGTCCTTTAGGCAGCGCGTTTTCTTTTGTTTCAGCAATAATATTATTGCCGGTTATGCCGGTTGAATTGGGCTTTAACTCTTTTAATGACGCAGCTATATCCAGTTTGCTTTTAATTCTGTCCAGAGCTTTATTAAGATCATTTAGTTCAACATTTTCAGGAACTTTTATTTCTCCAAGCTCAAAAAACTTTTCTATAAATGCGGAATCAATTTCAATTGAAAATTTTTCAGATGACATAATTTTTTTAATGCTCTTAAATAACAATGATGAAGAAGAATAATAAAATAATTCTAACTTGTTATTTAAATATATTCCACAAATTTTTTATAAACTCTTTTTTGTTTTTTATTTTTAAAACAATTTTTAATATTTTTATTAAATCATTTTCTGTTAAATCATAATGAATTTTTAACTGATCAAGATAATTATTGAGAGCTTTTAAGGCTATTTGTTTCTGTCGATTATTTTTTTTATAGTTCAGGCATTTTGCCGCTGAATAATTAAAATCAGACATTTGATCCACGTCCTTAATCAGTTGATGAGAATCTAATCAGCTATTTACAATATTACAAAAATTTCGGATTCTTTTCATCAGAATAAAGTTTAATTTTAAAAATATACTAAAACAAATTATGCCGGAATGAGTTTATTTCTCGTCTTTAAGAAAGTTTGAAATTTATGAAACTATTTTTTGATAAATTGAAAACCAATAATGCTAAAATTTTAGCTATTATTTTATTTACATGGAGTTTTACAATAATCTTTTATTTTGCTTTATTTACCGGGCTTAACCATCTGGTTAGCAAAGCGCTAAATAAAAAAATTGAATTAAATTCAGAAAAATCTTTTTCGGTTTATAAACCGGGAATAGATATTTTAAGCGGCATTAAAGAGAAAAAGCGCCTGAAATATATTCAAAGAATTTATATACATCCTTTTGAGAAAAATAAAATAATGATTATGATAAAGCCTAATTGCTGGGGAACGATGACTGATGATGAAAAGAATCAAATAAAAACAGAAATTTTAAAAAAGTGGCAAAAAATTTATATTAATTCTGATAAAACGTTATATCCCGAAGCCTGTTTTGCAAATATTTCATAGGGGTTTATACCAATCCAAATAAGTTTTCGTTAATTGATTAAAAAGCTAATATCTACAGCCCGCGCCGCCCTGCGGGCGGCGCGGGCTGAGTAAGAGTATAGCGGGCGTTTCGGCTTCGCAACATGAATGAGTTAAAACTCCCGCTTGCGCAACGAAACGCCCGCCAATTAAGGCTTTACAAAAACCATCTTTTTTATTTAACGGTTTTTTAAATTGATTGGTTTAATCTTGCTCCTCTAAATTTTTATAATTTATAGCAATCAAAATAAATTTTCGTTAATTTGTTAAAAAGCTAATTAAGGGCACCTCTAAAAACTCAATTTTTTGAAATTTTCATGAAATTGGGTTGGGGTTTGGTGTAGGGGCGCGAAGCAGTCGGTACTGTCCGCATTTCGCAGCGAAGCCCCTACCTACAAACTTCTCCCCCCTTTGAAGGGGGGCAGGGGGGTAGATATAAAAAACAAAAATTCCTTGTTTTTAGAGGTGCCCTTAAGGATTTACAAAAACCATCTTTTTCATTTGCCGATTTCTTTTAATGATTGGTATACATTGATCGCAACTTGGTTTTGGCATTATAAACGCTTTAAAGAATTTTCTGAAAATCTTATAATTATTTCCTCAATCCACTTTTTGCCGCTTAAAAAGCTTTGCCAGTCTATTTTTTCGTTAGACGAATGAATATTTTGCAGGTCGGCAACTCCTATAATTACGGGATTAAATTTTTCGCCATAAAAATTTGTTTTTTCGTTTGCCAAAATATGAGTTTCTGCTCCGGCATGAAAAGACGACGGAAAGCATTTTATATTAAGCTTTTGCGCTGCTTTTATAATTGTTTCGGTCAAAAAATCGTCCTGATTCCTTACAAATGGCAGAAGATGAGATTTTATTTCAACATTAATCCTTATTAAATCCTCATATTTATTATTTAAATTTTCTGTTGCCCGCTTTATCAGCTTAATCAGCTCCTGTTCGTTTTCAGGTTCAGAGCTTCTTATTGAATATGCAATTTCGGCAGTTGAGCTTATAACGTTTAATGCGGCGGACGTATTGACAGTATTCATAATATTGGCACTGGAATACTCTTTTAAAAAAGGTTTATTTTGTTTTCCTGCTTCATATACCTCTTTAATTATTTCTGAAAGACAAGTATCCGCAGTTCCTCCAATGCAAACCCCGGCATTTATCGAAGTTATAACTTCATTTTGAGAATTATATTTATAAACGCCCTGTGGAATCATAGAATCCAGCTCGGATAATACTTTAATTGCGCTTATTCTGTCTTTTTCATGTATATTTATGCCTGAATGACCGCCTTTTCCCTGGTGTATTTTTATATAAACATCGGTAAAACCTGCTCCTTGATTATCCAGTTCGCCTAAATTCTCTCCGTCGGCTATAATTGCATATTTTGACTTTAATTTTGAAGCGTCAAGATTACGGATACCCGTCATTCCTTTTTCTTCATCACGGGTAAAAATTATTTCAAGCGGGGCATGCTCGATTTTATTTTCAGGACATGCCAAATTTATCGCCAAATCAAGTATTGCGGCGACGCCTGCTTTATTGTCGGCGCCGAGAGTCCTTGTTTTGTCTGTTTCTATATATTTTTCGTCTGCGGAAATTCTTGTAATTACTTCTTCAGAGCCTCCGACCACATCCATATGAGCGGACAAAAGCAAGGGTTGCAAGCTTTCACATCTTTTTGTTCCCGGAATTTTGGCAATTATATTTTTATATTCGTCGTATTCCGCTGATATGTTATTTTTTCTAAAAACAGAGAGGATTTTTTCTGAAACTTTTTCTTCTTTTAAAGGAGGGGAAGGAATTTCGCACAGTTCCAAAAACAGGTCTATAAGTTTGTATTTTGCTCTTAAATCTTTAATTTCCATCTTTATTTTCTTTCAAATAATGGGGGGGGAACTTCGTTAAATATAAACATATTAATGACTTTTATTATAATTCAAACTTTCTGAAAATCTCTTAACAGAAAATCTTTGTATTTTAACCTGTTCATTTTCTTTAATGCCTGACTGATATTTTGCTATTCTAATTTGCTCTTCAACGGATTTAACTTTATCCAGATCAGGCAAAAGTACGCCTTTTTTACCTGAAGCGGTTGTAAGAACAATTCCGTATTTTTTATGATTCAGTTCTGCTTTAGAATTAACTTCTTCAAGCGGTGAAAGTATATCCACCAAGTAAATAAGTTCTTTCAGTTCTTCTTTTTGAGTTCTGGGAAATCGTGGGTCTTCTGTAGCTGATGATATGGCATTTGCAATGATTTCGCTTTTAATGTCCTTGTACATAGGCTTTTCTGTGCCCATACAACCTCTTAGTTCTTTGGCATTATTGGATTTTTTATAAATTGTAACAAATACTCCCGCCTTTTTTGTTTCAACCCCAATCAAATTATTTTTTAGAATTACTTTTTTCCCATCATTTATATATGTTTCAACCGCAAGCCTCGCAAGCGATTCCGGCGTTAAGGGTTCATTCGCAAATTTTGTTTCTGTTGTTATTTTATAAAAAACAAAAAACGCGCCAAAAACTATTAAAATAATATATATGTAAATTCTATTAATTTTTTTTTTAAAAAAAAGCATAAAAACAAAAATTTATAATAAAAGAATACTTAAAGAGCAGCATAGGTATTTTATCAGGAATACTTAGAAACGTAAACAGATTAATGATGTTTCTTTAAATATTCTTAAAACACATGCCTGGTTCAATATTTTTTTCTATAAAATCTTTAGACCAAATTTTTGACAAAAACCCGTAAACCTCAATGTTTTGAGCAAAAATCGCTCTTTGAGGGTCCCCTGTTGATATAAGTAAACCTTTTCGGGTTTTTTCTAAAATTGTTCCCGGCATGCCTGCTCTTTCCTCAAGTTCTATAATTTTTGAGGAATTTATAAACAAAAAATTGTTTTCATACAACGTATAGCATTTTAGCCAAGGATAAAGACCTCTAATTTGATTATGAATATAATCAGCGGATTCATGCCAGTTAATTACCGCATTTTGTGGCGTTATAACAGGAAAATAAGACGCTTCAGATTCTTTTTGCTTTATCGGAATTAACTCCCCTCTTTCCAGCCTCTCTAAAAGTATCTTAACAGCCTCTTTAGCCTTGAATGCGCATTTCTTTTTAAGCGTTTCTCCTGTATCATCGGGTAAAATTACAACTTCTTCCTGAATAAGTATATCTCCTGCGTCTATTTTCTCATTCATGAGATGAAAAGTAATGCCGGTTTTAGTTTCTCCTTGTCGCAGGACTGA
The DNA here is from genome assembly GCA_022703625.1 of Cyanobacteriota bacterium. Classification (GTDB taxonomy): domain Bacteria; phylum Cyanobacteriota; class Vampirovibrionia; order Gastranaerophilales; family UBA9971; genus JAKLDH01. The sequence goes on along the minus strand of JAKLDH010000047.1, from coordinate 10,572 downwards.
AACATAAGGATTACTGCCCCTATGCCTTGGAAGCAAAGAAGGATGGCAGTTTATAAAGGCAACTTTAGGCAGATCGATAATTTCTTTTTTTAAAATTTCTCCCCACGAAGCAACTATTATTACATCAGGCTTAAGCTTTTTAATTTCCTTCATAAATTGGATGCTGTTTGCTTTTACAGTTTTTATTTCCTTTATATTATTTGCCCTTATCATAGAAAGAAGAGTATCAGGAACAAAAACATCTCTTATAAAAGCTGTTAATCTGTTTGGATAATCTTTTTTCCATCTCATAACGCCTATAAGCTTATGTTTTGTTTGCAAAATCCCTAAAACAATGGATTGAGCAAGTTCACCATACCCTAAAACAACGATTTTTAGCATTTTATAGCTCGCTTTTGATTTTTTCCTGCTGATACGCCCACGCTGAATGATTATGAATGCTCTCAAAGGCTTCACAGTCTACTTCAAACCAGGTTATTTCCTTTATTTTCCTTAATTCCTGTATAATATCTCTTAAAAGGTCTTCAACAAATTTGGGATTATTATAAGCTAATTCTGTTACATATTTTTCATCTTCCCGTTTTAATAAAGGAAAAATCGGGCTACTGCCGCATTTCTCCGCAAGTTCTATTAAATCTTCAATCCAGATCATAGATTTAAGATCATAACTTATATTTAATTTTACGAGCGTTCTTTGATTATGAGCTCCATAATCAGAGATTTCTTTACTGCACGGGCAAAGGGTTGTAACAGGAACTTCAACGCCAAGAATAAAATCATACTCCTCTTTGTTTAAAATGCCTTCAAAAGAGCAATTATAGCCCATAGGGCTCTTTAATCCGCTACAAGGAGCTTCTTTTTCTATAAAATATTTAAATTCAAATTTTAAAGCCGCCATTTCAGAACAAAGTTTGTCCTGTATTGCTTCCAGACAGCCTTTTATGTCCACTCCGAGAAGATTTTTCTGCCCCCATTCCGCAAGTATTTCTATAAAACGGGACATGTGAGTTCCCCTGTGTTCCTTGGGAAGGGCGACGCTCATTGTTGCTTTTGCGCTTACAACCTGGCCAGCGTTATTTTTTCTCTGAATTATAAGCGGGACTTCAACATTTTTTACGCCTACATATTGAAGGTCTATGCCTCTTTTATCATAAGAGTTTTGAATATCTTTAAGTTCAGGCTTGCTCATTTATATCAATTTTTAGTTTTATTCTTCAATTTGTTCAGCTTTAGCCGCTTCTTCATCAAGTTTATCAAATTCTTTTTGTAATTCCAGGAGTTCATCCTGCGATAAAGCTTTTAAAAGCTTTTTAGCGGCTGATTTTTGGATATGCAGAGGAGCAACGCGCAGCAGTTCAATGGCTTTTATCATCAAAGGATCGCTGTCATACCATCTACTGCCTTTTCCTTCATATTTTTTCACTGTCTGATAAACTTTTTCAATAATATCAGAAGCTACAACTTCTTGCAGTTTAAGCATAAATTCTGCGGCTTTTCCTTTTGTTTCATCTGTTGAAAGATAAAGCAGTTCAATCGCTTCACATAGAGTAGGGTCCTTATCATACCATCTGCGTTCGTCCATTTATTTTCCTTTCGTTTATGAATATAAAATATAATATTTAAACAAAAATATAAAACTATTTATATTATTATATTGTTTTTTTTCAAATATATCTACACTAATCAAAATAAGTTTTCGTTAAGTAGGTAACAAAAAGTTTTCAGGTTTTTATCTACCCAACCCCAACCCCTTCCCTTCAAAGGGAAGGGGCTTTTGTTGTTTGTTTGCCTCACTCGCTTCGCTCGTTAGGCAAAATTTAATAAGAGCTGAAAATTTTTTGTCTGTTACTTAAATAATTTTATATTTGGCGTAGCGCCTGGCGAAGCCAGCCGCTATTTATTACGGGCAGACACATAGGTCTGCCCTTAGCGATTTGTAATTAATTTATAATTATATTAATCCAAATAAGTTTTCGTTAATTTGTTAAAAAGCTGATATGTACAGCCCTCGCCGCCCGAAGGGCGGCGAGGGCTGAGTAAGAGTATAGCGGGTGTTTTGCCGAAGGCAAAACACCCGCTAATTAAGGCTTTACCAAAATCATCTTTTTCATTTGCCGATTTCTTTTAATGATTGGCATAAATGTAGGGGCAAACCAACGTGTTCGCCCCTATTCAATAAAAATTAAAATAAAAAATTAAGCTATTTCATCGTTTCGACTAATTCGCAACTCAACTTATTTATTTTCTTATTTTATAAGAAAGAGGTTTTTGCTCTTTCGGCTGTTCAGGTATATTATATTCCCCCGTTAAAGCGGCAAGCGATTCTGCTTTAACATTTTCAAGATGTTGCTGACCGTTTTTAACTATTAAATGCATTTCGCTCAGATTATTATCAAGGCTGGAAAGAACGTTCTCCGCATATTTGTCCGCGCCTTCCCTTATTTTGACGGATTCGTTTATTACAGACATTTTTATTTGTTCAGCTTCTTCTCGGGCATTTGTTCTTATCGCCTCTGCTTCTGCGATAACTTCCTGTTTCAGCCTGTAAGCCTCAGCTTGAACAGCTTTTAAGAGTTCAGATTCGCTTAAGATTCTTTCCGCCTCATTTTTGGCTTCTCTTAAAAACATTTCCGCTCTTCTCTGGCTTTCGAGCTGAATTTCTTCGCTTTTTCTTATTATGCTGTGAGCTTCCTGAATTTCACCCGGTATAGAAGCTCTAATTTTATCAAGAATATCTATAATTTTTTCATGATTTACCATTACGAACGGCGAAAATGGAATAGGAGCTCCTTTAAGGATCATCATTTCCATTTTATCTAAAAGTTTGTAAATACTGTTTACGGACATACTATTCACCCCGACTTATCATTTAACTAATGTTTTAAAATATTTATTAACCGATTCAGGCACTAAGCCTGAGATATCTCCGCCGAATAAGGCAACTTCCTTTACAATGCTTGAAGCAAGAAAATTGTTTTCAACTCCCGGAACTAAAAAGATGGTTTCAAGATTTGCATCCAAAGTTTTGTTTATTTGAGCCATTTGCATTTCATATTCAAAATCTGATGTAGCTCGTAACCCTCTAATGAGGACTTTTGCGTTTTTACTTTTTGCATATTTTACGGTTAAGCCTTCAAAACTGTCAACTTCAATGTTTTTAATATCTTTTACGGATTCTTTAATAAGTTCAATCCTGTTTTCCACAGAAATAAACGATTTTTTAGCGGCATTCAGCAAGACTACCACAATAACTTTTTCAAAAAGTTTTGATGCTCTATAGAGGACATCAAAGTGCCCATTTGTAATAGGATCAAAACTTCCGGGATAAATTGCTATTGTCAAAACTTCTCACTTCCGCAAAACATGCTTAATCAATAATAATATAATACAACTATGTATAAAATAATATCAAAATAAGCTAATTATTTGTTAAATTTAACATAAAAATTTGGCAATGAATAATTTTCAACGAAACCGCCTGATACCAAGTTGCAGTCAATGTAGCATTAAATCTCCCACCCCTGCTTCCTCCACAAGGGAGGGGAAGAAGAGTTGATAAGGGTTTTGCCGGCTACGCCGGCAAAACCCTTATCAAAAAATAATACTCTTTTGATTGCAAATTAGTATGAGAGTTCCTGCCGGACATCAGTGAAATTTTGCTTGAAAACTTTTTCTTTTTTTCTTAAATTATAAAATTACTCGTTTTTATAGCCGAACTGTTTTAATACAGATGGATTTTTTCTCCATTTCTTCTTAAGTTTAACGTTTAAATCAAGAAAAACCTTCTTCTCTAAAAACTTTTCTACTTCCTGTCTTGCTTCTGTGCCTATTTTTTTAAGCATTGAACCGTTTTCGCCTATTATAATTCCTTTTTGCGATTCAAATTCCACAAAAATATTTGCCGCTATATTTGTGATATCTTCTTCTTCCCTGAAATAATCTATAATAACCGCAATACTATGAGGAACTTCCTCTTTTGTATTTCGTATAATCTTTTCTCGTATCATTTCAGCAACTATGGTTTTAAAATTTTGGTCTGTTATTTCATCTTCAGGATAATACGCAGGTCCTTTAGGCAGTTTTCTGTAGATGTTTTTTACAAGATCGTCGACGTTTCTTCCTGTTTTTGCGGAAATTTTGACATTAGTAACAGATTTATCTTTAAACAAAGCTTTATAACTTTCCACAATTTCATCGCGTTTTTCCATGGATTTTATTGTATCCACCTTGTTTAAAGCCAAAATTACATGGGTTTCCGTGTTTAACAAGTTTTCCACAATCCATTTATCGCCTCTGCCTGCAACTTCAGAGCCATCAACCACAAATAAAATCAAATCAGCTTCCGGTATAGACATTTTAGCTTCTTCCAGAAGAAATTCTCCGAGTTTATACAGCGGTTTATGAACTCCAGGCGTGTCCACAAATATAATCTGCCCTTTTTCAGACGTAAAGATGCCTTTAATGCGTCTTCTCGTGGTTTGAGGCTTGGAGCTTGTGATTACAATTTTCTGCCCAAGAATTTTATTTAATAACGTGGATTTCCCAACGTTAGGTCTTCCTATGATTGCTACAAATCCTGATTTATACGACATTTATCTCCTTATAATAATATTTAGATTTTTTTATATATTAGTTAGTATGATATAACAAAAAGACTATCAGATTTTAATTTTTTAAGAGATAATTTTATAAGTTTAAAAAAAAATAAAAAGCTATGTTGTTATATGAATTAATTCAATTACTTTTAAAAGACCCGCTGCAATTTGTAATTGCGATAATTATTCTTGTAGTTCCTCTTTTAATAAGCATTACAATCCATGAATGGGCGCATGGCTATACTGCGTATAAGTTTGGCGACCCCACTCCGGCAATGCAGGGGCGGCTTTCTTTTAATCCGTTTGCTCATCTTGATCCGATGGGCGCTTTAATGCTTTTTATAATCGGCATAGGCTGGGCAAAGCCTGTTGAAATCAATCCTAACAATATTCAGGATAAATTTAAACTTATGCTCGTTGCTCTGGCAGGACCTGCAAGTAATTTTATACTGGCGGCGATTTTTATTTTGGTTCTCTATTTTTTAGTTGCCGCTTTTAGTATAAATCCGCTTGCAAACGGAATTGTAATAGACGGGATTAAAGCTGTTACAGTGATCATGCTTATGTTGATAATCAAAATTAACCTTGCTCTTGGATTATTCAACCTTATACCGCTGCCGCCTCTTGACGGCGCAAACGCTTTAAGTAATTTATTGCCTGATAACCTGGCTGAAATATATTTTCGTCTTGCGCCGTTCAGCTTGCCTATTCTGCTTGTGTTGATGATAAGCGGCGGAATCAGTTATATCTTCGATTTTGCTTTGATAATACAAAAAACTTTACTTATATGGATTGATTCTTTGTTCTTTAATGTTTTATAAAAATAAATATACCAATCATTAAAAGAAATCAGCAAATGAAAAAGATGATTTTTGTAAATCCTTAATTTACGGGGTTTTCGGCGAAGCCGAAAACCCCGTATCAACTCTTCTTCCCCTCCCTTGGGGAGGAAGCAGGGGGAGGGAGATTTAATACTACATTGATTGCAACTTGGTATCAGCTTGCGCAAGAAATGTTACAGAATGTTTCAATTTTTTTGCTATAACGCTAAATTATTTAAAGTAACTCTCCTTAAAAACCGACAAGATTATTATGAAAAATAAATAGGGATATAAAAAGTTTTTAATTTTGCGTGTATGAACTTACTTTGTCGTTTATAAAAGGGGTAGTTATGGAAAAATTAAACCTGAAAGAACCAACTACAAATATATCTGAATCAGTGCTGTTCTTCCTGAGGGGAGCTAAAAAAAGAAGAACTATGGCGCTGGCAAAAGCCAAGATGATTCAGGGTCAGTTAGGAGTCGCGCCACGTCTTGTCGCGGTAAAATGAGGACAGATATGGGGTAAGTTTAATTTATTAATCTGCTGAAAAGCAGATTTTTTATTGGTTTTATAACAAGTAGCAATCAATGTATAGAGGCGCTCTATAGAAGCAACTTACTGTTTTATTTTATTTTTATTTAAAAATTTTGTTAAAAATAATTATTATTATATTTACTTTGATATAAACTTTCGGTTCTAATAGTAATATCTGATTAAATAAATTTAAACTTGTTAAAAAATATTAAGTTTATTTAAATAATCAGCAATATATATAGAACATGCTGTTTTTTAGTATGTAGAAACAGATACTAAACCTATAACAATTATACAAATTTGTTGACTATAAAATTGATAAATATAAAAAAAGGAGTACAAAATGTATTCAGCTCTAACAAAAGAAGAAGTAATGCAATGGCGACGTTCCACAGAAAAAATAACCCTTGAGGAATTTGCTCAACGATTGGGGAAATCGCTTAATGTTAAAAAAGAAACAAATGACTTGCACGATCTTCTTTTAAGAAAAAAGGACGAGCCGGAAGAAATTGTAAAACCTAAACTCGTAAAAAAAGAAATTAAAGAAACAATTGAAGAAAAAATTGAAGAAAAACCCGAAAAACAATCAAAACCCGATAAGCCGGATTTTGAAATAACATTGAGTTTTTCTAAAAAACTTAATAAAAGAGAAGAAGTTGTTTTAAATTATTTTTGTAAAAACAGAAAACAAAAAGTTTATGTAAACGACCTTGCCAAAGTGCTGAATCTTCCTAATGACTATGTTTATAAATACATAAAAAACCTTAGAAATAAGCTGGCTAATAATATTCTTGAAAATGCCGATAAAGGCGGATATATTTTAAATATTTAAATGATTACAGGAATAATAAATATTAATAAGCCTAAAGGTATAACTTCCCAAGACGTAGTCAGTAAATTAAGAAAAATTCTGAAAATCAAGCAAATTGGACATACAGGAACTCTTGATCCGCTTGCGACAGGAGTTCTTCCAATGTGTATAGGCAAAGCCACAAGGATTATTGAATATCTTGACACTTCAAAATCCTATAGGGCATATATTTTACTGGGTGTTGAAACTGATACTTATGATATGGAAGGCGAAATTCTTAAAAAACAGCCGATAATTCCCGATAAAGAACAAATAGAGAGCTGTCTTCAGGAATTTAAAGGCGAAATAACGCAAATTCCTCCGATTTATTCTGCTGTTCACTACAAAGGCAAGCGTCTTTATGAATATGCAAGAAAAAATATAGAAATAACGGATATCCCCGAAAGAAAAGTTACAATAAATGATATTAAATTACTGTCTATAGAAAAAATGGACAGTGAAAACCCCGCGCTGGTAGTCGATATAGATTGCTCAGGCGGAACATATATCAGATCAATAGCCTCTGATCTGGGAAAAAAACTTGGATATGGCTGTTGCCTTGAGAATTTAACGAGGACAGGGTCAGGAAATTTCAGGATAGAAGATAGTTTAACGCTGGAACAAGTTGAAGAATATTTTTCCAAAAATGAACCTGAAAAGTTTATAATACCACCTGAGAGGGTTTTGGGGCTTGAAAGAGTTATTATAGATCAGGATCAGAAAAATAAGATTAAAAACGGGCTATGTCTTTCTATTGAGAAATTTTATCCTGAAAAAAAGTTGATTCAATTGATTTTCGAAGACTCTTTATCCGCAATTGCAGAAGCTGAGGGTAATAAGATTAAACCTTTAAAAGTTTTTTGCGGGGAATAAAAAAGATAGACCGATAATATTTTTTATGTAATTTTTTAATTAACTGCTTAACGCCGCTAAAAGCGTCATGCTGAACTTGTTTGCGAAATGCGGACAGCGCCGACTGCTTTGCAACAGCATCTTTCCAGCATGCAATATAATGCTTACCGTTTCTTCATTTTCTTTCTTTTTGAACGCAAAAAGAAAGAACCCGCAAAGCGGGAAGCTTGGGACACAATCCAAGTAACATTTCCCTATTAATGCGCCTTAGGCGCGCAAAAGAAAGAAAAACTGAACCCCAAGGGGACAAGACTGTCAGGGGAGAACCCCTGAAACCCCCTATGCTTACAAATGCTTACTTTTTGTCTTTTCTTGGCTTTTTACATAAAAATATTATCGGTCATAAATTCCATGGCTTTGCCGAAGAATCTCAAATAATAAGGACTGAGATCCTTCACATTCGTTCAGGATGACCTTGAAAATTAAACGGTCAATACAATAGTATATAAAAAAATAAATGCGACACCAGGTCGCATCAGTCAAGAAAGGAATGGTTAGACTATTAACGTTTTTGATTATTACACATTTTGTTTATTAGCGCAAATAATAAAATATTGAAAAATTTTACTAAATATTTTTTTGAAAAAAATGTCATTTCTTCTTGAATTTAGACAAAATATAGCTCTAATTAAAATGCGCTTTTATGTTAATAAAAGTTAATGTATTGATAATGCCGAAATTACTCGGGTCATGTGGTTGCTATCCTTCGCTCTGCTCAGGATGACGGTTTCGGCTAATTAGAGGCTCGGGTTATTTATTATTTTTGCAAGCAGTATAAATTCAGATTGTGTTCAATTTTGATAAATTGCAGACGGGGACTTATCTGAACTACAGGGTTTATTCCCAAGCATGACAACAGTCTTTATCCGCCAAACTTTTTACTAATTCTTTTTTATTTTAACTAAAACTTATCATACAAGCATGACGTCTTTTTTAATTTTTATAATTGAATTGCCCTGCTATTTTAATTTATTGATAATTTATCATTTTTATATTAAAAATATCTAAATGAATGTTTAATAATTTTTAATGTGAGGATTTTTTATGAGCAACACTCTTTCACAAAAAAAATTGCCTGAGTTTACGATCTGGCAATTTATCAATCTTTGCATGGGGGCAGTTGGTTTGCAATTTGCCTGGTCTATGCAAATTCAGCTTACAGGTCGCGTTACAGAACCATTAGGAGCAACTCCTTTAATTTTAGGCTTAATTTGGCTCGCAGGACCTATTACCGGAATTATTGTTCAGCCTATTGTCGGAGCAATAAGCGATAATATGTGGACTGGCTTCGGAAGAAGAAGACCCTTTTTGCTTGTCGGCGCAATTTTAGGAAGTTTGGCTCTTGTAGGAATGCCTTATTCTCCTACATTGCTTATGGCAGCCAGCATGCTCTGGATAATTGATATTTGCGTAAACGTATCTCAGGGACCACACAGAGCGTTAATTCCTGATAACGTGCCTTCCAGCCAGACAGCGCTCGCTAATTCATTTATCAGTTTTGGTTTTGGACTTGGAGCGGTTATTGCTTTCGGCTTCCCGTTTATATTAAAAGAAATTTTGAATTATCAAATCGGCATAAAAGAACAGTTTATCGTCGGCGCTGTAGCTCTTACAACAGCGATGCTCTGGACAGTTATAACCACACCTGAAAACAATAAGCCTGAACCGTCAGAAGATGTCAAAAAAGACAGTCCGTTTGAATCAATAAAAATGTTCCTGATAAGTTCTCTTATTTCAGGCGGAATTCTTGCTGTCGCTATATTCGCAGCAGGTTTCCCCGGACAGTTCGATCCTTCAAACAGTAAATTTATTCAGGATGCGTTGGCATGGTTTGTTTTAATTCTAAGTTTTCCTATGTTGGGAATGGCTCTTAAAAGCTTTTACACTCCTGAAATCGGTAAACTTTGCTCAATGCAGTATTTTACCTGGTTAGGAATTATGTGTTTGTTTATTTACTTTAATAATTATGTTGTTCACAATATATATTTAACGCCTGATTTAACTGAAGCTTCTCAGGTAATAAAAGATATGTTTGAGCCAACAGTTTTAGAGGCTACAAATCTTTCAGGAATTGCCCTGGCGGCATTTAACCTGGTTTGTGTTATTGTTTCAATTCCATTAGGAATACTTTGCAATAAATTTGGCAAGAAAAATGTACATGCGTTTGCGCTTACTTGTATGGGATTAGCGTTTCTCGGCGCGGCATTTTTTGCAAAAACACCGGCAATGGTTGTTGGTTTTATTGCTCTTGCCGGAATCGGCTGGGCATCGACGCTTACAATACCGTTTGCGTTGCTAATGGATAATATGAAAAAAGGCAAAGAAGGTTCGTCTTTAGGGAAATTCAATCTGTTCGTGGCAGGACCACAGATTTTATCTTCAATAGCGGTTGGATATCTTATAAACCGCAATCCTGTAATGCTTGAGTCCGGCGGTTCAACTCATCACTGGGAATATTCCCTTATTGTAGCGGGAGGCGCGTTAATTCTTGCCGCATTAGTCGCTCTTACGCTTAAAAGAGAAATGCCATTGGAACAAAACATTATTGAAACGCAAGAACAGGAAAAAATTCCTGCAACTGTATAGAAAAAATAAATATCTAAACAATAAAAAGCCTGTGAATAAGTATTCACAGGCTTTTTATAAAGATTCAAACAAGTTTTCGTTATTATACCAATCCAAATAAGTTTTCGTTAATTGATTAAAAAGCTAATATCTACAGCCCGAGCCGCCCTGCGGGCGGCTCGGGCTGAGTAAGGGTAGAGCGGGTGTTTTGCCTTCGGCAAAACACCCGCTAATTAACTCGAATTGCTAAATAAATAATTTTATATTTGGCGTAGCGGCTGGCGAAGCCAGCCG
>JAKLDH010000046.1 GCA_022703625.1 Cyanobacteriota bacterium | reverse complement strand
ACCGCCCCCAAAATGAATTTCGGATTTTTTCTTAAAACGTTAGGGGCGGTATGGCGAAGCAGGAGTGATGAAGTTGGGAAAATCCGGCTTTGCCGGTTTTCCTAAATTCAAACTCATTTTAGTATAACTTGAATTGCTAAATAAATAATTTTATATTTGGCGTAGCGGCTGGCTTCGCCAGCCGCTACGCCTTCTTAGGGCATGCGGCTCGCAGGCTTTGCCTGCGAGCCGCATAAAAAATTAAAATAAAATTTCAATCTATTTCAGCGTTTCAACTAATTAGCAATTCGAGTTAGCTATAATTGCGAATTTGTATTACTTGTTAAGATTCTGTCAAATTTTTGCTATGACTTTTTAAAACATATAAAATAAATCCAAAGATAGTTGAAATATAAATAAAACTCTTAAAAAATAAAAGTACAGTTAAGAATTTAGGCTGGTGAGGGAATTTGTGAATAAAAACAGAATAAAAATATTGTGTTTAACTTTAATGGCATTGATTATCGGGGGATTATCCGCAACAGCGCAAGTTGGAATTCCAAATATAAATATCTCCGTAGGAGATGCAAATAGTCCGCAGGAATTTAGTAAAGGGTTGCAAATTCTAATCTGGCTCACTATTTTAACCCTTGCTCCAAGTATTTTTATTTTGACAACTTCGTTTACCAGAATTGTGATTGTTTTATCCATTACAAGACAAGCAATCGGCGTTGGACAACTGCCTCCAAGTCAGGTTATTGTCGGGCTTGCAATCATGCTTACGTTTTTTGTCATGGCTCCAACTATAAACACCATTAATGAACAGGCATTTCAACCTTATGTAAATAATAAAATAACTCAAAAAGTAGCTTTGCAAAGAGGCTTAGAACCCTTAAGAGAGTTTATGTTCAGGCAAACAGATGAAAGCGATCTTGCATTATTTGTCAGAATGGCGAAACTCGATAAACCGGCTTCTACAGATGATATTCCAACTTATGTATTAATGCCTTCTTTTGTTATAAGCGAATTGAAAACCGCTTTTAAGATAGGTTTTATGATTTTTATACCGTTTTTGGTTATAGATATCGTTATATCAAGTATTCTTGTATCAATGGGGATGATGTTTTTGCCGCCGGTAATGATTTCTATGCCGTTTAAAATAGTTCTTTTTGTAATGGTGGACGGCTGGCATCTTATAGCGGAATCCCTTATTACAGGTTTTTCATAGCATTATAATTTTTTATGAATAAAAAAAGGGGTAGATTAATTTGAGTCAAATTGAATTTCTTACAGTTTTACAAACAGCGCTGATTCTTATTTTAGAATTGGCGGGACCTGTTTTGCTTACCACGATGGTGGTCGGGCTTGTGATAGGCGTGTTCCAGTCTGTAACCCAAATACAGGAAGCAACGCTTACTTTTGTGCCTAAAATTCTTGCAGGCATCCTTACTGTTATGTTTACAGCGCCATGGATGCTGGATGTATATATAAATGCCGTTAATGAACTTTTTGCCAATCTGGTAATGAGCATAAAATAATGAATGATTTATCAATATTTTTTTCCGCTGAAAGTCTTATTGTTTATCTTCTTGTTTTCACAAGATTGACTGGAATGCTTACAACAGCCCCGCTGTTTTCCACATATCCGATTCCAATGCAGATTAAAGTAGGTCTTGCGGCTTTATGCGCATTCATAATGTACCCTTTTGTAATGCAAATTTCGCATTTTGTTATTCCAAAAGATTTAATTTCTTTATCCAGTCTGATTTTTAAAGAAATAATCGTTGGTTTATTAATAGGATTCAGCGCATCGTTAATTTTCAGCGGAGTACAAATTGCCGGACAATTATTAAGCGTGCAAATGGGGCTTGCGGTCGCTACTGCGCTTGATCCGGTTACAAATCAGGATGTGCCGATTGTCGGGCAATTCTATTTATTTATGGCAAGTCTTGTTTTTATCTATATAAACGGTCATCAATGGCTGTTTTCAACCATTTATGACAGCTATACCTCAATACCGATTGATTTGAGTTTCAGTTTTTCAGTTCCAATAACTCAAAAACTGATCTATTTTTTCAGTCAGTTATTTTTATCAGCTTTTAGCCTTATCCTGCCTATTTTTGAAATATTGTTCCTGATAATTGTGTTAATGGGCTTTATGGCAAAAATAATGCCTCAAATGAACATATTTATGGTTATGATGCCGTTCAAAATATATGTTGGGCTTTCTTTAATGGCTATGTTAATTGTTCCAACAGCAGTATATTTAATGAAAGTAATAAAAACAATGCTTATTGATTTAAACGGAATATTTATTTTAGGCGGTTAGATAAACAATGTCTGATGAAAGAACGGAAAAGGCGACGCCCAAGCGTCGGGCAAAAGCAAGAAGCGATGGTCAGGTTTCTAAAAGCCAGGATCTTAGCTCTTCTGTTACTTTATTGGTCGGGCTTTACGTCCTTTTTATGTATATGCCGTTTATTTTTGACAGGTTTAAAACAATCTCAATAACAATATTCACTGATTTAAATCCTGATCTCATCACAAAAGCTAATATTTGGGCATTTTTGGGAAAATATATTAATGAAATATTTGTTATTTTAATGCCGATAATGGCGGTTATGGTAGCCGCCGGAATTGCGATCAATTATTATCAGGTCGGACCATTATTCAGCATGAAAGCAATACAACCTGATCCGTCAAAATTAAGTCCGAGTAAAATGATCATGGGTTTTAAAAAATTTTTTCAGTTGAAAAGTTTTGTGGAATTTTTAAAATCCCTTCTGAAACTCATAATTATAAGCGGGGTGGGGTTTTCTGTCATAGATAAACATAAATATGAGCTTATAGCTTTGCTTGGAGCGGAAGCTGAACCCGGAATGGTTGTTTTAGGGCAAATAACCATTGAACTGATAACGCAAATATGTATAGTTTTATTGATTTTAGGGATTATAGACAAAAAATATCAGGATTATGAATATGAAAAGTCCATAAAAATGACTAAACACGAAATAAAAGACGAACGCAAAAATGCGGAAGGCGATCCTAAAATTAAACGACACATAAGAAAAGCTCAAATGCAGTTTGCAATGCAAAGAATGGCTGGAGCAATTCCCACAGCGGATGTTATAATTGCGAACCCGACTCATTATGCAGTTGCTTTAAGATATGATACAAGTAAAGCTCCGGCGCCTCAGGTTGTGGCTAAAGGGGTTGATTACGTCGCATTTAAAATAAGAGAAATCGCCGAGGCGAATAATATACCTGTTGTGGAAAATCCTCCTCTTGCCCGAACCCTGTATAAAATTGTACCATTAGATGGAATGGTTCCCGCGGAATTATATGTTGCTGTGGCAGAAGTGTTGGCATTTGTTTACAGAACCAGTAAAGGAAAAAGAAAATAATGTTTGGCGCTAATAAAATAAGCGAATTTTTGGAAAATAACGATATACTTCTGGCTGTAGGCTTGGTTATTATCGTTGCAATGATGCTTATTCCTCTGCCTGCAATATTATTGGACGTTTTACTTACCTGTAATATCGCTTTATCAATTATTATCATGCTTGTATGTCTTTATACGACAGAGCCTTTGCAATATTCATCTTTTCCGACCATATTGCTTGTAACAACGCTTTTCAGATTAGGTCTTAATGTCAGCACAACAAGGCTTATTTTGCTTGATGCAAGCGCCGGTGAAGTTGTTCACGCTTTTGGGAACTTTGTTATAGGCGGGAATTATGTTGTAGGTATCATAATTTTCGTAATTCTTGTCATAATCAACTTTATGGTAATTACAAACGGCGCCGGAAGGGTAGCGGAAGTTGCGGCGAGATTTACACTGGATTCTATGCCGGGTAAACAGCTCAGTATAGACGCTGACTTGAATTCAGGATTAATTACAGAGGACGAGGCAAAGAAAAAAAGAAAAAATATTGAACGAGAAGCTGATTTCTACGGAACTATGGACGGCGCAAGCAAATTTGTAAAGGGAGATGCGACGGCAGGGATAATAATTACCGTAATAAATATTGTAGGCGGTTTTATAATAGGTGTTTTACAGCATAAAATGGGAATAGCTGAAGCTGCGGCAACTTATACGATACTTACTGTCGGGGATGGACTTGTTTCCCAGTTACCCGCATTGATTATTTCAACTTCCACCGCTTTAATTGTTACCCGAGCAGGCGGTAAAGATAAAGCGCTCAGTAAAGATATTGAAGAAGAAATGTTCAGTGATCCAAGGGTTTTAGGGGTTGTTGGAGGTCTTTTAGTTACATTCGGACTTATTCCAGGCTTGCCGAAAATGCCGTTTTTATTAATGGGCGGTGTGCTTGGATATGTAAGTTTTATGAAACACAATGAAAAAAAGAAAAAAGAAGATGATGAAAGAAAAATAGTCGAAGCAGAAGCTAAAAGATCCAAAAAAACCAAGAAAAAAGCCTCTAAAGAAAGCGTAATGGAGCTTTTAAACATTGAGCCCATTGAAATAGAAATAGGTTATAGGCTTGTTCCTCTTTTAGAAGCAGATCAGGGAGGGGATTTGCTTGAAAGAATCGCTCAAATACGCCGTCAATCAGCGATGGATATTGGAATAATCCTGCCTTCAATCAGGGTAAGGGATAATCTTCAACTGGGACCCAATTCTTATCAAATCAAATTAAGAGGCATTCCGGTTGAAGTAGGGGAAGTTCATTCTGACAGATTCCTTGCTATGAATGCCGGAACAGGGAAAGACGACCCGAACTTAAAGGGAATAAAAGCAATTGAGCCTGCATTCGGATTACCTGCTTTATGGATAAATGAAAAAGACAGAGAATACGCCGAATCAAACGGTTATACGGTAGTCAGCCCTTCTGCTGTTATTTCAACACATTTAACAGAAATGATAAAGAAGAATGCCGCAGAAATCTTGACCCGTCCTGATGTGCAGGCATTGATCGACAATTTAAAAAAATACTCAGAATCTTTTGTGGACGATATTTTCAAAGACGGATCTCTTTCAATTGCTGAGGTTCATATAGTTTTAGAGAATTTATTGAGAGAAAAGGTTTCTGTAAGGGATTTACAGACCATTTTAGAAACAATAAGCACTTATCATCGAGTTAACAGAAACCCTGATTATATTACAGAACAATGCAGAATTGCACTTGCCAGAAGTATCTGCAAGCAAAATTTAAGCGACAAGGGTGATCTTCTTGCCGTTACGATTGCGCCTGATGTGGAAAACATTATTACAAGGGGAATAAGTCAGGACGGACAAAATTTATCACTTGACCCGAATTTTACACGGGAATTTATAAACAGTATTAATAAAGAAATAGAGAATGCAATAAAAACAACGGGAAATCAGCCGGTAATTCTTTGCAGTTCGCATATAAGACTGGCATTAAGAAGGCTTTTGGAAAGAACGTTCCCGCAAATAAGCGTTATGTCTTATAACGAAGTGTCAACAAACATAAATGCCCGCTCCATTGGAATGGTCAAGGTTTAGAATATGTTTGTTAAACATTGCTATAGTTATATTAAAAGGAAATCGTTAAATTAAACCAGACTAACCCTCTTTACACAAGAAAACCTTATTGCTATAATTTAAAAATAAAACAAATTACAACCCAAAAGACATTCCCCGGTAGCTCAATGGCAGAGCATTCGGCTGTTAACCGAAGGGTTGTAGGTTCGAATCCCACCCGGGGAGAATCTTGAAAGAGAAGGGTTTTAGGGTAACACCTAAAACCCTTTTTTCATGCAAATACCCAATATTGCACCCAATATTAAAATAATACTATTTAACGCTGGATGAGATTAAACAAGGCTAAATAAAAAAAATATCGCCATGCAGTGTCAAAGCGGTTATCTGCATGACTTCCAGCATAATTTACCTGCTGGCTGGCTTAAATTCAATTGTCAAGGTGCAAAAATCTAATATACCTATGCTATTTCAGCATTAACAAACTTATAGAATGTATTAGTTTTAAGTTTTAGCTCATTCATTGCCTGTTTACCTGTAAGTTGACGGTTTTTATACCTTGAATAAACTTCATTCCAGTTATCAGGCTTTTTAATTTCTTTTCTGCCTTTAAATTTTCCAAGCCTTTTAGCTATTGCAATTCCTTCTGCTTGCCGTTCAAGCAGGTTTGAACGTTCAAATTCATAAATAGCCGCTATCATCGTTAACATTAATTTGCCTGTAGAAGTGTTTGAATCAAGATTTTCTTTTAAACTAATTAGTTTTACGCCTTTTTTGTTTAGTATTTCAACAATATCAAGTAAATCTTTAGTGCTGCGGGCAAGTCTTGAGAAATCTTTAATATAAATAACATCGCCTTCCCTTGCATAATCCAGCATTAATTGCAATTGAGGTCTGTTAGTATCCTTTGCGCTTGCCTTTTCGGTGAAATATTTATCTATATTATAGTTTTTAAGGGCTTCAAATTGCCTTGCTTCATTTTGTTCTATGCTACTACAGCGGATGTATGCAATATTTTTTCCTGTCATCTTTATTATTCCTTTATTTAAACTCTTAACTTTAGCAAAAACCTGTTTATTAATTGAAAAATTAACCTTAAACAAACATTTTTTATTTATTTTTTAGCTTTTGTTTAGGGTTTACCCTAGACAAACAGATATGAGAACTAAAAAGCCAGATGTTACTCTGGCTTTTTAGTTAGGATTTTATTTTTGGGTTTATCTATTTTGTTTAATCTTGCCTCCATCTTGTTTTGTTGCTTTTTAACTTCCTCAACATCTTTCTTTAGGCTGTCTATCTGGTGTACAATATCTTTAATCCCTTGAAAAATATCAAATACAGCACCTTTTAATATCATAACTTAGCCTCTAGCTTGCTCAATCTTTCTTCAAGGTCTGATTGCCTGTGGTCTAGCTTTTCAAATTCTGCTATTAACTGCTCAATTACCTTTAAAAGATGGTTTGCGATGCTTCCAAATTTCTTTGTCATAACTATTCTCCCATAAAATACTACTGTATATGTCGCCAGCACTCACTTTTGACATATTTAACTTGCAGATTCGATGATATAGGATGATTTTGAATATTCCAAGTCCTTTTATCCCTATTTATGGGCTTTTTAATTTCTTAACCTGCTATAATGCCTTTTCCATAAAGCGTATGTCGGCTTTTAAGGCGTTTAATTATACAGGCAGGTAAAAACATAAGGCAGGCTAAAATAACTTTTGAAAATAAGCCTTTTTCTTGTAGAAACCCGACTTTAAAACTTCCACTAAAAAGATACTGTTTATAGTTATTATGTCTTGTTATTAACCATTTTTTAGGTTTTAAATTTTTGCATTTTTTTACTATTTTTAACTATAGAAATCTAAGTTTTATGTCTTTATGTTTTTTGCATTGTATTTATATGCTTAAAACTGTAATTTATTAAGCATTTTTCTTCTCTTCTTTTTCCCGCCCTCGGATTTTCTTACAAGAATTGGGTTTTGTTTTTTTAATTCCTTGTATTACACCATTTTCTGGTTTCATCCCATTTCCAGCCGTATTTTACACAGTTTTCTTTATTTATTTTTATCCTACCGTATTCAGTATTTATTTCTAATCCTTCAGAGCATATTCCAATATCAAGACAAGTATCTATGTCATATTGTTTTTTCACAGAAGGTAACAAGCTATATGTATAAAAATATGAGATAAATAAAATTAAATAAACAAATATAATAGATATTTTAATAATTTTTTTTCTTATAAAGAAAAATGACAAAGGAATTGCCCAGCTTCCAAGTATAATTAAAGCTAAATAAATAAGATAAATAACAATCTGCCAGTCAAATCCATTTCTAAGACCAAATCCAACTGTTAATATACTCATTGAAAGAAAAGCCGTTATAAAAAAACAAAAAAATATATATAAGCCTAAAAAAATAACTATACTTAATGTTTTCGTTAGGCTAAAAATTTTTTTCATAACTATTTGCATAATGCAATATTAACACATATATTACCAATGCTTTTCCTTCAATTTATCAGGTCGCCTATGCTTAACTAGATCACCACAGCTTTGAGTTGGATATTTTCTTCCAAGTTCCCGCCCTTCTCGGTTAGCTTCCTGGTCTTCTTCTATATCTTTTAAACTGGCTTCTAATGTATATTTCTTTTCGTGGATATTACGATAATTATCTGTATATTCTCTGAAATTACTTAATCCTTCTGCTATTTGAGACCCTAAAATTCCACTTTGCGCCGCTTCACAGTTGGCTTTTGCATGATAGTATTTATCAGCTCCTTTAGTATCAGCTTCTTTCATTGTTGACCAATTAGAATAAAAATCAAAAATAACATTAACGAGAGTTCCCAAAGGATTAATTAAACTGCCTATATCCATTAATATTCTTTGAATATCATCAGAATCAATTCCTGTATATTCGGATTCTATTCGCTCAATATCAGAAATTTCAATTTCAACTTCAAATTTTAAGCTCTCTGAATCGCCGATCATTTCTTCCATCTTGTCCAAACAGTCTATGCAATAATCACAAAGTTCTCCCTCTACTTCCTTCAATGTGCATTTGCAATTTGGGTGAGGTTTGTCAGGTATTTCACCAATTGTTTTAAATTCTTTTTCATCTAATTGACTGCAAGCGTTACAGGCATTATCACTTGAATCCCAAACATATTTTTCAATTATTTTATCGTCCATAATCCCCTCTCCTCTTCTTGAGTCCTTAAATTGTTATAAATTTTGTTTACGTTTTTCTCAGTGTTAATTCTGCTATCATTTTTAGTTTCAAAAATAGCATTATTAATAGCTGCTCTTCTAATAAATTTATTTATGAGTCTAGCAGTATAGTTTTTGCATATATATTCAAAAGCAGCATAGGTCTTTTCTTCTAATATGCCGTTTTCTTTTAAAGGACGCTTTTCTTCTACAATAGAATCTTTTAATCCCTTGTTTAACATATTTATTGCTTTTTGTAAGTCTTTTATAGCCTGTTTTTCACCGACTTTTGCCACATGTTTTTTAAAAAATTCTGTAACTTCTTGAACTTTTTGGTATTCTTTTTGCCCCATGCCAACGACTTCTTCCCGAGTATAGCTTTCTTGACTTGTCATTCAAAATCCCCTTTAGTGTATATGCCTCACAATTCTATATCTTTAGTATAAACTATGTTAATCCCAATTGGTATAAATTTATGTTAAATATTTCTTACGGTTTTATTTTAAAATACTTCAAAAAACTTAATAAAAGCCTATGTATTTTTCTTAAAAACGTTACAGCATTCCCAAATCGTACTAATAATTGCGCCTGATAACACAGTACCCAGCAGCAATATAAAAAATATCGGAGCAATTCCTGTTATAAAAAGTATTATTGATGCAACAATAACAATATCCAGTATAAAACCCGCCGTCATTCCAGACGGCGTTGTGATAGAATTTTTAAATGATGACATATTAAAACCTGCCCTGTAAAAAACAGGGTTAAAATTATGTGTTGTCAGGCTGTAACCAGCCGTCTATTTCGACATCTTAAATATACAAGATTTTAAATTAAAAGTCAACACGTATTTATTCCAGTATAAAATTAAAGGCTATAACTGAATGTCAGTATTAAAAAATAAAATAGATAAAATTTTAAAAGAAAAAAATATAACTTATTATCAATTAAGTAAATTAGTTGATTTTGATGAAAGTGCCTTAAATAAAATGCTAAAAAGTAAAATAGCATTATCGCCTAATTTATTAGAAAAAATTGCCCCTGTGTTAGAAGTATCCCTAGAGGAAATTAAGGGCTGGATTCTAGCCGACAAATACCCTAAAAATGTACTTAAAAGAGCTATAGAGGTTAAACAGAAAGTACAGCCAGATGCAGGCATGCTAATCCTTACAGCTAAAATTGACAGCTATTTACAGCAAAAGGGACTTTCCAGAACGGCTTTAAGTAAGGTTATCGGTTATAGTCAGGGCAAATTAAACGAGATGATTAAAGGTGTTGAACCTATCTCCCCTCTTGTTATTTCGAAAATTGCGCCTGTTTTGGAGGTTACAGAGGATGAAATTACAAGCTGGCTTGTAGCGGATAAGTATTCAATTGATATGCTGCGGGTAGCTGTGGAAGTATAATTCTTGATAAACTACTAACATTGAATATAGCTTTTTTGTATATTAAAATTAAAAAAGATTAAAAAGTTTTTAACTAATGGAGTACTTAATGCCAAAACTGGAAATGGTTATCTGGGATGTACAGCATGGAAGTGCAGCATACTTGAAAACGCCTAATGGTAAGCATTTTGTTATTGATTTAGGAACTGGAACTCATAAAGGTTCAAATAATACTTTTAGTCCCTTACTGTATTTAAAGCAGAACTGGGGAATTACATCTATTGACAAGGTAATTATAACCCATCCTCATACCGACCATATTGATGATATATTTAATTTAATGCAATTGTCCCCAGTATATATACAAAGACCCTTTCATTTGTCTGAAAACGATATAAGAGGCAATAATCCATCTTCTGACAAGTATAAAATTGAGGTAGTGGCTAAATTCTTAGTGATAAATTGTAATGAATGATAAATATATGTGTCACAAGGTCATGCCAATAATCAGACTTTGAAAAAGCTAGTGTTTTTCTAGTATATCGAGCTAATCTTTGCCTTATAGTATTATTAAATCTCTCTACATGGCAAGTTTCACCGCTGGTTTTATCTACAGACAAATGATTCTCAGGGAATACAGCATTGTAAGCATCCCATAAATCGCTAAATTTAAAAGTTTCCTTGTATCTTTCAGGAATTCTTTTTTCAAGATTTTTACAGCTTTCTTCACTCCTATCACCAATGAAATAGGCTACAACCTGACGCGTTACCCTTGAAAGAGCAAGCCATAACCATCTTTTATTTATCTTTTTCTTTACAAATGCCCATTCCTCATCAAGTTCAAGTACATCATCCTTTACCTTGATAAGAGTTTCTTCAATCGTAGGCAAGTTTTTCGATTATTTTTTTTTAACCAACCTGACACTGTATTTCTGGAAACATGAAAAATTCTTTCTAATCCCCTTAAACTAGCTCTTTCAAGGTATGTTCTGATAATTTCGCCTTTTCTTTCTTCACTATAGTCTTTTTCATGTTCTAAAATTCTATGAGCTCCGCAATCTTTACAAAAATATTGCTGCTTTCCATTTGAGGTATGACCATTTTTTAACAGATTATCACTGCCACATTTTGTGCAGTTTCCAATTTTTTCTTTCATAACTGCTCCTCCTTTGGGATTTACAGTTATTATTTACGTTTTTAAATGTTTTTTCATTAAACTTTCAGCCACTACCAAAATTGATAAATACATTGAAATTTGTAATAATTATTCTAATTTTTCTTCTTATGATTTGGATTCTGAAAAGCCTGATGATTCTTTTTACAATGGCGGGGTTAATTTTCGATACTTTTTATCAAATAATTGCGGAATTTCTAATATAAATAACCATAGTATTGTTGTTATTATTGAATATATGGGAGCAAAAATTATTATTCCTGGTGATAATGAAGCTAGTTCATGGAACGAGTTACTTAAAATAGAAGATTTTAAAAATGCAATATCCGGTACAAATGTTTTTATAGCTTCACATCATGGCAGAGAATCAGGCTATTGTGCAGAATTATTTAATCACTTCACTCCAAATATAGTAATTGTTTCGGATGATTCAGAAGTCGATACAAGTGTTACTAACCGATATACAGCAATTGCCTCAGGATGGGATGTTAAAAAAAGAAGTAATGAAGAATATATTAATAGAAAATGTTTAACAACCAGAAACGACGGATGTATCGCCATAAATATAGAGAGAAATTATTATACTAATAAAACACACATGGAAGTTACAATAAATTAAATATTATTACAAATATTCTGTACATGAGGTATTTTTAATGACTGATGAATTTGAAGAAAAAAAAGAAGCTTTAAAATTTTTAGAACGTGATTTTAATCAATGTTTTCAGCAAATGAGGCATTACGATAGCCAAATATTTGAAATATTCAAGTTTCTTTTTACACTTTATACAGGTTTAATAGGCATATCTATTGGTCTCTATCAATTTGGAATAAAAGAAAACATTGATTTTACCCCTTCAAGTATTGCAATTCTATTAATTGGTTTTTTGTTGGGAATATTCTTATTTATAGTTATAGTAAGAAATAGAGCCTATTTTGTTCAAGTAACACGTTATATTAACGAGCAAAGAGCATTATTTTTTAAATTTGAACCATTAGGTTTTAAAAATACATCTAAAATGTATACGAACTCGCAAAAACCCAATTTTTTTGACCGTCATTGCTCACAAATATGGTATCTCTATGTTGTTGCCTTAATGAATTCAATACTTATAGGTGTATCTATTTATATTCTTTATAAAAATTGGATAGCTATAGGGATTTGTTTTCTCTTATCCTCTTTTGCGCAAATGATTTATGCTTATTCGTATCTTAAAACCCGTGAAAATAAAACAGCAGAGCAGGCTATATTTGAATAAATTTAACTAAACACTCTTGTTCCGTCTGTATCGGTTCTTCTAACTGCTTTATTTGTATAACTTCTATACCTTTGTAAAGCTACATCGCTTGGT
The DNA here is from genome assembly GCA_022703625.1 of Cyanobacteriota bacterium. Taxonomy (GTDB): domain Bacteria; phylum Cyanobacteriota; class Vampirovibrionia; order Gastranaerophilales; family UBA9971; genus JAKLDH01. The sequence continues at coordinate 6,471 of JAKLDH010000046.1, read as the reverse complement.
ACATTTGAATATACTCCTGAACGTGTGGAAACTATGGTGTAATTAGGAGAAGTTTCTTTAATAAAATCAATATTTGCGCCATTTATAGAACCGTGATGGCTTGCATGCAATATATTTGCACCACTAATGTTATATTTCTCTCTTACTCTATCTAATGCCCAGTCACTTGTATCCCCGCAAAATATCATTTTATCTTTATTAGAGTTTACTTTTTTAACCATAACCACTAAGCTCGCATCATGAAGCTCTCTGGTTTCAACGCTATTAATATTAGCTACAGGGTTTAATATATAAAATTCATACCCTCCAATAATGTCATAAATTTTTTCTGTTCTAGTAGAGGTATATCTTTTAGCACCATTGGCTTCCAGTTTTTTAACAAGAGTTTGGTACTTTTGCCATTCATCATATTGTACTGAATTATCGCCGTATCTTCTATCGTATGGACTTTCCCAGACTTCTTTAACTTCTATATCATTATCTAAAAGAGTTTGTATGCCTAAAAAGTGGTCATAATGCTGATGTGTCAAGATAAGAACATCAATTACATTGTTTGGAATATGGTCAATAATATTTTCTCCATAATTATTAGCCTGATAACAATCTATCATTACTACTTTTGAACCTAATAATAATACTGTACAATCCCCACAGCCAACTTTTAAAAATTTAAATGTATCTCCCACTTTTTATACCCATATTGTTTATGTAAATACAAATTTTTAAACTTATAAATGTCATTTTATCATAATAATTTTTAATGCATCTATAGATTTAACTAACTTTAGAAATATTGCAGACCAATTAAGTTAAACCATAGCCAGTTGTTTTACATTTTCAGCCCTTAATAAAACATTCTGCTCCGAATTTTCAATAATATAAGGCATCATATGTTTTGCAATAGCTTCAACTACAGGAACGACAACAGAATTCCCAAATTGTTTATATGCCTGTGTATCTGATACAGGAATAACAAATTCTGATTGCCTCTGTTTATCAAAGCCCATAAGCCTTGCGCATTCTCTAGGCGTTAAACGTCTTGGTCTTTTATCGTCCTGCTTGATTAATATTTCAGAACCATCCTTGTAATAACGTGCTGAAAGGGTTCTCCCTATGTCATCTCCTCCAAATAAACCATATCCAAATCCGTTCCCCTTTGCTTTATGCTTTTCAGCATAATTTTGAAGGTAATTCCATAAATGCTCAGTTAATGTATATTTTTCAAGCACTTTTGCCTTTTTGCCATGTGTAAATCTTGATTCTTCCGGCTCTGAGCCGTCTTCTGGATGAAGTATAGCTTTTAATTTTGGTTCCAGCTCCGAAGGCGGTAATACAAGATTATTAAGGTCAAAGTTATTGTTAGTATCCTTAAAACCGACTATAAATATACGTTCCCTGTTTTGAGGAACAAAACTTTTAGCGTTTATAACTCTACAACTGATTTTATAGCCAAGTTCAGATTCAAGTATTTGTTTTATAACAGAAAAAGTATTGCCTTTATCGTGATTAACAAGGTTTTTTACGTTTTCCAGTAAAAATGCCTTTGGCTGGTGATATTTTATTATTCTTGCCACATCAAAAAATAATGTTCCCTGTGCTTTATCTAAAAAGCCATGCGGACGACCCAGCGCATTTTTCTTTGATACTCCGGCAATAGAGAAAGGCTGGCAGGGAAATCCGGCTAATAAAACATCATGTTCTGGAATATCCTGTTCATTAACCTGTGTTATATCACCATCAATTTTATGGTCGGGATGAAAATTTTTAATATATGTTTCCCTGCAATAGTTATCCCATTCACTTGTATATACACATTTTCCGCCGATTGATTCAAAGCCTTTTCTTAATCCTCCAATGCCTGCAAATAGGTCTATAAATTTAAATTCATTTTTTCTTTTAAAGTAAGTAATATTGGAATTTTCCTGAACTTTATTTTCAAGCCATTGAATTACAAGTTTTGGAGGGTTAAACCCTTTTTCATATCTGTAAATTTGTCTTGGACTATATTCTATTTCTAAAGAAAGCTCATCTATTGATAAACCCGCTTTTTCTCTTAACCTACTAAAATAAGTTAAGTTTGATTTTTTCTTCATACAATCTCCTCTGGGAATCTTTTTGACATTTTGACATATTATAATGGTTAAGTAAAGAAATTAATATAAATTTAAACACTATAATTAATGGACGTTCATACAAAAGAACAGAGAAGTAAAAATATGGCTGCAATCAAATCAGGCAATACAAAGCCTGAAATAATTGTCAGAAAACTTTTATTTTCTCTGGGATACAGATATAAACTAAATAATAAAGACCTTCCCGGAAAGCCTGATATTAAACTTAGCAGATATAAAACAGTTATTTTTGTTCATGGTTGCTTCTGGCATCAGCATAAAGACTGTAAATATGCTGTTATGCCTAAAACAAATAGAGAATTTTGGGAAAACAAGCTGGGAGGAAATGTTAAAAGAGATGCTGAAAATAAGGATAAATTACTTAAAATGGGCTGGAAAGTATTGATTATATGGGAATGTCAGCTTAAAGACCTTAACAAATTAGCAGACTTGCTGAAAACAAATCTAAAATAGGTGTTACATGGCTTTAGCCTGTTTTCCCTTTATAAGCTCAATAAAATCATTAAGCCCTATTAACCAGTTTTGTTGATTGGCAGTATATGTTTTCTGGATATTAACAGGGACTACAAGCCTTAAATTACTTGCTTTCATTTCACTGGTTTGTGCTTCACTAATCGAAGGTTCAAGAGTAAACAAGTGTTTCTCCTTAATTCTGGCTGCTTCTGATAAAACCTGCCTCCATCTGTCCTTGCAGGTTGACTTTACACCCAGCATATTTAATAAAGCGGAAGAAAACTTTTCCTCTCTGTATTCTTTAATTCCGGGAAATACAAAATCAGGTTTTGACTTGTTTTCTGTTACTTCTCCTCTGGAATATTTGATATTATTAAGCCGGAAGATTTCTTCCATATGATTTTCCAGTGCCTGTCCAACTCTTGCCTTTCTTCTGTTATGCACGCTAAGTGAAAATTTAATAAACTCGTCCACATCATCAGAAAAACCCTTATTTAGTTTTTCTTTCAGCATATATTTTTCAAGTGTTTTAAACAATATTTCTTCCTGTTCCATCCAGCTAACAAGTAAATTATCAGGGCTTTCAGATGAATTTTTATAATCTGATGACCGGCTAAAAATTTTCCTTGCAAATTCAGAAAATAATTTTGTTGAAGGGAAGCCTGCTGGAAACTCCTGCAATATAACATCTAAAAGGTTTTCATCTGTTTTAATAACTTCTATGCCAAGATGTTCAAGAATTATTCCTGCTGAATAGCTTATATCCCTATCATTTGTATCCTCAAACTCCTTTACAGCAAATTTTGTTCCAATGTCTTCCTCTATATTAAACAGCCATAACAACTGGCTTTCAGGTGTTGTACCCTGCTTGGCAAGCATAAAGACCATTTCATTATCAGGCTTCTTGCCAATAACTAGAAGATCGCCCTGTTCTGCCTTATATAAAACATCATTTCCGGTATAATAAAGCCTGTATTCAGTTCTTGTTGGGTGATTTTCCCTTGCATCATACCAAGTTACAGTTCCTTCATCTGCAAGTGTTTCATCCTCTGATTCTGAAATATAAATATATGAGGCTTTAAAGTTCTGCCTGTCATTCCCAAGCATTTTCCGCAAGCCATTAACGCCATTAAATTCATGCTGGTGTGATATTTGAGAGTCAATTTCAACAGCACTCAATCTTTTAGCTGCAACACCTTCAAAATATTCAGACAGGAATCCTTTTTTCATAATTAACCCAGATTAATCATTAAATATCAAAATGATTTTATCATTTACAGACATACAATAAAAGCATAAGTATTTAAACATATTTGTCCGGCGATATAAGCCTGATAAAGCAGATGAAAAATAAAACATGGCTTAACTATAATGCCTTATTAAAAACGTGCGATATTGCAAGCCCTATCTGTAGTGCCAATTTTTCCTGATAATTTTCGCATAGGTGCTGAAAAAGCGGGAGGCAATTGTATTTATAAAAATTCCGGAGTTTTTATCATAAAAGGTTTTTACTCCAAAATTTAAGCTGCATTGAGAATGTCTTTTATGATAGCAATGGTTACATCATCGGATGAAAAAGTTCTAATCGTGTCTATCAAAGGGAGCCATTTTTTATTTAAGGATATAGGTTCGTTGCCTGTATCCTTTTTAAATTCAATAATTTCAGCCGTTTTTTTCTTATAGGTTATAGAGCAAATTCCAATTTCAATCAGGGGAAAGCTCCCGAACACTTGTAAACGGTGCGGGCTTTCCCCTATTTAAACGAAGTGAGCCGGAATTGGAAAAATGCCAAAATTATAGGAAAGAAATGGGAAACAGAAGAATTTTGCAGTTTTCGCCCTGTGCTGCAAAGTGTTTAGAACACAGGCATAATTTTCGGGAAAACTTTTTTCCCATTTTGTTTATCCGAGGGAAGCAGCCGGAAGTTTTGCGGGGAAGCATGGGGAAATTAATTTTTTAAATCAATAAACCTTAAGCCTACAAGTCCTGCTTTTTATGTAATTTAAAAATCAACGTGGAAATCGTCACCCTGAACTTGTTTGCGAAATGCGGACAGCGCCGACTGCTTCGCAACAGGGTCTTTCCAAATAACATTTATTTGTAATTTAGCCAAATTGGATAGATGCTGAAATGCTTTAGCGGACAGCAACGCCTGCTTCGCGCAACAAGTTCAGCATGACGTCTTTTTTTGTTTATAAGAAATTTAATGTTTTATAATTAAAAATATTATATAATTGCAAAAATAAAGGAAAATTTTAATGACAAATAACAACATAAAATTGGATATAGGGTGCGGCAATAAAAAGCCTAAAGAAGGTCTTTCAGATATAGATAAAATTTTAGAGTCCCAATATGTGAAAGATCAAATTTGCGCTTTTATTCAAAATAATAAAAACAAAAAAGTATACTTTTATGGCACAGGCAAGCTTGCAGAAAAATTAACGGAAAAATTTGATTTTTCTTCCATTAATCTTTTAGGATTTATTGACGCAAATAAAGCCAGGGCTTCTGAAAAAATTAAAGGTTATAATATTTATCATATAAGTGAAATTAGCAAATTAAATCCTGAAGTTATAGCTCTTACTCTTCAAAATAAAAAAACGGTTTTCCCAAATATTAAACTTTTAAAAAATTTTTTCAATGCAAATATTGTCCATGATTTGTTTGATGACTCAGCATTAGATATGGATTTTGAAGAACAGGATTCAATTGTCGAAGAAGTGTTGAATTCGCCATTCTTTCAGGAAAAAATAAATTATTTGGCGGAAAAATATAAAGGAAAAAATATTTATTTATACGGAACAAACAATCTCGCTAAAAAATTTATAGACAAAATAAATCTCTCAAATTTTGCTATAGTCGGATTTGTAGATACTGATCCTCAAAAAATCGGCAGTAAAATGGGAAGTTATGAAGTTTTCTCTTTAGAAAAATTTGAAGAAATAATGCCTGATATCGTTCTATCCGTTGAAAATATTAAAGATAACGACTTGTTTAATATTAATTTTGAACGACAAACAGGAGAATCTCTCGAAAAAATCGATAATCTTCATAAACAGAGATATTATTTTGTAAGTTATTACATGAAAACATTAGAGAAAGAGTTTCCTCAAAAAATAAAAATCGCCGATGTAGGATGCGGTATAGGTTATGGAAGTTATATCCTCGCAAATGAATTACAGGAAAGAATTAATGCAATAAATTCTTTTGATATATCAGAAACAGCTTTAAATTTTGCAAGAGAACATTATTCTAATAACAAGATTTCTTTTCATCAACAAAACTGTAAAGCTAGTGAATTATCAAAAACAGAATTTTTTAAAGATTCAAAATATGATTTAATAACCTGCTTTGAGTTTCTTGAACATGTTGAGATTGAAGAATCCAAAAAGCTTTTAGACTTTTTATTATTAAAATCCGATATATTGATCTCATCTTTTCCAATAGACAACAAAAGCCCTTATCACCAAATAATTTTTTCTAAAAAAGAAGTAGAAAAATATTATGAGGAAGTTATTGAGAATTGTCCTGTAAAAAAGAAAATAACAAACAGATTTATTCAACAGGAAAGATACTACATTTTTGTTATAGAAAATGATATCCCCTAATCTATAATGAGCAAAGTATACCAATCATTGAAAAAAGCCTGTAAATAAAAAAGGCGATTTTTGTAAACCCTTATGAACTCTTCTTCCCCTCCCTTGGGGAGGAAGCAGGGGGAGGGAGATTTAACGCTACATTGATTGCAACTTGATATTAAAGATTACTGCATAACTATTTTTTATTTTGCATTTTGCGAAATTAACAACCCCATCCCCCATACCCCCTTCCCACACGGGAAGGGGGCTTTGTTTAGATATAGGGGCTTCGCCCCTATATCCCCAAT
>JAKLDH010000045.1 GCA_022703625.1 Cyanobacteriota bacterium | reverse complement strand
TTAAAGCTTCGTGCATTTCGTCTATTTTAAACAAAATTTCTTCTGAATCAGACTGGTTTTTCAGGTTGCTTAAAGCGTTGTTTAAATACTCGATACGTTCTTTGACGTCTGACACATTTTCTCCAAGCGAATTAAACCTGTCTGAAATCTTGTCGTCAAGCTTGTCAACACCTGTATTTTCAGCATAAAGCCTTAAAGCTTCGTGCATTTCGTCTATTTTGGACAGGATTTCCTTATTGTCATTATCCTGTTGGATAACTGACAAATTTTCCCGGTATGATTTTATTTCATCTGTTAAAAATTCAAGTTTATTATTAATTTCGCTGATTTCATCTTTTGAAGAAGCAAATTGCAGTTGAGTTGTAAGGTTATCAAGGCTTTCTTGAATACCTTTGAGCGAATGAACTTCCTCGCAAAGAACGGAAATATTAGTCGAAACGCCGGAAAACATTTCTGTAATCGTTGAAATATCGTCTTTAAAATGATTTAAGGTTTGCGGATTTTTTAAATCATCGATTCTGCTTGAAAAATCATTCAAAAATTTAGTTAAATTCCCTGCATTATGCTCTATTTTATTGCTTAAATCGTCTTTTATAGACTGCAACTGGGTATTAACTGCAAAACTATCTTCCTGCGAAGTTTTTGCGGTAAAATTAGCAAAATCAGCAATCTTTTCTTTAGTGTAATTAAACTTTTCTTGTAATTGACACAGATTTTCTTTAATAAATTCGATATTTTCCGTTAATTGCGTCGTTTCCCGCAATCCGCAAATTTTTGCGTCTAAATCTGTAAGCCTGGAGGTGATTTCATCAAATTTAACCGTTGATGAGTTATTGTTTGTTAATTCTTTTATTAAATTAACGTCGCTCACCAGTTCATGCAGGATTTCTTCCGAGATATTGTTTTGTGTATTGTATTTTAGGTTCTCAACAATAGTTTGCAGTCCGTTTTTAAGGAACACAAGGGCATTTTTTATTTCTTCCGAGTTGTTTTCTTTTTCCTGAAGCTCAAAAATACATTCTTTCAGGGAAGAAAGGCTATTTACCACCTGATTATCAATCTGGAAGTGAATTTTATTGAATTTATTATCCAGATCAAGTTCATTCTTAAGGATTTCCGGCTTATAAACGTCAATTGCTTCTATCAGAATATTTAATTTATCCTGAGCTCTATGGAATCCCTGATTAAGTTCCTGTAAGTTTTGCAGGTCATAAAGCGCTTCTTTTAATTCATCTGTAACGGTTTCTTCGTTTACTTTTATTTTAACCGAGTCTATTTCTTCTTTTAAGGAATTTAATAAATATTTAACTTCGTTTATATCCGATTTATCGCTTATTTGTTCTCTTATGGAAACAAGGCGGGTATTTAAAGCTTCAAGAGCGTTTTTGAATTCTTCTCCGCTTAATTTTTCATCCGACGCCTCTTTTAAGGAATCTAACAAGTATTTAATTTCGTTAATTTCTGATTTATCGCTTATTTGTTCTCTTATTGAAATAAGGCGCGCGCTTAAAGCTTCAAGAGCGTTTCTGAATTCTCCCTCGCTTAATTTCTCATCCGACGCCTCTTTTAAGGAATCTAACAAGTATTTAATTTCGTTAATTTCTGATTTATCGCTTATTTGTTCTCTTATTGAAATAAGGCGCGCGCTTAAAGCTTCAAGAGCGTTTCTGAATTCTCCCTCGCTTAATTTCTCATCAGACGCCTCTTTTAAGGAATCTAACAAGTATTTAACTTCGCTTACTTCTATTTTATTGCTTAATTGTTCTCTTACAGAAACAATATTATTATTCAAAGATTCAAGAGTATTTTTAAATTCTCCCGCGTTAAGATTCTCACCCTGCGTATTTTTTAATATATCTATTTCTTCTTTTATGGAATTTAATAAAAATTTAAGCTCATTTATTTCTGTTTTGCCGCTTAATTGTTCTTTTACATAAGTTTTTACAGAAACAATATTATTATTCAAAGCCTCAATTGTATTTCTAAATTCTGTTACTCCAAGATTTTCCTCTGATATATCTATTAAAGAATTTAATAAATATTTAATTTCATTTATTTCGGTTTTATCATTTATTTGTTCCGCAACAAAAATAAGGCGGTTATTCAAAAATTCAAGCGTATTTTTAAATTTTCCCGCATTAAGATTTTCGTTTGATGAATTTTTTAATGACTCACCGATTTCTTCTTTTAAGCCGTTTAAAAGCTCTTTAAACTCGTTTATGTCTGATTTGTCGCTTATTTGTTCTTTTATGGAAACAAGGCGCGTATTTAAAGCCTCAAGCGTGTTTCTGAACTCTCCCGCGCTTAAATTCTCATCCGATGTGTATTTTAAGGAATCTATTTCTTCTTTTACGCTGTTTAAAAGCTCTTTGAGCTCGTTTATATCCGGTTTGTCTTTTAATCCCTCAATGCGTGTGTTTAAAGCTTCAAGAGTAGTTCTTAATTCTTCTCCGCTTAATTTCTCATCAGACGCCTGTTTTAAGGAGTCTAACAAGTGTTTAACTTCATTAATTTCTGATTTATCGCTTATTTGCTCTCTTATTGAATGAAGGCGTGTGTTTAAAGCGTCAAAATCATTTTTAAACTGTTCTGCGCCAAGTTTTTCTTCTGATATGTTTTTTATGCAATTTAATAAATGCTTAATTTCGTCTGTTTCTGTTTGATCCGTTACCTGTTCTCTTATAAAATCAAGTTTGTCATTCAAACCGTCGATTGTTTGCTTAAATTTCTCTGTATTTAAAGTCTTTTCTGTTGTTTCTCTTGTTGAATAAATTTCCTGGTTTATAAAAGATAAAGCATTTTTAATTTCTTCAAAAGAGCTTTCTGTTTTTTCATTATTATTTCCGTTAAATTTAATAAAACGGTCAATAAGTTCTTTTAAATTATCCGCTTTAAGATTTAAATATTTTACGTCGCCTTTTACGGAATCCGCCAGCGTATTTCCGCTTTTAACGTCATTATTAAGCTCTTCAGTTCTCTTAAAAAGCTCTTTTAACTGTTCCTGCGCATAATTAATTTTGTTCGCAATATTATTGTCTATGTTGGATTGTACTTCATTAAGTCTGGCGTTAAGATCAAGCCTTTTTTCAAGATGATCGATATCATTCGCGTTTAAGTTTTCAATAATGATATTTAGCTTATCCTGAGCTGATATAAAACTTTCATTTACTGTCTGCAAGTTCTGTAAAGGATAAAGATTTTCATAAACTTCCAAAACTTTTGCGCTGAGATCAATAAAACCTTCTTTTATCTCTGCGTAAATGATTTTTTCGGGCAATGTTTCCTGAAGCTTAACTATATCTGAGTTCATTAAACTTAAATTGTTTAAAATTGTCGTTGAATCGGAATTATCGTTAATTTTTGCCTTTATTTGCTCAATTCCGTAATTAAGCTGTTTTATTTCTTCTCTTGTTTCGTCAAACGCTGTAATATTAACAATAATTTCTTCCAGTCTTTCAAAATTATTTTCAGCTCTGGAGAAACTTTGTCTTATTTCTTCCTCGAAATGTTCATCATCAAGTCTTGCTTTGATTTGAGCAAACAAATTAGTCAAATTAGCCAGATTTTCTGATATAAATTCAACTTTTGGCAGTTCCTGAAGCGATTTTATAAGTTGATCATGGTTTTCATCAGTTTTTTCGCTTTGTAAAACTGCGTTTATAGAATCAGTTTCTTTTTTTAATTCAAAAACAGCGCTTATTAAATAACTTATTTTTTCCGTTAATTCATTATCCAGGCTTTTTTGTTCAACAGAAAGTGAAATTTTGCCTATTTCTTCGTGTAAAGACGATAAATTTTCTCTTAAACCATTTAAATTACCGGCGATTTCCTCCATGCTTTTTGTGTCGGAATTTTGTAACGCTTCTTTTAAAGTATCAAGTTTTTCGCTTACTGATATAAAATTTCCGTCAAAATTATCAAAAGAAGCCAGTTTTTGATTAATATTAATAATTTTTATATCAAGATCGGAAAAATTATTTAAAATTCCTTTTTGAAACGCATTAAATAAATTTATCAAATTATTGAATTTTTCTTCAATACCGGCGATTTCTTCTTTATTTACATTCGCAAGAGTGTTTTTAACATTGCTTATTAGTTCTTCAATATCAGGCGTTTGATCTTTGTTCTCATTAAATTCAATTATCAATCTTTGAATATTATTTAGATTTTCAAGGAAATTTTTGTAATTAGAAGAAATAAGTCCGATTCCTTCTTTAATTTCATTTAAATCATCAAGATTTTCGGAATTTATAGAAGAATTTTCGTTTTTATTGCTTGAAAGCTTTATTAATTGACGGTTTAATTCTTCAAGAGAGTCGATTCTTGAATTAAGAGCGTCATGTTTTTCCCGCAAATCCTCGTTTAACTCGCTAATAACAAGATTTATATATTCTGAAGAGTCAAGCTGAGCTATAATATCAATTTTAGATTCAATTCTGGCAAATATATTATCTTCCCGAAAAGTTTTAATTGCTTCCTGAAGACTGTTTATATCAGAAAAATTCCGCATAAAATCAGATATATCTTCAATTTTTCTACCTGATTTATTTATTTCCTTTTTTAAGTTTTCCAGTTCCTGAACATATTCCATATCAGACTCTCTCCGCTTACCTTGTATTCCCCGACTCTTCATTTACAATAAATCCTCAACGATAATTGTAACCTAAGCATAATAAAATATTTACTAACTGAAAATTTATACATTTGTTTGTTAATCAGGAAATAAATATACTATAGAAATATTTTAGTATATTTTATCAAAATTTCTTTACATAGTTAAATATTTACTCCATAAGGAGGGGAAAAACGCTTAAACCCTTACTGTTTATTGTTTCCAGCGTTAGCAAAAAAGTTTAAAAATCATTACAATTAAATAACCGGAAAGTATTATAATAAAAGTCATTAATCTGTTTGCGTATAACGAGTTTTCCTCATTATCCCGCAAGCATTTCATGTTAATTCGTTTTGTCGTTTAGTATATAAAAATTAATTTTATACGCTTTAAATTAAAAAAATAAACACTGCTTTAAGTTAATGAATTTACAAAAAAATAAACTTAGAATACAAGAGTGAATCCTCAACTCTTCTAAATTTACTTGCTCATTAAAAGCCTCTGTAAAACAGAGGCTTTTCTTTTATATTTATATCAATTCAAATAATTTTTAGTTATTTTTAGAAAGCGTATCTATTAATCTGTCTAAATTATTAGCCACTTTTTCCAGTTTGTCTTCGACAACTCTTCCTCTTCTGCTTTCAACCACATTAAGATAACTTAAAAATATTAAAATAATAAAAAGTAACGGTGTAATTGTAATTAATACAGGATCCATGCCCATGTTCAAAAATCTCCTTTAATTTTAATACTTTTATATATTAAAGAAAATTTTGAATTTTGACAATTTATTTATAAAAAACCATATATATAAATTATCATTTATTTTTTATATTTTTCGTTCATAAAAAAGAACAGCGCAATCAATTTATATAAACGCCTAAAAGACCTTCCTGTTCACAGATAATCCGTATTTTATCCAAAGCCCTGATTTCTGTTTGCCGGATACATTCTTTTGTTACGCCAAATTTTTTGCCTATTTCTTCAAGCGTTTGCGGTTCTATATCGGATTGTAGTCCATATCTCATTCGGATAACTTCTTTTTCTCTCATTTTCAGTTTCTCTAAAACCCCTGAAATCTCCTGTTTTAGTTGCTTTATTTCCGCTTCTGTTTCTGTTTTTGAGTTTTCATCAAGAATAAAGCTTTCGAGATTTACATTTTTGCCGTCAGAAGTTTCAAACGCCGAATCAATAGAAACAGCTTTGTTAAAAGCGCCGATATAATTATTAAGTTTTGTTTCAGGCAGATTAAGTTTTTTAGCAAGGTCTTTAACAGACGCTTCTTTATTTACTGATTTTTTTTCAACTTCTTCTTTTGTTTTTGAGTATTTTGAAATTATTTCCTGCACATAAACAGGAACTTTCATGCAGTAAGCCTGTTCTGAAATCGCCTTGTTAATCGCCTGTTTAATCCACCATGTCGCATAAGTGCTGAATTTATAACCTAAAGTGTAATCAAATTTTTCTGCGGCGGTTATTAATCCAAGGCTTCCTTCCTGTAGAAGGTCCTGAAAAGAAATTCCATGATTAAAATATTTTTTTGCTATGCTTGCAACAAGCCTTAAATTAGCTTGAACAAGCTTTTTTTTAGCGTTTGCGTCACCTTCCTGAATTCCTTTGCCAAGCTGTTTTTCTTCTTTTGAAGAAAGAAGATTTGTTTTAGAAATTTTTTTTAAATACATTTTTAAATAATGTTCAGAATCAATTACGGTGTCCTTCATTGAATCAGGACAACTCATGCCAAAATTTGTCTTATTTTTCATAAATAAAGACTCCTTCAATCCTGTCCTTCTTTTTCCTTAATGTAGAATAGAAGTAACTTTTAGCGTATTTTAAGCAAGTTACGAGCAAGCAATCAAAAAAAGCGTAAAGATATAATTTCCATATACTATATATTAACAAAGGATATAATCTTCGTCAACTTTTTAACTCAAATATTAATTAATATTAAGCTAATTAATTTTAAGCTAATTTTTGTTAACATTTCTTAAAAAACGTAAACCGCTAATTATATTACTCTATTCAACCCATCTAAAACTCTTTACAGAGTTCTGATCGTAAATATTCCCTTTGATATTAACTACAAAACGTCTGTATTGTTCATTATTGCTAATTTCAAGCCCGGGAATTTTGCTTAATCCGGGAATGTAATCTATAACACCCTTTTTGCCTGGAGTGGTTGGAAGAAATCCCAGCCCGGGTATGTAATCTATAAACTGATTTATTGAAACGCTCCCAACAGGTCCCAATAAGCCGGTAATTTTTTTGGATAATCTGCCTAACACTTGAATATCACCGCTATTAGTCAGCATATCCAGATTGCCTGATATGTACAGACTTAAATTTTTACCTGAAGACGTTATATCATCAGTATAAATAACTCCATCTTTTACAGAAACCTTGCCCCTCAACGTTTCAAAATGACCTGTCTTTTGCGGAGCTACAAGATCAATGATATTGTTTATATTAAACCCGCCAACGCCGCTTTGAAGCACATTAACAGCTCGCAAGAAATATTCCATCGATCCCAGTCTTACAAAACGTCCTTGCTCTACGTCAAATTCAGCATAGCCATTAGAATTCGCAATTAATTCAGTCTGATTTTTCCCTTTGGTTGTAAATTTGACATTTCCGGTAAGCGTCCCGTACGCCTCGTTTGGAAGATTTAATAACGTTGTCGCAAGAGCGTTTGCCTGCATTCTGTTAAAGTTAAATGCGGCTTTAATGTCCGTTGCGCTTAAATTACAGTAAATGTTGCCTTCCGCATTTCCATTAGCGGCTGAAAAATTGACTTTAGGAACTGATAAAAGCCAGTCCGGCGTTAAATTAAACGCCGCTACAATATCGGTTATAATTAAATTTCTGACAACCAGTTCTTCTGAGTTTAAAGTACCGTTTTTTACCACAAAAAGAGGCAATATCGTTATGTTTTCTTTTGGTTTTTCCGAAAAAATCTTTGCGATCTCATCTATATTGAATAAACTGGAATTTATTTTTAAATCTTTAATCACTATAGGCGATTGAAGCTTTGTATCAAGCAAAGCGTTAATATTCATGATGGATTCGCCGATGTTAAAATCAAGAATATCCAGGTTAATCCTGTCTGCATTAAAGGTTAAGTTTATTGATTTTATGCCGGTTTTGTAATTTGGAATGGAAACATCTTTAAAAGAAGTGGAGCCATTGATTAATGGAGCTGATACATACCCGTTTAAGACTAAATTAGCCTTAAAATCACCGTTTATAATAAATTTATCCGTGCCGTTGTTTAAAAAACCGCCTGTTGAGGAATTAAAAAGCTTACCGCCGCTAGAGTTTTCATCGCTGGTTTTAATAATAAAGTTCCTGAATTCCGGAGTTTTAGACTTTAAATTGTCTATAACGCCATAAAGATTAATTAAATTCTTAAATCCTTGATAATTTTTACTGTTAATAGAAATATTAGCGGCATTATAAGCCGGATCAGCCACATCAATCCTTAATTTTTCAACATTAACGCTGTTTTTGCCGCCGCTTGCTTCGATTGTGAAGAGTCTTACAATATTTCTGGATAGTCCTATATTTGTTAAATAGTTTAAATAACTGCCTTTTTTAAGCATCATCCTTCCAAAAAGCTTCCAATCGTCAATATTGCCTTTTAATGTTGCTCCAAAAGGTATAATTCCGCCGGAATGAAGTGGAATTTTAGTATATGTTCTAAATTTATCAATATCGTTATAATTAATTTCCAGATTTGCAGCAAGGTCAAATTCGGGTTTTTGAATAAAATTTCTGATAAACCCGTTAAGATTAAACTCTGATTCGGAAAATACGCCTTTTACAGAAGATAATTCCATTCCGTTTTCAGAAATTTGAGCAGAACCGCTTTTTACATTAATAAGCGTTTTATACGGCAGATAAACAGCGGAAATGTTAGCGGGAGTTATTTTTAAGTTAAAATTTTCAGGTTTTAGTTTTAAATAAATTTCTGTAATTCCTTTGAGTTCATCGAATTTTGATAAAAATTTTCTTGCTTTTTCAGGAATCAGTAAAGACTCATTAAATTTTTTGAATTTTAACAAGTCAAATTTCTTGATATTCAGCTCAAAATCAGGGATTAACGGTTCATTTTTCAATATATAATTGTCCACGTTGGAAACTTTGCCGTTTATTTTAAAATCAATTCCTTCTGTAATGCCGGTAACTTCTTTTGCGTTGACGATTTGAGGGGTTATAGTTAAAATTCCTTTATTTAAAGAAATCGGGAAACCCGTTAATTTATGGTTAAATACAGCGTTCATATTCTTTAAAACCACATTTTCGAGCGGTTTTTTATTTAAATTCCCTTTTAAATTAACTTCAACAGAGCTAACGCCTTTAATATCTCTAAAATCCCCTAAAACTTCATCAATATCTATTAAAATAGGTGAATTTAGCAAAAAAGTTCTTGCTGAATCAAGATTTAATTGCTCAGAAGTTATTTTTAACTCAGAATCAAAATTACCTTTTATAAATCCTGAAACTTTTATATTGTTATTTTTAACCTGTCCTATTGCTTCTTCAAAATAAATATCTTCATTTTTAACTTTTAAAAGCCCTTTAAGAGCTGTAAAAGGCTCTGCAAATCCATTATATGAAACATTAGCGTTATTTAAAACAAATTCTCCTTCTATATCAAGATTATCTTTTTTCCCAAGCAGGTGAATTGTAGCGTCAGCAAAGCCGGACATTTTTTTAACGTCTTTAAGAGCAGTTTTAGCTTCAATCAGCAGGGGGCTTTTGTTAACAAAATCAAGCCCTTTGTCAAGTTGAAGCTTTGGAATATGAATTATGACGTCAGAATAATCGTCAAAAGTTGAATATCCTTTTGGGAAAACCTGCATGCCTTCGACTTCTCCAGTAAGTTCGTCATATAACGCTTTTTTCCCTGTAAACCTTATTTTGCCCTGAACATTATCAGCGGGTTTTGAGAGAGTCGCATATTTTACTTTAAGCTTTTTCCCTTCGACATATCCGTTCAACTGAACATCATT
Source organism: Cyanobacteriota bacterium (assembly GCA_022703625.1). GTDB lineage: Bacteria > Cyanobacteriota > Vampirovibrionia > Gastranaerophilales > UBA9971 > JAKLDH01. The sequence continues at coordinate 9,688 of JAKLDH010000045.1, read as the reverse complement.
GATTTTGCCGGAAATGTTAAGATTTGCCCTGCCCCTGCCTTCAAAAGTCATATCAGGAATAGGACCTAACTTCATGTTAAAAAAGTCTTTCAAAACCATTAAAATTTTATAAACTCTGGCAAAGTCCACCTCGCTTGATGTTACATCTACATTAATGGTTTTTTCCCTGAACGGAGTAACTTTTCCGGTAACATTAACAAAATCATTTTTATTTATAAAAATTTTATTCTCAAAAATTATTGCAGACCCCACAAAATTAACCTTGCCGGAGGTTTTTGGGGTATTTTCAAATCCTCCTGATATTGATAAATTGCTGTAATTCAACGTTCCAAACATATTAGGGTCATTATGATTGCCTTTTACGGCAATATTCCCGTAAATATCAGCTTTTACATCATGTTTTAGAATTTTTCCAAAGGGGTCCCGTTTTACTTTAATTGTTTTAGGAAAAAGTTCAGCAATTGAGCAAATTTTCGAATTATCAAAATTTATTATTAGATCAACGAATTTTTTAGCTTTTGCAATCCTGTAATCTATGATTTTTCCTGAACTTTTAATATCCATGTCTTTTGATTTGATTTTTAAATCATCAAAAAATATTTCGTTATTATTATAATAACCAACGCCGTTAATGAAAATTTTATCGTTATATTGAGAAATAACGCCGCTTTTTGCGGTTTGTATTTTAATTCCGTCAAAATCTGATTCAATAAAAAATTTGTTTTTATCAAACATTTTTTTATTGAATTTCATGTCAAAAGTCATATTTCCCTTGCCTGCAAGAGAAATAAACTGTATTGCGGAAAGCTGGTTAAGGTATGGGACAAAAGAATTGATGTCAAGATTAGCTATTTTGCCTTTAAGGGTCAATTTTTCATCTTTAAACAACGGCAGAGGGGACGACAAAAAAACGTCATAATTTGCGTCGGATTTATTTTTATCGTTTAAAATCAATTTTCCCAAGGCGTAAATTTCTATAAATTTACCCGGATTAAACTTTTGAATTTTTATTTTTTCACCAACCAAAAAATAATATTTAGCGGGTTGAATATAATTTTCCGTAAATTTCAAACTGTATCCGTTAATTAAAATCTCAGTATTTTTCAATAAAAACTTGTATTTAGAGTCTTCAGACTTTGTTAAAAGTTCTGTAATATCAAATTTCCCGTTTTTAAATCGGGTTATGTGGGCATTAAGCATGTTTATATTTAATTTTTTCAGAACAATCTTTTTATTAATAAGCGCGGGCAGGGAAACTTCTATGTACGAAGCTCCCAGCTCAAGCAATTTGCTTTTGTCAGGCTTTGTGATTATGACCCTGTCTGTTTTTAGTCTTGCTCTTAGATTCCATGTAAGTTTTATATCAAGATTACCGATTTCCGCAGGATAAACTATTTTATTTACAAGAGTTTGCCGGATTTCCGACTTGTATTTATCCATATCCAGTACGTTTGGAAGGACAAAATAATATATGGAAAATATTACTAACAGAGGGAATATAATTCCAACGATAAAGAATATTCTAAGAGATTTAAGTTTATTTTTCATAAATTTATATTTTATATTTATAATAAAAGTCATTAATATATTTGCATTTAATGAGTTTTCCCCATTATTCGCAAGAAATTCATGTTAATTAGTTTTGTCGTTTAGTATACCTAATAATAATGTTACTATATAGTAACTTTTAACTCTATAGATATTAATTTTATCTTTATAATAAACTAAAAGCGTCATTGCTTGCCGTTTCTTCCATATAGGCGTCCTTATGCGAATTGGCAGACTAAGCTCTATCAAAAAAGCAATTCGCAATTCAGGTTATTTATTAATTTTTTTTTTAAAATATAATTTTTATAAATGATTTTAAGTTTTGAAAATTTTATGAATGTGGTAAATTAGTTTAAAGACTGAACTGAAATTTACAACTTAAAAGGTCTTAATCTGCTTTGAATAAAATGATGCAAGAAAAAAACAAAAAAAACTTTAAGGAAATAGCGGATGAATTTCTTATTGGAAAAGAAGAAAGTCCTGATGTTGCGATTGAAAGACTTAAAAAAATAAAAGATTTTAGCCAAAATGACGCAATTTTAATTTTAAATTATTTTGCTGAAATAGAAAAAAATCCAAATACTTTATTTCATATACTTAAAGAAATTGGCAAATACAAAGATAAAAGCTCCTCGCAAATTTTAATTGAATTATTAACAGGTTATAAAAAAGAAGATGCCCGGTATTTAAAGGTAAGATGTTCTATTGCCGGTATTCTTGGCAATATCAAGGACGATTCTGCAATTCTGCCGCTGATGTATGTGATGAATGACAGAGAAGAAGACTATAAGCTCAGGCTTGCAGCCGCTGAATCACTGGGGAAAATAGGAAATAACCAGGCAGTTATGCCTTTAATTAAAATTGTTTCCGATGATGAAGAAAAATCCGTATACTTAAAGGAATCTGCCACTAAAGCTCTTGGCATGCTTGGTGATGAAAGAGCTGTTGAGCCTTTAATCAGTTTATTAGACCTTCAAAAAGATATTTTAGATAAATTCACCTATTTAAGAGAAAGAATTGTTCAGGCTCTTGGTAAATTGAATTTCAAAAAAGACCGGAGAATACAGGTTCTCAGAAACGTTCTTAACGATAAATCAGCTCATGTCAGAGCAAGCGCAATCGAAGCGCTTTCTGAAATAGATGAAGATATTGTTGTCGAATTTATTGAGCCCATGATATATGACGAAAATGAAAGTGTCGCAAAAACAGCTATTTATGCTCTGTATAACATCGAAGGCGAAGATTGTCTTATAAAACTGCTTTCTAAAAAAGACCTTCCTGCTGTGTGCAGAGAAGAAATTAACGAGATTTTAGCTGAAGAAGAAATGGAAAAATATGATGAGCAATCAGGCGATGAACCGGAAGAATAATTCGATAATCCTAATGTCCGGAGGGCTGGATTCCCTTGTCAGCCTTGCTATTGCTAAAGATAATTTGAATATAACCCTTGCTTTAACTTTTGATTACGGGCAAAGAACAGTTAAAAAAGAAATTGAAGCTTCAAAACAGATTACAGAACATTATTCCATCAGTCATAAAGTCATAGAGCTGCCGTGGTTAAGAGATATAACATCTACATCACTGGTTAACAAAAATGAGGAACTTCCTAATCCCGATATTTCAGAACTGGATGACGAAAAAATTACTCTGGATTCAGCTCAAAAAGTCTGGGTTCCGAATAGAAACGGGGTGTTTCTTAATATAGCGGCAAGTTTTGCTGACAGCATGGGGTTTAAACATATAATTTTCGGGGCAAACAAAGAAGAAGCGGCAACATTTCCGGATAATTCAACAATTTTTATTGATAAAATTAACGCTTCGTTTGAATATTCAACACTTGTAAAACCTATTGTCGTTGCGCCTTTGGCTGATTATACAAAAAAAGATATTGTAAAAGCAGGCATTGAAAACAATGCGCCGTTTAATTTATTAAGAAGCTGTTATACAGATGAAGAATTGCATTGCGGAAGTTGTGAATCCTGTTTAAGACTAAAACGGGCTCTTCAGCAAACGCAAGGAGCGATTTCTCTGATTAAGTTTAAGGATTAATTGCGCTAATTTTAAAAAGAAATCGGCAAATAATAAAGATATAATTTAAAAAAAACAAGTTATGACCGATAATATTTTTTATGTAATTTTTTAATTAACGTGGAAATCGTCACCCTGAACTTGTTTCAGGGTCTTTCCAGTTTGCAATAGAATACTTACCGTTTCTTCATTTCTTTTCTTTTTGAACGCAAAAAGAAAAGAACCCGCAAAGCGGGACACTTGGGACTCAATCCAAGTAACAGCACCCTGTGAATGTGCCTTAGGCGCCAAAAGAAAAGAAAAACTAACATGACAAACTGACATATCCATCAGGGGCAAGCCCCCGAACCCCCTTGTTTACAAATGCATACTTTTTGTTTTTTCTTCGCTTTTTACATAAAAAATATTATTGGTCTATATTGTTAAAATGTTTTTGTTAAAACCGAAATTTATTTAACTCGAATTGCTAATTAGTCGAAACGCTGAAATAGATTGAAATTTTATTTTAATTTTTTATGCGGCTCGCAGGCTTTGCCTGCGAGCCGCATGCCCTTAAAACGGCGTAGCGGCTGGCGAAGCCAGCCGCTACGCCAAATATAAAATTATTTATTTAGCAATTCGAGTTATTTAGATTACAGTATAGCCGGCTGTATTATACAGGGTATCACGCTCTAGGGGAATTTTCCCGGCTCTTTTTATAAGATGTTCGATTTCCTCTCTTTTCAAAGCGTCAGGATCACTTGAACCAGCCATGCGGGTGATTTTTTCCTCCATAACAGTCCCGTCAATATCATCTACTCCAAAGCTAAGACTGATTTGAGCCAGTTTTGTTCCTGTCTGAATACGAAAAGCCTTAATATGGGGTATATTATCAAGCATTAATCTTGAAATAGCGTAGTCTTTCAAGATTTCTATTCCTGTAGGAGCATTGGCAGAAGATAGTTCTGTATTTTCATAATGACAAAACAGCGGAATAAATGTCATAAAGCCGCCTGTTTTATCCTGTAAATCCCTGACGGCAAGCATATGATTAATTTTATCTTCAGAGGTTTCGCCTATGCCTGTAAGCATCGTTACATTGCTTTTTAACCCTGATGAATGAACAATTTCCATTATTTCAAGCCATTTTTGACCGGAAATTTTTTCAGGACAAACCTTTTGCCTTATATTTTCCGCAAAAATCTCGGCTCCACCCCCTGGAATTGAGCCTAAACCAAATTTAACAAGCTCTTTTATAGTTTCTTCTAAAGAAAGCCCTGATATTTTTGCCAAATAATCAAGTTCTACTGCGGTAAATGCTTGAATATGAGCGTTAGGAAGTATTCTTCGGCATTCTTCGAGTAATTTTTTATAAAAATCCAGATCAAATTTGGGATTCAAAGCAGATACAATATGTATCTCCTTTGCCGCCTGGCTTACTTGCACTTCGAGATACGCAACAGCTTTATCCAGAGTATAAGAGAAAGCTCCTTTTTCTCCTTCTTTGCGTTTATATGCGCAGAATTTGCATGTTCCTTCGCAAACATTTGTAAGATTCAAGTGGTGATTGTTTATCCAGTATACATAATCTTTTTTATAAGATTCTCCTAAAATTTCAAGCCTTTTAACTCTTGCAAAATCAGCTATAGCACCTATTGAGAGAAACTCGTTTGAGTTATAAAGTATTATACCGTCGTTTTGGGACAATTTTTGATTATTATCAATTTTCTCAAAAATCTGCCATAAATCAGACGATTTTTTAATAATATTTTTTATAAAAGTTTCCATTTTTAATATTTTTTTAGCTAAACTGGTTTTTATATAGCACAAAAACGATTTAATATACTAAACGACAAAACTAATTAACATGAATTGTTTGCGGGATAATGGGGAAAACTCTTTAAATATAAACATATTAACTTGAATTGCTAAATAAATAATTTTATATTTGGCGTAGCGGCTGGCAAAGCCAGCCGCTACGCCTTTTTAAGGGCATACGGCTCGCAGGCTTTGCCTGCGAGCCGTATAAAAAATTAAAATAAAATTTCAAGCTATTTCAGCGTTTCGACTAATTAGCAATTCGAGTATATTAATGACTTTTATTATATACCTAAGTTTTTTCAAATAAAAACCATTTCAAATAAACAGGTCTTCTGGCATGGCGAAATCTGTCTGATTCATGCATTCCCGGTCCGCCCCACCTTCTTTGATCAATGTATTTAGCCCTGCTTGCTCCAGTTTCTTCATAAGGAACGATTTCTTTTAATTTAAAACCGTTTTTTTCAGCCATTTCTTTAATTTCTGACATAGTAAACCGGCAACATCCTTCTTCCTGGTCAACTTTTGTATTTTTAAAAAGCGGTTCCCCATAATTTATAAGGGAATCAAACAATAAGATTCCTTTAGGCTTTATAGACTTGCTTATATTAGCAAAAGCGGAATTCATTTCTTCTGAATTTAAATGCTGGGTTAAATGCGACATTATAAAAGCGTCGTTTTTACTGTTAAGAGGCTGTTTTGTTATATCATGCCCGGAGATATTTATATTTTCAAACCTGTTAAAATCAGCTTTTTTTCTGATTTCATCTCTGCCTACAGAGCATAATTCCAGCGCAAGCAGATTATAACCTTTTTGAGCAAGCGGGATTGTGTTTCTTCCTTCTCCTGCGGCGATATCAACTATAGAAACATTTTTCGGATCAGGAAAGTTTTCTGTTATTGTCGAGAGAATTTTTTGATCCGGCGCCGCGCCATTATAGGGTCTTGAATCTATATAACAAATATTATAATTTTCAGAATTTGAAATTCCTCTAAAATTAACTGATAAATTAATCATATTTTATCCTTTTCTTTTTTATTTGCTTGAATAAATAAAAAATACTAAAAATTTTAATTGCTATAACAAAATGAGTTTAAATTAACGAAAATTTGTTTTGATTAGTATAAGACTATGATAAAATTCTTTTATGTTTTTTCTTTTATATTAAACGAGAAAATTAATTAAAAAATTCGTTAAATATTTAAGTAAAATATTGAATTAAATTTTTAAAAGTTAAGGTTATGAATACAAAACAAAAAGTAGTTGAAGAAATTAAAAAAGCGAAAAGAATTATAATCTTTCATCATATGGCGCCTGATGGAGATGCTCTCGGTTCAGCGCTTGCCCTTAGAGAGATACTGGAGCAGCTTGACACTGTTCACATAGTTGATAATGTAATTACAAGCTATATTCCCGACGTTTATAAATATTTGCCTGATGTGGACAAATTCAGAAAACCGGATGATGATTCTTTATATAACACTTATGATCTGGGAATTACAGTTGATTGCGCAAGTAAAGACCGGTTAGGCGAAGCTACAGAGTTATTTAATAACGCAAAAAAAACTGTTTGCATTGATCATCATGTCAGTAACACCGGATTTGCGGATATTGATTTAATAGAAACTTCTGTTTCGGCTACAGGAGAGATTATATTTTCGTTAATTGAACTTTTAAATGCCCGCCTTGATAAAAATATTGCCACAAATTTATATACTTCAATACTTACTGATACCGGCGGATTTAAATTTGAAAATACAAAACCCGAAACTTTCCGTATTTGCGCTGATTTGGTTGAAGCAGGGGCTGATCCGGTAGAAATATATAAAAATTGTTATGAAATAAAATCTTTATCAATGGTAAAATTGCATGCTAGAGTGATTGACAGAGCTGTTGTGTCAGAAGATCAAAAAATCATCTATGGCGTTATAAAAAGAGATGTCCTTAATGAACTGGACGCTTCTGATGATTTTATTGACGGAATAACTGAATCCTTGCGACAGGTTAAAGATGTGGAAGTGGCTCTTATTTTCAAAGAAACCCTGAAAAAAACTACCCGGGTAAGTTTTAGAAGCAATGGGCTGGATGTTTGCAAAATAGCAAACTTTTTTGGCGGTGGGGGGCATAAACTTGCCGCCGGCTGTTTAATTGAAAAAAATATTGAAGAATCAATTAAAGATGTATTATCTATAGTTGAAAAACAAATCAGCAAAAAAGAAATTTGTTTTTAGAGGCTCTCTTATACTAATCATTAAAAGAACTCGGCAAATGAAAAGGAGGATTAAATTGATCTCCTTTTATATCAAGGGTTTTAAAAAAAATTAATAATATTTAACAATTAAAAAACAACTTTTTTAGCATTTTTTTATTGTTTTTGTTTTAATAATAATAAGGGAATAATTTTAAATTTTATTATACTAAACAACAAAACTAATTAACATGAATTTTTTGCGAAATAATGGGGAAAACTCGTTAAATGTAAACATAGTAATTTGAATTTAATTGTAGGGGATTTTAGTTAGGAGATAGGAAATGAGTTTTAGAGAAGAAAATGTTTTGTTTCAGGAGATAACGGGATTAGAGAATTCAAAAAATATTACAAAATCTGATTTAAGAAAAATAGAAGTTTCAGAATTGCCTGAAAACATGCCAAATTTCAGAAAATCATCGCAAACAAAGAATAATATTCTTGCTGAATGGCTAAAAAGTTGGATAAATACAAAATTAGCCCAGGGCAAACTTCAGATAAACGATCTTTTGCCGTCTAAAAACGAAATAGCTGAAAAAACCAGTTTAAGCATAGGAACTGTTCAAACAGCGATAAGAATAATGGAAGACGAAGGCTATGTTGCTTCCAAGCAACGTATAGGCACATTTATCTGTGATAGAAGCGTAAATACAGAAGTTCTGAGAAAACAAACTTCAAAACGTGATAATGCTATTGAAAGTATAAAAAGATATATAATTAAACAAAATTATCAACCTGGAGAGGTTCTTCCTTCTTCAAGAGAAATGTCAAAAATAATTGGCTCTGCGCCTAATACAACAAGGCTGGCTGTTGAATTTCTTGCAAACACAGGTATTATTGAACCAAAGAATATTAAAAAGAATAAAACAGGTTGGATATTAAAATTAAGACCTGAAATATCAGATGAAAACTTTGCTGATCAAAGTGTTATAGACACTGACACTCTAGTTAATCAGATAGAAAGGGAATTAAAGGAATTAATTTTAAAAAATTACAAAGTGGGCGATAAATTAATCTCTCATTATGAAATTGCCGAGAGTTTCAAAGTAAGCATAAAAACGGTTCATGATGCTATAAAACGCCTTGTTGAACAGGGAATAATCCAGGCAAGACGAGGAAGATACGGTTCTTTTATTCTGCGGATGCCTTCTGATAAACAAATTATGACAGGAAAAGAAAACGAAATATTTGCTCCTGCTACAGAAGCAAGTTTATATAATTACGAAAAAGTTGAAACTTATCTTAAAACTTTTATAAAAGAAAATTTTAAAATGGGCGATAAATTGCCATCGATGGGAAAACTTGCTGAAAAACTTCAGGTAAGCAGTAATACCATAAGAAAAGCATTGCAAAATCTTGCTGATAATGAGATAGTAAGTTTTTCAAGAGGAAGATACGGCGGAACTTTCCTGATTAACTTGCCTGATATAGAAAAAAAACAGGAAAAAGCAACTCTCTCATGGCTAGCAGTTAACGCTGACTATATATCCGCTTACAGCAATAAGAATTAAGGGCATCTTTAAAAACTATATTGATTTTAAAAAGAAATCGGCAAATAAAAGAGATGATTTTTGTAAATTTTTAATTAGCGGGTGTTTCGTTGCGCAAGCGGGAGTTTTAACTCATTCATGTTGCCAAGCCGAAACACCCGCTAAGCCCTTAGTCCCTTACAAAATTTATTTTTGCGAGATTTTTTAGTAAATTTAATGGGTCGAGCGAACCGCCAAAGGCGGTTCGCTCGACCAAAAACAATCTTTAGCCCCCTCTCCCATTGGGAGAGGGGGCTGGGGGTGAGGGGATTTTGGACTGAATTTAAAAAATGTAGGGGAGCAAGCAGCTAAGCCTTTACTCAGCCTGCGCCGCCCGCAGGCTGAGTAAAGGCTTTTTAACAAATTAACGAAAACTTATTTTGATTTGATTGGTATAAATTTATACCAAGATACTATACTAAAATGAGTTTGAATTTAGGAAAACCGGCAAAGCCGGATTTTCCCAACTTCATCACTCCTGCTTCGCCATACCGCCCCTAACGTTTTAAGAAAAAATCCGAAATTCATTTTGGGGGC
>JAKLDH010000044.1 GCA_022703625.1 Cyanobacteriota bacterium | reverse complement strand
TTAGCAATTCGAGTTAATTATATATACAAATTTAAATCGTTTGAATTTGATAATTGTAGCTGGTTTTTAGTTCTTGCTTTTCTTTTTCAAAATTCTCCAAATACTGACCGCAATTACTGCCTATAAGATTTTCTTCAAGTTCTCCTATGCTTAAAATTACTTCATATCCGGCTAGTTTTAATTGACCTATAAGGTCTTTTCTTGCGTTTAGAAAGAGTTTATCAGACATAAATCCTTGTTTTATCGCATTATATGTGGGATTAATAGGGGTAATTTTAATTAAAAATATGTCAGGAGAAAAATATTTTCTTAATATATCTGCTTCTAAAGGGAAATTATCCGCAAGAGCGAAATTAAGTGTAATTTTTCTATGATTTGTTTCGTAAAATTCTTTTCCATAATCGGCTATTGCTGTAAAATCCCATTTCTTTACCGGAATAAGCTTGTTTCTAAGAATTTCATCGGTTGTATGTATTGAAAATTGTAACTGAAAATTATGTTTATATATCTGTCTTTTTATTATAAGCAGGTTTTCAAAAAAAGAATCGGCTCCAGCAGGAGCAACAGTTGATATAGACGGGATAAAGCCTGGAGCGTCATAGATATCGTGAAATTCTGAAAGAACATCAAGTACGTTCATATTTAAAGCAGGCTCTCCCATCCTTGCAAACTGGATTTTAAACTTTTCAACAGGGATTTTTCTATCGGGAAAACGTTTTGTGATTAAATAATCAATCTGATTAAACAAATCTTGTTTTGACAATTTCCCCTGATATTTCCCGCCCGCATCGCAAAAGACACATTTTATACAGCATCCAAACAAGCTGGAGATGATAAGCACCCATTTTTTTTCTATCGGAATAGGAGGCTGAACAGATTCCACAAACTCAATTCGCTTTCCTCCTTCAAGTTCAGCTATATATACAGTTGCAACGTCGTCACGTCCGGTTTTTGCAAGGATTTTCATTTTAAATTATTCACTTCCCTTTAAGTATCAATATATTGCATAATATCAAAACAGCTCAAAAATTTAAACGTGTTTGTTATACCAAATTTTTTTAAAAAGCCGCTTTTTTAGTTACCGATTTCATTTTTTGCCTTTATAAAAAAAATTATTATTATAATAAAAATCATTAATATGTTTACATTTAACGAGTTTTCCCCATTATCCCGCAAACAATTCATGTTAATTAGTTTTGTCGTTTAGTATATAAAATTTATAATTTTAAAAATATTGAGAATTATTAGGGCGAAAAGGGCTTCGCTCTCATCGTAATGACATCCGGAAAATTTAGGAAAGACTAATTTGCTTTTTTCATTATTCAAAAAAAAATGCAATCATAAAAAATTAACGCCGTTTAGTGTTGGCAATTTTTGTCCTGATTGTGGTCAGGAGATAGAAATTTCGTGGCAGATATTAAGATGTGAACATTGCCAGAATAAAAGAAAAGCTCGTGTTATTTTAAACTCAACCATGCCGGAAGATAAATTTTGCAGAAAGTGCGGAACTTCTAATTTTTATGTGGAAAAAAAAGAAAGATTAGAATTTTTTGATATTGAATATGCAATTTTTTCTAAAAAAGAAATGAACAGTTCATTGGAATCTAAACAAATTCTTCATATATGGATTGAAAAAGAAGATATTACGAACGATATATTGAATAATATCAAGCTAATACCGTCTTTAATACAAAAAATTTAAACGAACTAAGAATGAATTGTGTTGCTTTTGAAACAAAAAATACTCTGTAATTGAACTACAGAGTACCGATGCTTATTCTATATAATTTTTATTCAACTATATTTTTAATATCTTTCATTAACAGGTAAAGATGAAATTTATCAATAGGAGAAGGAGAGAAGCCAAACTGTTCATAAAAATTCTTGGCTTGTTCATCTTTTGCATGAACTAAAATTGCCCTTAATCCAGCTATCTCTGAAGCTTGATAAGCTCTTAGAATAGCGTCTTTAACAAGAGCTTGACCTAATCCTTTTCCTTGTTGCGTTTTGTCAACAGCCAATCTTGCCAATAAAATAATTGGAACGGGGTATTTCCCCAATCCTTTTTTTACCCTGTCAGGAGCATCAGAATAAGAAATTGAACCGAACGATAAAGTATAAAACGCAACTGCTTTATTTTCTTTTCCGGTTACAATATATGCTCTTGAAGACCCTGCTTGATGATTTTGATATGCAAATTTTTTAAGGCAATTATTGAGCTCAGATACTCCGCAATCAAATTCATTACTAATTGAATTCTTTAATATAGAATGAACCTGACTGAACTGTGCTTTATTTTTCATCTAAAACACTCGGCTTGGTTAAAAGAGTTCTTAATGCAGGAATTTCTTTTGGCGGAGAATCAAGAGCTTCACAAAATGCGTTCCATTGGTCATCATTAAGAATGAAATGAGTTTTTTCCGCCAAAATTTTTTGCGCAGCATCATAAGAATTTTCAAGAATAAAATTTGTTAAAGAGGTATGTTTTTCCTGAGCAGCTCTTTCAAGGGCATCTTTTTGATCAGATGTTACTCTTAAATAAATTCTTTCTTCTTTTTGTTGACGTTTTAAATTACTCATAAAGCAAAATCCTATTTTTTTATTCTGTTTACATTATATCATTATGTACGCATTTTGTACCTACATTTTTAAAAATATTTTATAATTCTTAAGGGAGCCTCTAAACATATTAATGATTTTTATTATAAAACCCTCAGAATGACGATTTAAAAAATAATTGGCAACTCGGATTAATTAGCAATTCGGGTTAAATAAAATATAGTTTCTTTAGCTGTTTTGTACTTTTTAGCGGAAATTTTCTCTAAAGCGCTTTTTATTTGATCTTTTTGAGCAATTAAATGTTTTATTTGCTTGTTTAATAGATCAAAAGTCATCCCTTCAAAGCAAATACAAGGTATGCCAAGTTCTTCCGCAAGGTTTTTTACCTTGGGATCATACTCTAAAGCCAGAAAAGGGACAGAATACTTTGCCGCAACCAATCCTGCATGATATCTCATAGCTATCATCATATCAAAACCGGCTATATAAAAAATAGTTTCTTTTAAAGTTAAGCTTGATAATAATTTTACTTTCTGATTTCCATTTTTTCCTTTTAATATAGAGCTAAATCTGTTCATAATTTCTAAATCTTCAGATGGTTGTAATGGAAGCAGATATATTTCCGTGTTTACATCCTGGAAATTTGAAGAAATTGCGTCTGCAATTAAATTTAACCTTGATTCATCAAGGGAGCGCCAGTTTCTTAGCTGAACACCTATTTTTATTTTATTTTCGTTAAAATCTTCTTTGTTTGAAAAATCCTCTAAACCCCACACAGGATCAGTTGTAACAGTGGATTTTATTTTGAGCGACGATAAAATTTCCGCGCTTTTATTATCTCTTACCGTTACAAAATCGGCTTTTTTAATAACAAAAGCGGTTAAAAGCCTTGACAGCAAGCTTTTTAAAGGACCTATACCCTGAGCATACACAAATATTTTTTTATTGAAAAATTTTGCCGCCAATAAAAGACTTAAGTAATATACAAGGCTTTTAAGACTTGTTGCGTCCTGAAAAAGACTGCCTCCTCCGCTTATAAATATATTACATGCCAAAATTTCTTTTAAAATAGACGGCAAATCATATTTATAAACTGAATCAACTTGATATATAAGCTTTGTCTTTTCAGGATTATTGGAGATTACGGTTATAACAGGCATTTCAAAATTTTCTTTGATCTCTGACACAATAGCGTTGAGTATTGCATCATCTCCAAAGTTGTCATGCCCGTAATACCCTGATATTACAAATTTATGATTTTTTGTCATCTTAAATTAAAAAATTTCCGTTTTCATAAATTAAAATTCCGTCAGCATACACTTGTGAGTTGCGCTTCATGTTTTTTATAATGTCCCAGTGAAGTCCTGATTTGTTTTTGCCGCCTGTTTCAGGATAAGACGCGCCTAACGCTAAATGAATTGAGCCGCCGATTTTCTCATCAAAAAGGATGTTTCCGGTAACTTCCTGAATCATCTCATTTGTGCCAAAAGCGAATTCCCCTAAAAATCTTGCGCCATTGTCCTGATCTATCATTTTGAGGAAAAAATCTTCGCCTTTTTCAGCTGTGACATGGACAACTTTGCCTTTTTCAAACTTGAGATGTATTCCTTGAGCTTCATTTCCTCTATAGATAGCCGGAAAATCAAAGTAAATCTCTCCTTCGGCGGAATCCTCCACAGGTGAAGTGAAAACTTCTCCATCCGGAAAATTATTGCTTCCACAGCAACTTACCCATTTTCTTCCTTCTGTAGATAATGTCAGGTCCGTTTTTTCGCCAACTATGCGAATTTTTTTAACCGGATCAAGTTTTTTAACCAACTCGTCCTGTTTTTGTCCAATTTCTTTCCATTTTGCGACAGGATCGTCAAGTTCAAGATAACAGGCTTTTAATAAGAATTCTTCATAATCGAAAATTGACATTTTAGCTTCCTGAGCAAGCGCATTTGTGGGGAAATCGCATATAACCCAGCTTAAAGAACCTTCCGCCGCTCTTCCAAGCATTTTTTCGCTTAAAGGTTGAGTTGCGGCTGATCTTTTTGCCAATCTTTCAGGCGGGATTTTTGCCAGGTTTTTTACGTTATAAGGCGCTCCGATTACGATAAATTTATCGGCTTTATCGTATTCAAGCTGTGTGAAAGGGTCTATAAAATTTAATTGATCATCATTTGCTGTTTTAAAATATATTTCTTTCTGCCCTTCCATGCCTAATTTAAGGATAGGATGAGCGCCTTTTTTCAAAACTTCTTCATAGACAGCAAGTATAAGAGATTTTGCCTGAATTTCCGATGAAATAATAACAATATCGTCTTTTTTAACGCCGGTAGAGTATTCAACTAGCGTTTTTGCATATTTTTGCCATATATTCATAAAATCGCTCCCTTTCTTTTAATTTTTAAATTATTATATTACATTATAGATGCCATAATCGCTTTTTGCGCATGAAGCCTGTTTTCAGCCTGTTCAAATATAATTTTAGCGTTCTTTTCAAAAATATCTTCGGTTATTTCTTCGCCTCTGTGAGCAGGTAAACAATGCAAAACTATAGCATTATCAGCCGCTTTTTTGATTAATTTTTCATTGATTTGATACTTGGCAAAAATCTTCTTTCTTTTTTCAGCCTCTTTTTCCTGTCCCATACTTGCCCATACATCAGTATAAACAATATTTGCGCCGTTTACAGCTTCAAAAGGATCAGTTGTAATTTCAATTTTAGAACCTGAATTTATTGAAACATCTTTACCTGTCCATATAAAAGTTTCATCAGGTTCGTATCCATCAGGACAGGCAATAGAAATATCCATTCCCATAATTGAACATCCTGCAATCAGGCTGTTTGCCATATTATTGCCATCTCCTATATAAGCAAGTTTTAATTTTTCAAGTTTACCAAATTTTTCTTTTATGGTTAAAAGGTCAGAAAGTACCTGACAAGGATGACAAAGGTCAGTTAATGCATTTATAACAGGAATATCAGAATATTTTGCGAATTCAACCACGTCATTGTGATCAAAAGTCCTGATCATAACTCCATCAGCGTATCGGGACAATACTCTTGCTGTATCAGCAATTGTTTCTCTTGTTCCAAGGTTAATTTCATCCTGCTTTAGAACGACCGCATTACCGCCTAATTGTTGTGTCCCAACTTCGAAACTTACCCGTGTTCTCAGGCTTGGTTTAGCAAAAATCATTACCAGAGTTTTATTTTGCAATATATGATGGGTTTGACCTGTTTTTGTTTCTTGTTTAAGTCTTTTAGCGAGGTCTAAAAGGTTATTTAAAGACTCATTATTATAATCAAAAAGTCTTAAAAAATCTTTTCCTTTAATCTCCACAATAATTTCTCCTATTTATACAAATTAACTTTTTTAAAATTATTATATACCAATCAAAATAAGTTGATTAAGAATTTATAAATACAATAAGTCATTTTTTAAATATTAATTCATCATTTTCTATGTCAATAAAGATTTTATCGCCGTCTGAAAACTGTCCTTCCAGTATCTTTTTGGAAAGCGGGTTCTCTATATCGTGTCTGATTACTCTCTTTAAAGGTCTTGCCCCATACATGGGGTTATATCCTCTGGTAGCAAGAATCTCTTTTGCTTCATCAGAAAGATCAATCTCAATATTCCGCTCTGCAAGCAATTTTTTGAGCCCTTTTATTTGTATATCAACGATTTTTTCCAGATTTTGCAGGCTAAGTCCTTTAAAGAAAACGATTTCGTCAATTCTATTGAGAAATTCCGGCTTAAATTGCTGTTTCATTAAATCCATAACCCTGTCTTTTACAGAGTCAAAACCTTCTAAAGAACCCAAGGACAATGTGTTTTCAAGGATTAAATGACTGCCTATATTACTGGTTAAGACGATTACGGTATTTTTAAAGTCCACAGTTCTTCCCTTGGAATCGGTAAGCCGCCCGTCATCGAGGATTTGAAGCATTATATTAAACACATCGTTATGAGCTTTTTCAATTTCATCAAACAGAATAACGCTGTAAGGCTTTCTTCTCACATGTTCTGTAAGCTGACCGCCTTCTTCGTAGCCTACATATCCAGGAGGCGCTCCTATCAGCCTTGAAACAGAATGTTTTTCCATGTATTCCGTCATGTCAATTCTAATAAGCGAATTTTCATCGTTAAAAAGGAATTCAGCCAAGGTTTTTGCTAATTCGGTTTTCCCTACTCCCGTAGGTCCAAGAAATATAAACGAACCTATCGGTCTATTAGGGTCTTTTAGTCCGGCTCTTGCTCTTCTTACGGCTTCTGAAACAACGGTTACAGCTTCATTCTGACCTATAACTCTTTTATGAAGTTCGTCTTCCATCCTTAACAGCTTTTTAAGTTCGCTTTCAATTAGGCGGGTTACGGGAATTCCCGTCCATTTCGCTACGACTTTCGCTATGTCTTCCTCGTCGATTTCTTCTTTCAGCATGGCGTTTTCGTCTTTATGGGCGAGGATTTCCTCATCGGCTTTAAGCTGTTTTTCAAGTCCTATAAGTTTTCCGTATTTTAATTCTGCGGCTTTTGCAAGGTCAGCTTCTCTTTCAGCTTCTTCAACAAGCTGCTTTGTTTTCTCTATTTCTTCTTTAAGGTTTCTAACCTCGGAAATAACACCTTTTTCTTTTTCCCATTGCGTTTTTAATTCGTCAATTTTTCCCTGAAGTTCAGTGATTTCCCTGTCAAGGCTCTTTGTATGCTCAATGCTTGCTTCGTCTGTTTCCTTTTTCAGAGCCTCTCTTTCAATTTCCAGCTGGGTTTTATGCCTGACCATCGTGTCGATTTCTGCCGGCATACTGTCAATTTCAATCCTCAACGAAGATGCGGCTTCATCAACAAGGTCAATAGCTTTGTCAGGAAGAAATCTATCGGTAATATATCTTGCAGAAAGCTTTGCAGCAGAAATTAAAGCAGAATCTTTTATTCTAACCCCGTGGTGAACTTCATATCTTTCTTTTAAACCCCTCAAAATGCTTATGGTGTCTTCTATAGAAGGTTCATCAATCAAAACAGGCATAAATCGCCGTTCAAGAGCGGGGTCTTTTTCTATATGTTTCCTGTATTCGTTAATTGTGGTGGCGCCAATACATCTTAATTGACCTCTGGCAAGCAAAGGCTTGAGAAGATTTCCCGCATCCATTGACCCTTCTGTTGAACCAGCTCCTACAACAGTGTGAAGTTCGTCAATAAACATAATTATTTCGCCTTCGCTTTCCTGAACCTCTTTGAGGACCGCTTTTAAGCGTTCCTCAAATTCTCCCCTGAATTTTGCGCCTGCTACAATTGCTCCCATATCAAGAGAAATAAGTTTTGTGTTCTTAAGGCTTTCAGGCACGTCTTCTCGAATTATTCTTAATGCTAATCCTTCTGCAATTGCAGTTTTTCCGACGCCTGGTTCGCCGATCAGTACGGGATTGTTTTTAGTTCTTCTGTTTAAAACCTGAATAGTTCTTCTTATCTCTGAATCTCTTCCTATAACAGGATCGAGCTTGCCTTTTTTCGCTAGTTCCGTTAGGTCAATGCTGTATTTTTTTAATGCCTGAAAGGTTTTTTCCGCATCAGGAGAATCTACTCTTGATGAACCTCTAACTTCCTTTAATGCTTTATATATTGCTTCTTTTGTAATGCCATTTTGTTCAAAAATCTTTCCCAGTTCGGTTGAACGATTATTGCTCATCGCAATTAGTATATGCTCCAAAGTTATATAACTGTCTTTAAGTCTTTTAGCTTCTTCTTCAGCCTGATCGAATACATTTTTAAGCTCAATACTAATATAAACCTGAGCGGATTGAATTTCATAAGTTACTTTTGGTTTATTTGCAAGGATTTTTTCAACATTTTCCTTTAATAAATTTATATTTGTTTTTATATTTTTTAAAATAGAGATGGTAAAGCCGTTTTGGTCTTCTAACATGGCTATAAACAAATGTTCAGGAAGTATTTGAGGATTTTTATAACGCAACATTACTTGTTGAGCGGCAAGCACAGTTTTTTGAGTCTGCTCAGTCAATCTATTAAAATCTATCATAAAAAAGTTTCCCCTAATTTTTTAAATCCAATTTGATTTTATAATAAAAGTCATTAATATGTTTGCATTTAACGAGTTTTCCCCATTATTCGCAAACAATTTATGTTAATTAGTTTTGTTGTTTAGTATAATTGAATAATAATTTATTTATATATTTTTTAATAAATTATTAAAGATTTATACAAAATCATGTAAGTTATTCAAGCCTTTATTTAAAAAGTTTTTTTATATGCTTAAGAAAATTTTTATTGTCTTCCGCATTATTTAAATCATCACATCTGAATTTTGCTTTTTTAATCTCAAGACAGTTACAAAGATATTTAACTTTTTCCTCAATTTTATCTTTTTGCGGAGATTTAGCCCCTTTGATTCTTAAAAATTCCTTATAAGCCCTTATCGCTTCAATATGATTATTTGTTATTTCAAAAATTTGCCCCAAATTAAAATAAATATCAGGGTCATCAGGATTAAAACGGATTACTCTCCTTAATTCCACGATCGCTTCCTGATATCTTTTCATCTCAAACAAGGCAAGTCCTAAATTATGCTTATATTCAGGGTTGTAAATGTCTAAAGAGCCTGCTTTTCTGTAATAAAAAACAGCCGCCTCCAGATCGCTTTTAGCTTGATAAGTAAGTCCAAGTTCATTCATAAGAACGGCATTATCCGGTTTAAGCGCAGATGCTTGTTTAATATTAGTTATTGCGTTCTCAAGATTCCCAAGTTCTCTGTAAACCAGCCCTTTTTGATAATAAGCGTCAGGGATATTCCTGTTATAACTTAAAGCTTTGTCAAAATAATCAATCGCTTCCTGGCTTTCCTGAAGTTTTAGATGATACATTCCAAGCCCATAATACGCCTCGCCGAATTTATCATTAGTTTTTATTGAAAGTTCAAAATAATATTTAGCTTTTTCAAAGTCCTGTTTTTCTAAAAAAAGCGTTCCAACCGTATAACAAGCGTCAATTAAAGAAGGATCAAGGCTTATGGTTCTTTCAAAAACCGCAATGGCTTTATCTTTTGAACCCATCGCCTTATATGCGGAAGCAAGGTTATAGGATGTTATCGCATCATTAGGGTTAATTTTAAGGGATTCATTAAAATTAAAAACAGCTTCTTTAAACTTTTCTTCACTCGCATAAATTGAACCCAGAGTTGAATATGCCTGAGCATGTGAAGGATTAAGCTCAATAGTTTTTAATAATTCATTTTTAGCCGGTTCATAATCATTATTTTTATAGTAAATATAGCCTAAAGCGTATCTTATTTCCGAATCATTCGGATTAATGTCAGCCGCAAGCTTAAATTCGCTGAGAGCCTCCTCCGTCCAGCCCAGATACCCGTAAGCCAGACCTAAATTACTGTATGCGCTGATGTTTTTGGGTTCAAACATAATTACATATTTAAATTCAGGAATTGCTTTTTCGTAATTTTCTTCTTCAACATAAGTCATGCCAAGGTAATAATGAACTTTTACGCTGTCAAAGTTTATTTCCAGAGCTTTTTCAAAATATTCTTCCGCTTTTTGAAAGTCTTGATTATTTAAATAGATAATTCCAATGTTTAAATACGCTTCAAAATTATTTGGATTCAGCGTTGTTGCTTTCAGATAATTTTCAATCGCTTGTTCAATATTACCTGTTTTTTCAAAATTTAAACCTTGAAGATAATATCCTTTATCAAAATCAGGATTTTTGCGGATAAGTTCTTCTGTAGATATCGTCGATTTTTGATAATCATTATTTGCCATATAAAGCAGTATAAGATTATAAGCCACATCCGCATCATTATTTGTGGCTGTATAGGCTTTTTCCATATATTCAACAGCTTTATTAAGCTTTTTAGTAAGCTCATAAGCCTTTGATATCCCTACTAAAGCCAGTATATAATCAGGTTTGGAATTAAGAGCGCTTTGATAAAAAGTTATTGCTTTTTCAAGATCACTAAGGCAAAAGAAAGAATCTGCAAGCTTTTCCAGTGTTTCATAATTTTGCGGTTTTATTGCAAGCGCTTTTTTATAATTTTCTATAGCGTTTTTAAAGTCTTTTTTAAGTTTAAATTCATCCGCTATATCAATCAAGTTTTGAAAATCAGACACAATCAACCTCTTATTTAAATAAACCTGCATTATAATTTTATAATATTTTTTATTATAATGCATAATTAAGAAATATTATAAAATTTTTTGCTTGTTCTTTAAAAAAGATAATTGATATAGTGTTCTGAAAAAATAATCATTACTTAGCCCGGCTTTTCTTTCTTTAAATAAAATTTGCCAGAATATTGTTGCTTAAAAGCATTCCCTGCTTTGTAAATTTAAGTCTGTTTCCGCTAAATTTCATCATTCCGTTTGAAATGCTGTCATTTATGATTTTTTTATAATTTTCATATAAATCAAAGGAATAATTTTGCTTAAATTCGACAATATTTATGCCTTTTCTCAATCTCAAACCCAGAAATATAGCTTCCTCAACGATTTCTTTAGCGGAAAGCTTATTTTGCTTCGCCTTTTCTAAAGGATCGCATATATAATCATCAAGATTGTATTTATTAGAATATCTTACAGAATTAATATATCCATGAGCCGCTAATCCGAATCCAAAATACTCTTCATTATTCCAATAAGCCGTATTATGTTGTGATTCAAAGCTTTTTTGGGAAAAATTGCTTATTTCATAATGATTAAAGCCATTGTTTTCGAGTAATTCAACTGTTTTAAGATACATTTTAACGGTTTCATCTTCATCAGGCAGGTTTTGAGGCGGATTAGAATGAAATTGCGTACCTTCTTCGATTTTTAATCCGTAAGCGGAAATATGATTTATTTCAAGCTTAATTGCCTGATGAAGTGTTTTTTGCCACCCTAAAAATGTTTGTTGCGGTAATCCATATATCAAATCAATATTTATATTTTTAAACCCGGCATTTTGAGCGTCTTTAACAACTTTTATAGCGTCATAAGAATTGTGCGGTCTGTTTATGATCTTTAAAATATCGTCGTCAAAGCTCTGAACACCAATACTTAGCCTATTAAATCCGATTTTTTTCAGGTTTTCAAGATATTCAAAAGAAACGCCTCCAGGGTTCATTTCAATTGTTATTTCAGGATTTTCACAGAAGCTTATGTTTGATAAAAGCTTTTCATAGTAATTTACGTCAATTAAAGAAGGGGTTCCTCCGCCAATATATACTGTTTGGAATTTTTTATCCTTATAGTCCTTTAAGTAAAAAGAAATTTCTTTTTCAAGAGCTGTAAAATAAGCATCAATACTGCAAATTTTCCCTGCAAAAGAAACAAAATCACAGTAATGACATTTGCTTTTACAAAAAGGAATATGAATATAAATGCTGTTTAAAGGTCTTTTTATTCCCATTTTCTGCTTTTTAAGACTACCGGCTGATATGCCAATTTTGCGGTATATTTTCTGTCCGCATTTATATTTTCTTTCAAACTTTTAAATTCTTCAATAACTTCGTAATCCACTTTCAAAGCTGGTTTATGCGCATTTTCCTTTGTATAGGCAGGTATTACGCTTTTTTCAGTTTTTAAAATTTTTTCTGTTTGTTTGATTTTTTCAAAAATTTTTTTACAACTTCTAATCATTTACTTCCCCCGATATTTTTTTTTAAAACTTTTCCCTATATAATTAAAAAAGATTTAATTCAAAAAATTGCTCAACAATTAAATAAATATTTAAAATAGAATTATGCTTAAAGACATTAAAGAAACGCCTGACGCATTAAAAGCGGCATTAAAAGCTTATTTTGATCAGGAAAAAAACATAAAAAACATAAAAATTCCTGTAAATGAGCAGGAAATCGAAAAAATATACATAACAGCGAGCGGCTCATCTAGAAATGCGGCGAATTTTGCGAAATTTTTTATTGAAAAAACCGCAAATATTCCTGTTATAGTTGATTATGCAGGAGAGTTTGCGCATAGAAGCCCTGTTTTAAATAAAAACGACTTAATAATTTCTTTATCTCAGTCAGGAGAAACCGCTGATGTGCTTGCGGCTCTTAAAAAAGCCCGAACAGCAGGCATTTCTGTTTTTTCCATAACAAATAATGAAACATCTTCTATTCATAAGCTTGCAGACAGCGGCATGCTTATTTTAGCGGGAACAGAAGAAAGCATCCCCGCAACAAAATCCTTTACCTGTCAGCTGATTTGTCTTTATATATTCGGAATTCACCTTGCGGAAAAAAGAAATTCCCTTCCCAAAGAAGAGATACAAGCTATAAAAGAAAAGATTTTTTTGATTCCGGATAAAATTTCACTTGCTATAGAAGAATTTAGCGAAAAAATTAACCCTATAGCGTTGAAAATAAAAGATTTCAACTCATTAATAATTCTTGGAAGAGGACAGAATTGGGCTTTTGCGGAAGAAGCCGCCTTGAAAATTCAGGAAACCTGCTATATTAACGCTTTTGGTTTTCCGACAGGTGAATTTATGCATGGTCATATTGCGGTTCTTGACGAAAAATCCATCGTTTTATCAATACAAACAAGAGCTTTTGATGATTTACAAAGCTATAACCTTGCTCTTAAAAACACACAGGAAATTAAAAAGAAAAGAGCTCCTTTTTTAATAACAATCGGGCATGATTCTTCTGCATATCCGACCCAGTCAGATATTTTTATAGAAATTAAAGACCAGGATGAAATAATAACAGCATTTATATGCGTTATTATCCTGCAATTAATCACTAATAAAACAGCTGAGCTACTTGGAAGAGATGTTATAAGCCCGAGAAGCCTTAATAAAGCCCTTTTAAACGAGTAATGCTATGTCAATCATTGAAAGAACCCGCTAATTAAAGCTTTATTTTCTCAGATCTTTATATTTTAAGGCAAAATGGTTTCAATGCCTGATATATTTACTGTTTTAGCTTTTTCAATAAACGGAGAGGCAAAAATGCCCAGTATAAGTGCCCCTACAACACTTATAAGCATAACAAGCCTTACGGGAAAAGAAATTCTAAAAATATCGGCTGATCTGACTTCTTCATCAGGCATAACATAAATCGCTTTAATGACGCGCATATAATAGAAAATTGCAACCACAGTATTGATTAAAGCGATCACAAGCAACGGCGTGTATTCATAACCCGCTGAAATCACTGCTTTAAATAAGTAAAATTTGCTAAAAAATCCTGCTGTAATTGGAATTCCAGCCAATGAAAGTATGCAAATTACTAATCCAAAAGCAAAATATCTGTGTTTATAAGCCAATCCATTAAGATCATCAATGTTATCTTTGCCTGTTGCAAGCGCAAAGAGTTCTATTCCAGCCCAAACGCCAAAATTCATAAACAAATAGGTTATTAAATAAAAGATTATGGCTGTTATGCCGTCGTTTGTCATTATAGCAAGCCCGAGAAGGATATACCCCGCATGCGCAATTGAACTGTAAGCCAGTAACCGCCTGATATTTTGCTGATCAAGAGCCATTAAATTCCCGACAGTCATGGTTATAACGGCGATTACTCCAAGTGTTATCGCAAATAAAGTTGATTCCACGAAAATTATGTCTACAAACCTTATGAGAGCGGCAAAACCCGCTGTTTTTGACACAACAGATAAATATGCGGCAACAGGAATTGGAGCGCCTTGATAAACATCAGGAGTCCAAGCCTGAAAAGGAACAGCGGAAATTTTAAAGCCAAAACCTGCTAATATCATTAAAAAAGCTATCATTAAAAGTGAATTAAAGTTGTAATTCTGAATAAAAGAAGCTATGAAAGTAAAATTTGTTTCGCCTGTGATTCCATACAAAAATGAAAATCCGTATAACATAATTGCGCTTGCAACAGCGCCGAAAATTAGGTATTTTAAAGCCGCTTCATTGCTTAAAATGTCGGATTTTGTATATCCGCAAAGCGCAAAGCTTGATATACTAAGCGTTTCCAGCCCTATAAACACCGCAACAAGATCATTTGCTCCGCATAATATCATTCCGCCTAAAGTGGCTGTTAACAATAGAAAATAGAATTCCCCAATGCTTTTACCGAAGGATGCAATATAATCTTTGGATAAAAATAAAGTAAAGCCAGTCCCTATAAGGATTATGACTCTGAAAGCGGCTGTGAAATTATTAGAAACAAAACTTTCGTAAAACCCTTGCTGTTCAATAGAAACGCCCATAAGCATCAACGAATACAAGGCGAAAATCACTCCTGCGACACTTGTAAAAAATATCAAATTTTGATGCTCTTTTTTTAAAGAAAAGCTCAAAATTAATGCCAGAAGGGCAAATAGGGTTATAATAAATTCCGGTAAAAACACATTTTTTATATCATTTAAAAGTTCCATTAAAAACTCCCTGTTAGATCAAATTCATAAAACTGCTTATGGTTGGCGCAAATATATTTATCAAACCTGCCGGATAAACGCCAAAAACGACGATTACAAATATCAAAGAGATTAATACGACCATTTCATGAGGCGATGCGTCATGAAATTTTTCCCATTTATCGAACATATTGCCCCAAAAAACTCTATGAAACATCCATAGAATGTAAATAGCGGCGAAAATTATCCCAATAATCGCTATTGCCGTGAGTAAACGGATAGATAAAGGTATGTATTGGTTTAAAATATAGAATCCGTTGAATACATTTGAGGTAAATGCGCCGTAAAATGTTAATGTTTCTGCGGCAAAGCCTATTAAAAGAGGCAATCCCAGACTAGCTAAAGCAATAATCATTGAGAAATACATTATTTTAGGCGCATTTTGCCCTAAACCTCCAAGTTCCGCTATTTCTCTCGTGTGAGTTCTTAAATAAATAACCCCCACAATCATAAAAAGCCCAGCGCTAATTATTCCGTGAGCTACCATTTGAAAAACAGCTCCTGAAACCCCTGCAATATTCATTGCGCCTATTCCTAACAGTACAATTCCCATATGACTCACGCTGCTGTAAGCGACAAGTTTTTTCAAATCTTTTTGAGCGATGGCAATTAAAGCGGCATAGATTATGTTTATAACGGCAAATATAACGATTAAAGGC
Organism: Cyanobacteriota bacterium; assembly: GCA_022703625.1. Lineage (GTDB taxonomy): Bacteria > Cyanobacteriota > Vampirovibrionia > Gastranaerophilales > UBA9971 > JAKLDH01. The sequence goes on along the minus strand of JAKLDH010000044.1, from coordinate 3,717 downwards.
GATAATATTTTTAATATTTCAGGCATCATCTGTAAATTCATTCGTATCATTCCATAACCGCCCATTTTTAAAAGCATTCCTGCAAGCAACATACTCACAGGCGTAGGCGCATCAACGTGAGCATCAGGCAACCAAGTATGAAAAGGCACTACAGGCAGCTTTACAGCAAACGCAATAAAAAATCCCAGAAAAGTGAGTATTCCAAATAACGTCGGATATGTAAAAGCCTTCATATATGTGTATGTATTAAGATCAAATGTCCAAATACCTGTCTGTATGTAGTTATAATAAACAACTGCTAGTATAGAAGCAAGCATAAATATGCTTCCGGTGAATGTATAAAGTACAAATTTCATCGCCGAGTACTCTTTTTTTCCTGTTCCCCATACGGAAATCAGGAAATACATAGGTATAAGCTCGATTTCCCAGAAAAGAATAAATAGGAATAGGTCTTTTGCCGTAAAGACGCCTAAAATTGCGGTCTGCAAAACAAAAATCATTGAATAGTAAAATTTATGCCGTTTCGTAATACTAAATTTACTTGCTATAAGCCCAAGCAACACAAGAAATGTCGTTAAAACCACTAATATTATTGAAATTCCATCAACTGCAAGAGAAAAATTAACTCCCAGAGGTTCAATCCAAGGCGAACCATCCGGAAAAGTTAAAGTTTCAGTAAATTGAAACCCCTTTTCCGTTGGATTAAAAAAAGCAAGAAATAGAAGCGAATAAACAAAAATAAATCCGGCAAAACCTTTGGCAAATCTTCTTATTTTAACCTCGTTCTGCGGAAACCACGGACCATATATAATTAAAGCACCGGCTAACGGTAAAAATATTAATAATGTCAAAGATAAAAAACTCATTATTTCCCTCTAAATCAATAATAACTGAAGTAAAACAAATATTAAAACAAGACCAATGAGGCCTGCAAACATTATAGCAAGATATGTCTGGATTTGACCTGTTTGAAACTGCCTTAAAACCCAACCTTCAAAGCGTATCTTAGTGGCAGTAAGATTTACCAGCCCATCAATTATATATTTATCAAACCTGCTTATAAAATTGCAAATAGGTAGAAAAACTTTATCAATAAAGGCGTAATAGAATTTATCTATGTACCATAAGTTCGTAGTAAGGGCATATATAGGTTTTGCTGACTTAATAACATTATCAGCAGTGATTTTTACAGACTCTCTTTTCTCTTTAAATCCGTCCCAAAAGAAAAAAGCCGCAGTTAAAACGCCGGAAAGAGCAATTAGAATTGAAATAACAGGTAATAACAGGTTTTCATTATGTTCCAGATGAATAAATGATTCTTTACCGGCAATTATGTATTTATCAAAGGATGGCAAGAAAAATTTGCCGCTTAACATTATACCCAGTAAAGCAGACGGAATAGCAAGCAGTATTAATGGAACAGTCATAACTTTAGGAGAATTATGAGGATGTGTATGCCCTTTATATTGTCCTTCAAAGGTTAAAAAATATGTTCTAAACATATAGAATGCGGTCATAAATGCGACGATAAGCCCTAAAGACAGTAAAGAAACGTTATTTCCCGCATACAGTCCTGAAAAAATTTCCTCTTTTGACCAGAACCCGCTAAGTAAAATTCCTGAAATTGCAAGGCATCCAATGAGATAAGTATATGCAACAACCGGCATATGCTTCCTTAAACCGCCCATAAATCGCATGTCCTGCTGGTCATTAAGTCCATGTATGACTGTGCCGGAACAGAGAAAGAGCATAGCTTTGAAATAAGCGTGTGTTACCAGGTGAAACAGCCCTGCGGCAAATGCTCCCGCCCCCATTGCCATTACCATAAATCCAAGTTGGCTACAAGTAGAATAAGCAAGGGTCTTTTTGAGATCATATTGGGTTAATGCTATTGTAGCAGTGATAAATGCGGTAATTCCGCCAATCCATGCTATTGTTGTCATTACACATGAAGAAGCTTCAAAGACAGGATACGCCCTGGCGATAAGGAAAACACCTGCGGCTACCATTGTTGCGGCGTGAATTAATGCGCTGATAGGCGTAGGACCTTCCATCGCATCAGGAAGCCAGGTGTGAAGCGGGAATTGCGCGCTTTTTGCCATTGGACCCAAAAATATCGCTGTTGCTATCAAAAAATAAACAATCGGTCCTGCCGATGTAAGAACATATTCGGCGGCAGGTTGCAATGAAGTAAAGCTTAAATAGACATCGCCGCTAGCCGCCCACCAGTTAAGAGAGAAGAATAGAAAGGAAATAATGCCTATCAATAATCCACAATCCCCTATTCGATTAATTATAAACGCCTTTGTTGCCGCATGAGCGGCTGAGGGTCTTCTATACCAGAAGCCAATAAGCAAATAACTTGATAAGCCTACAAGTTCCCAGAAAATATAAATCTGAAAAAGGTTGCTACTTAAAACAAGACCAAGCATAGAGAAGTTAAAAAGGTTTAAATAAGAAAAAAATCGGTGATAGCCTTCATCTTTATTCATATAACCGTGCGAATAAATTTGTATCAGTAAACTTACGCTGGTTACAACCAGAAGCATAACAGCAGCAAGGTTATCCAGAAGCCAACCGAACGATAACTGTATATTTCCTGCATTTATCCAGGCAATATTTTTTGTAAAAGGTTCTTCAGCGCCTAAAGTCCATAAAAAAATAAATAAAGCCCATAGAAACCCAATAAATGTGCTTGCGCAGGTAAGCCATACCGTTATTTTTTTGTTGTCATATACCCCAAGATTTTGCCCAAAGATAATAATTAAGAATGTCCACAGCGGTAACGCAGCAATAATTCCCGCATTTTCTATAAAAAATTCCAGAAACTGGTCCATTTTACTTTCTACTCCTTAATTCTTACCCGTTTAGTTCTTTATATGTTTCTGTATCAACAGAAGGCTTATTTCTATACAGTGCAAGCAGAAGAGCAAGTCCCAATGCGGCTTCCGCAGCAGCTACAGCCATTATAAATATTGCAAAAACCTGTCCTTTAAGATCGCACAAGTCCGTATAATTTGCAAATGCAACAAAATTAACATTAACTGAGCTTAAAATAATCTCTATAGACATCAATACCCTGATTATGTTTCTGCTAATAATCAATCCCAGTATGCCTATACAAAACAGAACAAGGCTTAAAAGCAAATAATGCGTAAGTCCTACATTAAAAAATTGTATTAAAACTTCTTCAACACTCATTTACATACCGCTCCACTTTTATTATAATTCTTCAAGTTTTTTTTCAACTTCTTCTAATTGTTCCCTGGTTATCTCGTTATTGTCTTTTATTTCTCTTCTTTTCCTGAATGCGCCAAGGTTTAGACCATAAATAATAACAAATAGCGCTGATATTATTTTTAGCAAGTTATAAGTTTCCGTTGTGGGTATGAAAAAAAGTACAATTAATAAAAAACAAACGTATATAAACGGGTTTTTAAGTTCCGATAAAATGTTACATTTTTTACATTTACTTGAATTATTATTCAAAATTTTCCTCCCCTATCTGAGTTGTAGGATTAATTAATTTTTCTTTACTTTTGCCTGCAATAACAACAGCGCCTGTTATAGCCGCAAGTAATAATAATGATAGAATTTCAAACGGCAAAATATAATCTGTAAGCAATGCCTCACCAATTACAGAGGTTGTGCCTTCAGTTTTGAGCTTTTCAATAAACGCTGACGAGGGCTGTTTAACTGCAAATATACCTGAGTCTT
>JAKLDH010000043.1 GCA_022703625.1 Cyanobacteriota bacterium | reverse complement strand
TCGCCAGCCGCTACGCCGTTTTAAGGGCATGCGGCTCGCAGGCAAAGCCTGCGAGCCGCATAAAAAATTAAAATAAAATTTCAATCTATTTCAGCGTTTCGACTAATTAGCAATTCGAGTTAAATAATTTATTTAAGGAGATATACTAAATTTCAAAAATAATTCCGAATTTTAAACTATTTATGTGTGGCTGGCGGCGAAGCCGCCAGCCACACAATCTTAACCTTGTTTTTCGTTATTATTACAACATTTTAGTATAAACTTTTTAAAAATACAGGCAGATAAATATTTTTATGTAAAAAGGGAGAAGAAGAGTTAATAAGGTTTTTGCCGGCGTAGCCGGCAAAAACCTTATTAAAAACTATTAGAAAAAGCCATTTTGTTAGGGTAACGTTTTTATTACTTGTTTAAACGCAACCTGATATTAGGAAGCGGCGCTAATATCCTGGAATAGATAATTTAATAAATCATTGTCTGATTCAAGAGCCTCTGCAAGGTCTTTATTATCGATATATTCACCTTTTTGAATAAGCTCTAAAATTGCGTTAAAATCTTCATTGGTATATGGCGATTCAAGCGCAAGCGATGTGAAAAATTCAATGTCCTGTTCTTTTTGAAGAAGTTCTTTTGCTTCTTTGGAAATCTCCAGAGAATCGTTAAATTCAGCGGACTTAACGTAAGGGTTTTTTGAATTGCCTTCTTTCTCAATCTCTCTAATATGTTCACTCTGATTAACAGAAGGTCCTGTAATCAAATTATCGTTAGTTATATTGCCAAGCATTTCCAGCCTCCCAAGATTAAATGGATATAATAACAAGAGGAGTTATTAAATTTCCCTACCTGCATATTAGTATGAATGTTTATGGCTTAATTATAAACAACCGCGCGGTTAATTTTTTCATTCAAAAGTTAACCATAAGGTTTATGATTTTATTAATCCAAAGATCAAATATTATTTATATTCAAATTTCACATTTAAAAAAGTTTTCGTTATATTATATTTTGAATAAGTTTTCAGGAAATTATAAAAAGTTGTTTTTATAGAAGGCGCGGGCTGTAGATATTAGCTTTTCAACTAATTAACTCGAATTGCTAATTAGTTGAAACGCTGAAATAGATTGAAATTTTATTTTAATTTTTTATGCGGCTCGCAGGCTTTGCCTGCGAGCCGCATGCCTTAAGAAGGCGTAGCGGCTGGCAAAGCCAGCCGCTACGCCAAATATAAAATTATTTATTTAGCAATTCAAGTTAATTAGCAACCCAAGTATTTATCAGTCAAAAGTTATTATTTTATATCAGAATTTTGATTATTATATAAACTTCTTGCTTTATAACCCAATTTTAAAATTGCTGAAGAGATATCACCATCAGCTTTTTTGATTTTATGTTCAAGTGTCTTAAGGCTTTGAACCTGATTTTGTATTTGCTGTTTTTCTATCGGATTATTTGTAAACATAGAGGCTTGAATCAACTGACGCTGTTTTAATGCAATATCTTCCCATAATTTATTTTCTAACATTTTATCTGTTACTTTTTTATCAAACCATGAAGCTGCGGCTTTTCCTGCAAATGAAGCTATAATTCCAGTTCCGCCTGCAATAGTTGCCAATACTGCTTTATTATTTATTTTAGAGCTTAATTTTGTCGTTATAGGTAAAACAATCGCAACCGGAACAATAGAACTGCCAATTATTTCAGAAATAAATTTTTTAATTTTCTTTTTAACTCCTTTTTCTTTCCCTACAGAATATCCGACCATTGTCGCAAATGAAGGGTCTATTGTTTCAATTACATTAGAACCCGGAAACATAACCTGTGAAATGGGACCTAGACTGGATTCAATATAGGAATTAGTTTTTTGCAATAATTCTTCCGGTTCATCATATTTTAAAGGAAACGATCTTTGCGCAACTTCACCGAACACACCGCCGCTAATTCCTGAACCTAAAGGAACACTAAGGGCTTCAAGAAAATTTTTTGCGGGATATTTTCTTAAAAATTCACCTATTTTATTAAAAAAATTCCTGCTAAAAGCGTCAGTAGCCGGAGGGTTGTTCATAAACCTTTGAACCCCTTTGTATCCGAGCAAACCGCCTGTTACCATTCCAGCGGCAATTAAAACATTGTTTATTACTGAATTTTGTTTATCTTCTTTGGCGGCATGTTTATATTCATAAGAAGTTTGCGCTCCCCAAATTCCAGCAACCACAGCAGGAACCGCAAATTTCGCTTTATTTTGAAAATTGTCTGAATTAACAATATTTAAAATTCTTCTGGTTGTTCTATTTATGATTCCTGACATTTATTCTAAATATTCTTTTTAATTATACTAAACGACAAAACTAATTAACATGAATTTCTTGCGGGTAATTAGGAAAACTCGTTAAATGTAAATATATTAATGACTTTTATTATAAAACTAAACTTTAAAAATTTATCTGAAAATTAAATAAAACGAGTCTTTTTTTTAAACAATTATATACATAATAACGTCTGATATTATAATTAATCAGTTTGATATTCTTACAAAACTTATGAATAAAAAAAATTTCCTTTTTTTGATAAATTTTTAAATTAAGGACTTACAAAAATCATCTTTTTCATTTGCCGGTTTCTTTCATTGATTGGCATAAGATCACTATAGATAGATTCCCACGTCTAGCAAGATAAAAACGACCTGCTTTTATAATGTTTTATAAGTCTTGCCATCCTCGGAATAACATGCGATTAACTCATATCTTCTCCTTAAAGTAGAGGATGAAACAGTTGTTTTTAAATTTTAAAATTAAATATACTAAACGACAAAACTAATTAACATGAACTTCTTGTTAAATAATGAGGAAAACTTGTTAAATGTAAATATATTAATGACTTTTATTATAATACTTATTTGCCGGACTATTTTAAAGGGGGATTTTTATGCAGACTACGGGAATTTCAAAAGACTTATCTTTAGCTATTAACTTTTTGGAAGAACTTTTAAACAACAAAGACAGCGCAACAATCATTGAAACAATAAAAAATTATAAGGAAAGCAAAAATTCCAATAATCATGGATTAATAAATTATAATATTGATTAATTTTGCTATAAGTTGTTAAAAGCCCGCTAATTAAGGGCTTAAGCAGTTATTTCTTTATTAAGATAAACATCCTGAATAGAATTTAAAAGATTGATTCCATCTTTCATTGGTTTTTGAAAAGCTTTTCTTCCGCAAATTAAACCCATTCCTCCTGCTCTTTTATTTATAACAGCAGTCCTTATTGCTTGCGCAAGATCATCTTCGCCTGAAGCTCCGCCGGAATTTATAAGTCCTGCCCTGCCGCAATAACAGTTAAGCACCTGATATCGGCAAAGATCGACAGGATGATCGGAAATTAAGTCTGTATACATTTTAGGATGGGTTTTTCCAAATTTTAACGCTTCAAATCCTCCATTAACAGCGGGAAGTTTCTGTTTTATAATATCAGCCCGTATCGTGGCTCCTAAATGATTTGCCTGTCCGGTTAAATCTGCGGCTGTGTGGTAATCTTTGTCTTTTTTAAACTCTGAATTTCTTAAATAACACCATAAAACCGTAAACATTCCTAATCCATGAGCATAATCAAAGATTTTCGCAACTTCTGTAATTTGTCTTTTAGATTCAGGAGAACCGAAATAAATTGTTGCGCCAATCCCTTTTGCGCCAAGATTCCAAGCTTCTCTGACTGTTCCAAAAACTACCTGGTCATATTTAGCAGGATAAGTCAGCAGTTCGTTATGATTAATCTTTGCGATAAAAGGAATTTTATGGGCATATTTTCTGGAAACAGCCCCTAGAACTCCTAAAGAACTTGCTACTGCGTTACATCCTCCTTCTATAGCAAGTTTTATTATGTTTTCAGGATCGAAATAGATCGGGTTAGGAGCGAAAGAAGCTCCTGCCGTATGCTCTATTCCTTGATCGACAGGCAAAATAGAAATATAACCGGTTCCTTTCAGTCTTCCATGATTCAATACCCAGTTTATAGAGTTTAAAACCTGCTGATTTCTTGAGGATTCAGAAATTACCCGATCCGCAAAATCTCCTCCGGGAAGATAAAGAAGTTCTTTTGAAATTTTGGGGTTATATGTCAAAAGCGATTCAGCTTCTTCCCCTAAAAGTTCCTGAATTTCGTTTATATCCATAAATAGTTCCTCAATTATTTTTAAAAAATTTTTAATAATTAAAGAACAATAAATTAAACATATCGTGTTTTTTATACCCAATGGAGGAATTTTTTGATTGCCTTTAATTCTTATAACGTATTGATCTGTCTTAAGTTTGAAAAACTATCATTAAAATAAATGAAAAAACAAAGTCTGCTTACGTCGTTTAAACGATGGTTTAAACCTCCCTGCATCTTTAAAATTCACCTCATGAATGATGTTATGGAACTTAATAAATGGCAAACTTATACTTATGAATAAAAACGTTGTATTTAGAAAGAGAGATTATTATTTTGTCCGGGGAAAAGGCTTATATGAATAAAAACGAGGAATGTTTACTTAAATTTTTAGAACAGCCGGGAAGGTTAGATAAAACTACAGAAGAATTAAAAAGATTCATTTTTTCAGTAACTGATAATATTATAGTAAATGATAATATTATTACTAAAGATTTTTTCCTGACTGAAAATAAACCTGCTTAATGAAAAAAATTAAAAAAGTAATTTACGCTAAATTTTCTTCACAGGGATCAGGCTCTATACCATTAGGCGCAGAAGGAAAAGTCTTGTTATATGTGGATCATCCGGTTACAAAAAAAATTCTGGCGGATTTTCCTCCTTACGGGAAAGCAATCGCGCCATTGAGCAGCGTAAAAATTATTGAGGAAGAAAATGATTAAAAAAATTTGGGACAAGAAACTATTTCGACAAATTTCATATTTTTTATTTATAGCTTTATCAATTCTGTTTATATGGTTTATTGGACAGAAAGTTTTTAACTTCGGTCAGCTTTTAGAAGCTTATGAACTCAAAACTTATGATCTGAGAGCAACTATGGCGGCAAAAAGCCGTGTTATTAATCCGAATATAGTTATAGTCAGCATTGATGATGACAGCCTTGAAATTCTACAGGATGAACTTGGAAGATGGCCCTGGTCAAGAGAAGTCTATTCTGAAACAATCCATTATCTGGAAAAAGAAAACGTGGATTCTGTAGCTTTTGACCTTATGTTTGTGGGAAATCAAAAGGGATTTGAAGATAAAGACCTTGAGCTTGCCAAAACCATAGGCAAATATGACAATGTATACACTTCAATGAACTTTGATTATAGAGAAGACAATGACAAAGCGCCTGAGCTTCCTGAAAAATTCAAAATTAATCTTGAAAATAAAAGTAAAAATATTGATTTTTCAGAGTTTTCTTTTACATATTGCAGACTAATTCTTGATGAAATCATTGAAGCAACTCAAAACGTTGGCTTTATCAACTTCATGCGTGATCCTATAGATAAAATTTCAAGAAGAAGTCCTACTTTTTTCAAATATAAAGATGATTATTACCCTTATCTTGCCTTAAAAGTGGCAACTGACTATATAAAACGGCAAGAGAAATTAAAGATTGATAAATATGTAATTAATGAAAAAAATGAATTGATAATAGGAAACAGAAGTTTTCCGCTGGATGAAAACGGGTCAATAATTATAAACTGGTACGGAAGCCATTACACATATAATTACATTCCTTTTTGGAAAGTATACAAATCAGCTTTAAGCCTTAAAAAAGGAGAGCCGCCTTTAATTGCTAAAAATTTCTTTAAAGATAAAATCGCATTTTTAGGAGTAACGGCAGTTTCGTTGTATGACATAAAAAGCACGCCTTTAAGCAGTATATATCCAGGTGTTGAGATTCAGGCAACAGTTCTGAATAATATACTTGACAATAAATCAATACAACGCGCAGATAAATTTGTTGATATTGGCATTTCTTTTTTACTCAGTTTTTTAATTGCGTTGGTTGTTATAAAAATCAGGGAACCCGTTATTTCTTCTTTTATAAGCATTGCGATTGTTCTCGGATATATTTTCTGGGCATCATATTTGCTTGAACATTATTTGTTATGGGTGGGAATTATAAGCCAGATTGTGTTTATGACGGCTACTTTTACAGCGATGTATATTATCAAGTATGTTCTTAAATCAAAAGATTTTGAATATACATACAAACTTGCGACAACTGACGGATTAACCGGGCTTTATAATCACAGGTATTTTCAGGAAAAATTAAAAGAAAATATGAAAAAAGCTGATAAAAACAATTCAAATTTTTCTCTTGTGCTGATAGACATTGATTTTTTCAAAAAATTCAATGATACATACGGACACCAGGCGGGAGATGAAGTTTTAAGACAGGTTGGTTATACGCTTAAAAAAACTGTTAAGCCGAGTGATGTTGTAGCCAGATATGGCGGCGAGGAAATGGTTATTATATTGCCTGATGCGGATACAAACAGCGCAATTATAATTGCCAACAGAGTATGTAAAGCGATAGCGGAGGAAAAATTCAAGCTTAATGAGGGCATAACTGTAAATGTTACAATAAGTTTAGGAATAGCAACATATTCAGTACATGGAAAAACCTCAACAGAGCTGGTTGAATTTGCGGACAAAGGTTTATACAGCGCAAAAGCAAATGGCAGAAATCAGGTCGGACAATTGCCGGATAATTCAAATGCGGTAATGTCGCATTAATTCGTCATTCTGAGGGCTTTGCCCGAAGAATCCTGTTGTATTCATGCCATGGGATCCTTCACATTCGTTTAGAATAACTTTATACTAATCATTAAAAGAAATCGGCAAATGAAAAAGATGATTTTTGTAAATCCTTAATTAGCGGGAGTTTTGCCTTCGGCAAAACTCCCGCTATAACCTTACTCAGCCCGTGCCGCCCTGCGGGCGGCACGGGCTGTACATATTAGCTTTTTAACAAATTAACGAAAACTTATTTGGATTGGTATAAAAATTAATGAATCACTTTATTAACTCGAATTGCTAATTAGTCGAAACGCTGAAATAGATTGAAATTTTATTTTAATTTTTTATGCGGCTGGCTTCGCCAGCCGCTACGCCAAATATAAAATTATTTATTTAGCAATTCAAGTTTATTAGTATATAAATATATCAAAAGGAAATTTTTTTTTTGATTATGTTTTATACAATAGTAAGGTTAAATAAAGGAGAAATTGATATGTTAAACGGACTGGGAAGAAATTGCGCTCCAGCGGCAAAACCGGCATTTGGCACATTAAAAATAAGCGTTGAAAATTGTGATCAAAACGAAAAACCAAAAATGCAGGAAAAAATAAACGATTTATATAAAAATTATAAAGATTCAAATGATAAAGATTTAATCACAAGTTATGTAGAACCTGTCGATACAGAAAAAATGCCTGGTTCTGACGATTCTTTTGACATTAAAGCTTTTAGGTTAACCCAAATTCCGGCGGATAAGACTTCCAGCGCCGCTGTAAAGGCTTCCGCCTATGAATTCGGTCTTTCAAAAGCGTTGCAAAAAGAAGGTTTTAACGTGGAATTAATAAATATGGATAAAGTAAAATACAATAATCCAATTAATCCATACGCTTCTAAAAACTCAATATCAGAAGGTTTCGGATCGTAAAAACGCTTTTATGCTAAACGACAAAACTAATTATAGCGATCTTAAAAAGAAATACCTTGAGTTGCTAATTAGTCGAAACGCTGAAATAGCTTGAAATTTTATTTTAATTTTTATTGAATAGGGGCGAACACATTGGTTCGCCCCTACATTTAATTATAAATTAATTACAAATCGGTAGGGGCAGACCTATGTGTCTGCCCGTAATAAATAGCGGCTGGCGAAGCCAGCCACTGCGCCAAATATAAAATTATTTATTTAGCAACTCAGATAGAAATAAAGCCTTAATATGCGGGCGTTTCGGCGAAGCCGAAACGCCCGCTATACCCTTACCTAGCCCGCGCCGCCCTGCGGGCGGCGCGGGCTGTAAACATTAGCTTTTTTACCAATTAACGAAAACTTATTTAGATTGGTATATTACGAAAATTAAGTTTTTCTTGTTTTTATGAAATTTTTTAATTGAATATGTTTTTATATATATAAAAGATAACTTTTTTAAATGCTTTTTATTATTATAATAAAAGTCGTTTAGTATAAAAAAAATTTAGTTAGCAATTTTATTAAAAAATAGTAAAATATTGTATATCTATAATTTAAGGAAATATCTGAAATGGTAGAAAAAGAAAAAATAACATATGTGGATTTTAAAACCATTTCTCAACAGAAGGAAAAAAAACCTTCTGTAATTGCTCCGTTTCATACAAACCCTGTTATTGACAGGCTATTTAAGTTTGTACACACAAAATTAGCGCTGGGAAAAGAGGATTATAAATCATTTACTGAATTTAAACCGGATGATTTATTATAATTAATTTTTTTTAAATTATTAAAACTTGTATTTTTGAAGGAAAGAAAGGGTAATAAAGTTGTCAAATATAGATCCGTATTTAAGTTATCTTGAAATCGGCGAACTTTATCAAAAAGTCGGCGAATACGAAAAAGCTAAACAAGCTTATGAAAAACTTATAGAAAGTCCTGAGCTTGCATCACTTGCCTGGATTAATATAGCAAAAATTGAAGTAGCCAGAAACCGCATTAGAACAGCAAAAGATTATTATTTAAGAGCTGTGGAAGCTAGCCCTGAAAGCTATGAAATCCTTTATAACTATGCAAATTTTTTACTGGACACCAACGAATTTGATGAAGCTATAGAATATTATGATAAAGCTCTTGCAAAAGAGCCTAGCCTTGCGCTTGCGCACTATAACAAAGCTGTTGCATACGCTAAAATGGAGAAATTTCCTGAAGCGATCGAATCATATAAAAAAGTTCTTAAATTGAATCCTGATGACGCTTTGTGTTTATTTGACATTGGAGCTGTATATTTTGAAATCGGCGAACTTGCAGAATCCGTTAAACACTTGCAAAAATCTCTTGAAATAAACCCTGCTGAATATAAAGCTTATGAAATAATGGCAGAATGTTTTAAAAAAGCGGATCAGCCGGATATTGCCCTAACTTTCTTAAGAAGAGCTTTTGATCTTAATTCGAGTGATCCTATACTTCAATATAAACTTGGAGATATGTATCTTGAAAGCGGAAATCCTGAAGCGGCTAAGAAAATATTTGATTTAGCTCTGGAATCAAACGCTGTTGATGCCATTATGATATATAAAAGAGCTTGTTCCTATGCTGCATTGGGAGAAAAAAATAAAGCGCTGAAAGAATTAAGCGTTGCAATGCAGTTTAACCCTCTGGTCAGAGAGATGGCTCTTGCGGATAAAGCTTTTGCGGCTTATAAGGAAGACGAGGAATTCGAAAAAGTAATCAATTCCAGAAGAAGACCTCTTTAGCCGATATACTAAAATGTTGTAATAATAACGAAAAACAAGATTAAGATTGTGTGGCTGGCGGCTTCGCCGCCAGCCACACATAAATAGTTTAAATTTCGGAATTATTTTTGAAATTTAGTATAAGATCACTATACCTTATACCAATTCGCATTCAATCGAATATTATTTATTTGATGTGTTTTTCGGCGGCTCTGCCGCCGAAAAACACATCAAAATTTCACTCCCTCCCCTTGAGGGGAGGGTTGGGGAGGGGTGATTTAATACTACATTGATTGCAGCTTGGTATTATATGTTTATTTTTTTTTGCTCGGAGATAATTTTCCACAAAAAGGTTTTTCTGTGCCATTTACAACTGCCGTAAGTTTTAATTGCCTCAATATGAGCCGCAGTAGGATATCCTTTGTTTTTATGCCATTCATAAACGGGAAATTCTTTTGACAGCTCTGCCATTAACTCGTCCCTGTATACTTTTGCAAGTATGCTCGCCGCTGCAATTGACGCTGACATGGAATCCCCCTTCTTAACAGCTTTCTGTGGTTTTTTATAGCCGGAAATAATAAAATTTCCGTCTATAAGAATTGTTATTTCTTCTGAAACATCGGTTATTTGATAAAAAAGATCATCGCATGCCTTTTTCATCGCAAGCAGCGATGCATGAAGTATATTGTATTTTTCTATTTCTTCAACGCTACACTCAAAAATACTATATTTAACAACTTTTTTAATTTGTTCTGCAAGTTCTTTTCTTAATTTTGGATTTGAAGAAAATTTTTTTGAATCATCAATAAATTTTATAGTTTCCAGAACTTCATCGTTAAATTCAGGAAAAAAAACTGCGCTTGCAACTACAGGACCGGCAAGAGGACCTCTTCCAGCTTCATCAGTTCCTATAATAAAATTGCCATGCCGCTTGTCAAAATCAACAAGCTCTTCAATCCGTGATTTCCTGTATATCTTCAAGGGTCATTCTCCCGATTTTTCCCTGCCTAAAGTCTGATAAGACCAATGTAGCGGTTCTGTCTATATCAAATTTGCCTCCTGATAAAAGAAGGTTTCTTGATTTTGCTATATCTTCAAGGGTAGGCGGTTCTTCGATTTCTTTAAGCTTATAATAAGAGCAAAAAACGTTTTTATATTTTTCAAATAAAAGCTGTATAAGGCTTTTAGAAACTTCCATCCTGTCATAAGCGGCTTCTCCGACACAACTTACCATTGCCAGCTTTGCGGCTCTTTCCTGATTTTCAAGCCTTGCGGGAATAATTCCCGGCGTGTCCATTAATTCAACTTTTGGATGAACTCTTACCCATTGAGTTGTCCTTGTTACACCTGCTTTAGAGCCTGTTTTTGCCTTTGAAGTTTTGATAAGTTTATTTATAATGCTGGATTTGCCGACATTTGGCATGCCAACGACAATTACTCTTACCGGTCTTGGAAGCCGACCTTTTTCAACAATTTTATCAATAGCTGGTTGTCCCAGCTCAACAGTATTTTTAATCACAGAAGAAATATCTTTTGCGGAAGATGCGCTTGTTAAAATGACTTTCTGACCGGTTGTTTCGGTGAGATAATCTTTCCATTTCGCATTTTGAGCGGGGTCTGCAATATCAGCCTTGTTTAAGATAAGTAATCTGGGCTTTTCACGGGTGAATTTGCCCAGATTCTCATATTTACTGCTTATAGGTATTCGGGCGTCTAAAACTTCAAGAACCACGTCCGTCAGATTTATCTGTTCCAGAAGTTTTCTTTCAGCTTTTGCGATATGTCCGGGATACCAATGAATGGTCATTTTAACGGGTTACTTTTTCCTTGATGCGCGCGGCTTTACCGGTGCGTTCTCTGAGGTAGTAAAGTCTGGCTCTTCTTACATTACCTTTTCTAAGGATTTTAATGTCTTCAATTTTAGGAGAATGAAGAGGGATTACTCTTTCAACTCCAATTCCCTGAAAAACCCTTCTGACGGTGATGGTTTTTCTAAAACCGCAGCCCTGTTTTTTAATTACAACGCCTTCAAAAGGCTGTGTTCTTTCTTTGTTTCCTTCTTTAATAAGAACGAAAACTTTTACTAAATCGCCAGGTTCCACATTAGGCAAGGTTTTCTTTTTCTGTTCATTTTCAAGTTCTGCTATTATAGGATTCATGGTATTGTCCTTTTTTTTATACATAGTGTATTGTTGATAATATTTTAAAAACAGGATTTATTCAAGAAATATTTTTAAAATCACTATAGCCGGAAGATTGCATCAAAAAAAAATTGAATGTAAAATAAAATTGCGCATAATATTTTATTCTATTTAAAATTGAATTATGCTGGATTAGCAATATTGTTTATACAATGAAATTTAAAAAATGAAGTTAATTGGCGAAAATATACATATTATTTCAAAAAGTACAAGGTCAGCCATTGAAAACAGAGATACTGACTATATTGTCAATATGGCAAAAAAACAGGTTCATTCCGGAATTGACTGGATAGACCTTAATATAGGTCCTGCAAGAAAAAATTGGGCTGGCGCAATGCGGTGGTTAACTTCCATTATTCTCAATGAATTGGACGTTAATTTGTCTTTTGACTCAACAAATATGGACGAAATAGAAGCAGGTCTTAAATTCCATCCATGCCCCGCTGATTGCGTTATAAACAGCGCCAGCGGCGACCCTGAAAGACTTGAGAACATGACAAAACTCGCCGCTAATTATGGAAGTCATCTTATAGCTCTTACTCTCAGTAATGAAACAGGTATTCCAAAAGACCCTGACGGAAGAATAGAAATAGCTTCCGTAATTCTTGAAAAAGCTATGGAATATGGAATTGATAATTCAAAAATCTTTCTTGATCCACTGGTTTTACCTGTAAATGTCGATCAATCACAGGTTATGGCGGCTCTGGATTCAATCAGGGTATTTAAAGAATCCTTTGATCCTCCTGTAATGACTACAATAGGTCTTTCCAACGTTTCTAACGGAAGCCCAAAAGAAATAAGACCTTTAATAAACAGAATTTTCTGCGTAATGGCAATGGGTTGCGGACTTGATTCAGCTATTGTTGACGCTTTTGACACTGAACTTATCAGAACCGTAAGAATCTTGGAAACCCAAAGACCTGAAAAGGAATCTGACAAGTTAATTATAAATCTGCATAACTTAATGAGCGAATTCGGCGAATTTGAAGATTTATCCTATAACAAAGATAATCCTGAAGAAGTTGAGATTTATAAAACAGCGAAAATTTTATTTAATAAAAATATTTATGCCCATAATTACGCGGAATGTTAAAATTTACCGGAATTTACATTATCCTGCGTTTCATTAAGAACAGGCTTTTCATGTATTTTAGCAAGCCATTGCGTCTTGCCTTCCGAACTTAAATGCATTGCAACGTCTTTTGGAACAAATAATCTGTTATCTTGTTTTAAAACCTCATCCATATAGACGTAAGGAACTTGTTTTTCATCGCAGGCATCTTTTATATTTGCCAATTCACATGTTATATCACGGTCAAAAGCGGTAAATCCTTTATCCAGATATAAAAGAAATGGGGCTTCGCTTTTGCCTTCCTGATCTTTGACTATTCTTTGCGCATTAAACTCTATTAATCCTTTAGTTCCTTTGTTATATGCGCTTTCAGCCATTAATTGCAGACCTATAGAACCAATGCCTTTTATTCTTTCATTTCCTTCGGTAAGATTCAATAAATCATCTACATATAAACAATCCTGACCGAATTCATTTTTTGAAAGTTTGTTATCCATAAGACAAAATCCGACTATTTTTTCGTTTTTTCCTTCTTCTGTTGTTTTAAACAAATAAAGCTCTTTAGGCGTGTTTCTGTCATTATACTGATATTTGCTTAAATTAACAATTACATCGGAACCATCAGCCTTTTTTAGCGTTAAAGGTTGAGCGACGCCGGTTTGTTCTTTAGCTCCGCTTAATTCAGCATTTTTAATATCATTATTTAAAATTTCCAATTGTTCGCTTCGTGTTTTTAAGGTATCTGTATATTTTTCAATTAATATTGAATTATCTCTGCCTTTAAAAGCGGTTTTATTCATTTTTATATAAGGTTTGCAATAACGTTCTTCTTCAAAGTCAGCTAACTTATTTTGCGGGTTATTTTGAGGTTTATTATTAATATTACTTTTTAAATTATAAGGTTTAAAATTTTGATAACTTTGCAGTGAATTAATTGTCATTTTTTTAACCTCTCTAATTTTTGCTTTAATTTTCAAACATATATTTATATAAAATAGAACATAAAAAAAATTGACAGTTTATACCAATCCAAATAAGTTTTCGTTAATTTGTTAAAAAGCCGATAATTAAGAATTTATAAAAACTGTCTTTTTTATTTATCGGTTTCTTATTATTTAAAGAACGATTCAAGGTCTTCAAGCTGGCTAGCTTCTTCTTTTAGCTCATTAAAAGTTTTCAGTAAATCCTCTTCGTCAATCCCAATATGATTAACCACGTTTTCATCAAAAACATCAACGCTAAATTCATCATATTCAAGAACAAGCTGGGAAATCAAATTACCCAGATAAACAGCTGTTGTAATTCGTTCATATTTCTCGGATTTTAGGGGATCATGATGATATTTTATTACATCCGCCAGAACTTCAGGTAAATTCCAACCTTCCGCAACAACGTTTCCTATATAAGGATGCGTTATTTCACAGTGTTTTTGTTCTGATTTTAAAACCTGATTTGCATAAATCGGCTCAGGACTTTCTGTAATAACGTTTACATAATTATCGTGATCGTACTGATCCAGTATAAGTTTTCCTATATCGTGCAGAATTGCGGCGCTGAAAATATTATCATCATCCTCAAAAAACAGGTCTTTATATATTTTCTTCGAAGCAATAGCCGTTAAAAGAGAATGTTTCCAGAATTTTTTATAATCAAGACTGTTTACCAGATTATTTTTAGGAGAAAAAATCCTGAAAATACTGGAAGATAAAACAAGCCCTTTTATTGTGGTAAATCCTAAAATCATTATAGCATGCTGAATAGAGCTTATTTGTTTTGGAAAACCGTAATAAGCGGAATTGACAAGTCTTAATACACGAGAGGTCAGACCGGAATCGTGAGCGATTATTTTGCCTAGATCAGCCGCCGAAGACTTAGGATTCTGAACAAGCTCTGTAACTTTTGTTACAACCTCGGGAAGAGAAGGTAAATCCCTTACTTTTAGTTTTATAGAACGTGATTTTGTTTCTGATTCTTTAATTGGAGTATCAAAAAAAGTTTCTGTTACAGAAAAGACCTGTATTTTATTCTTTTTAAACTCGTCAATAATCCATTTTCTGATGTCTTCTTCCTGCGCAAGCCTGTTAAATTTATATACAACCAGAGCAGACAGTCTGCTTCCGGAGAGATCATTTAAGAGTTTTATGAGTTTTGGACGAAAATCAGGTCTGCTTTCTTCCGGCTCTGTCAAGATTTGAGAAAGATTTAACCCGTTTTTTTTGCAAAAAATCTCAATTTTCTGTTTCTGGAGCAAGTTTTCATGTTCTCTTGCTTCATTATCTGTTTTATATGAAATTATATAACCAGCTACATTCATTTAAAAATAAGTTAAATTGCTACCTAAGTTAATAATATTATAAATAATATTTTTGGTATTGATATATTAGCGCCTTGATTCTTTAATTATAAAGGTTCGTCATTCTTAGGCTTTGCCGAAGAATCTCAAATAATAAGCATAAAATACTTCTTGCATAAATAAAAGTTATGAAACAAGCATTAAATGACATTTCTTTGGCAGCGCTCTGTCTTTTTTTAATTCCTCAATTCTCTCAAGAATATAAGCCAAGTTCTCTGAATTGGGATTATATTTTAAATATTTTCTATAATATCTTAAAGCCTTAGATTTTTCCTTTACTTTATCAAAACATATGGCAATTCCAAGATAAACCCTTGCAAAATCAGGATTAAGCCTTAACAATTCGCTAAAAATACCTATTGCCGGTTTATAAAAATCCAGTTTCATATATAAACTGCCCAGATTGTTATAAGACTTTAAATGATGGGGGTTTTCCCTGATCATTTTCTTATATTCTTTTACCGCCATTGAATTTTGGTTGTTTAATTCATAAGAAAGCGCAAGATTAAATTTTGCTTCAGGAAAATCCGGACAAATTTTTAAAGCATTTTTAAATTCTTTTATTGCTTTTGAAAACATAAAATCAATGCAGTAGCAACAACCTGCTTCAAAATAAAGCTCTTTATTAAAAGCGTTAAATTTTTTAGCTTTATTAAAAGCATTAATAGCGCTTTTTGCATAACCGATTTGTTTATATGCAAGCCCTAAGCCAATATAAATCTCTATATTTTTATTATCATATTCTAATGCATTTAAATATTCGGAAATTGCTTCCCAAAAATAATTTTTTACTCTCAACGCATCAGCTTTTAGCAAAAGTTGATATGCTTTTTCATTATTTCGCTGTTTATTAACAACTTTATTTAAAAATTTTGCCATTTTATCTCTCGATAAGTTATCTGAGATAACAACTCCCATAAAAAATCTCCCGAATCGTTAAAAATTTTTATCAAAATAAATGTTTTTACATTCTTTATTTTAAAAAATTTATTGATTTAATAAATCAATCTTAAGATTTAATTTTATAACTAAAATATTACTTTTAAAAATTATTCATTACCAAATTTTGTATTGGTAGTGGTAAAAAATGAAGTGA
Organism: Cyanobacteriota bacterium; assembly: GCA_022703625.1. Taxonomy (GTDB): domain Bacteria; phylum Cyanobacteriota; class Vampirovibrionia; order Gastranaerophilales; family UBA9971; genus JAKLDH01. The sequence continues at coordinate 3,201 of JAKLDH010000043.1, read as the reverse complement.
TTTTTTATCACCCCTCCCTAACCCTTGCTCCCCTACATTTTTATAAATTCAGTCCAAAATTCCCTCACCCCCAACCCCCTCTCCCAATGGGAGAGGGGGCTAAAGATTGTTTTTGGTCGAGTGAACCGCCTTTGGCGGTTCACTCGACCTATTGAATTTACTAAAAAATCTCGCAAAATTAAATTTTGTAGGGGACTAAGCTCCCTAACCCTCCCCTCAAGGGGAGGGAACAGTTGATGTGTAGGGGCTTCGCTGCGAAATGCGGACAGCGCCGACTGCTTCGCGCCCCTACACCAAACCCCAATAAAATTAGCGCTTAGAATTTAGCCACTACCTTTTTATTTATCAAGCGCATCAGAAATATTTTTAAAATCAACGATTGAAAGCTTTTCGCCTCTTATATCAGGATCAATATTTAAACTTTTAAGGGCATGTATAATTTTATTTTCATCAAAACCGCTTTTTACAAAAGCATTTTTTATTGTTTTTCTTCTCATGCCAAAAGCGGCTTTTGTAAGTTTTTTAAAAAGAACAAGATTATTAATTTCAACAAGCGGATTTTTTCTGACAGTTAATTTAACCAGCGCTGAATCCACTTTAGGCGAAGGATAAAAGCTTTTTGCCGGAACTTTACAAATTAATTCTGTTTTACACCAGTAATTTACAAGTATGGAAATTAACCCATATTCCTTAGACGGACTTTTTTCATCGGCTACAAGCCTTTTAGCAACCTCAAACTGAACCATTAAGATAATTTCTTTTATTAATTCCCTGTTTTTCCACTCGGGCTGTTCGATTTCTCCCAGAAGGCGGGCAATTATAGGACTTGTTATGTAATAAGGAATATTTGCGACAATTTTTACCGGTTTTTCTACAAATTCAGAGAATTCGGTCTTTAAAATATCCTGTTGAATTATATTAATATTTGTATACGGCAGTTTTTGCAATTCTTTAACAGCATCATCATCAAGTTCAATTGCAATTACGTTTTTTGTTTTTTTTGCAAGTTTTTCTGTTACAAATCCCGCGCCTGCACCAATTTCCACAATGATTTCATCCGGCGATAAATTTGCTGTTTCAACAATTTTATCAATAATTTTTTCATCAATTAAAAAGTTTTGTCCCAGTCTTTTTTTTGTTTTAAACTTTTTTGCTTTATCAAGATAATTCAAAATTTTTCTCCAAATTAATTTAAGGGTGCTCTAAAAACAAAAGAATTTTATTATTTATATCTACCCCCCTGCCCCCCTCAAAGGGGGGAGAAATTTGTGGGTAGGGGCTTCGCCCCTACACCAAACCCCAATCAAATTTTATGAAAAATTTTAAAAAATCGAGTTTTTAGAGGTGCCCTTAATTGAATTTTACATAAAAAATAGTTAACGGTAAAAGATAAGGAAAGAATAAAAAATTTTGCTTAAAAAAACTTTTTATTCTTTCTTTTAAATGCCGGAATTTTCAGCTTCCTTAAGAAGATGTTCAGCTCCAACGCCGGTATCAATAAGACTCCATGGCAAAATTTCATCAGGAACTCTTTTTCTTAATCCATACCAGTCAAAATTAGGAATATCAGCAGTTTTTGCGTCGGAAAATTCTCTGTAAGCTCTATTCCAGCTTCCGATCGTTCCTCCATAGGCGTATACTTTTTCCAAAAGAATAGAAAGCCTTCTGTCGCCTCTTGATAAAACAGACTGAATATAGTCCCATTTAATGCTTGTAGGCTTATAATGCGTTTTATGAGTATTTAATTCTTTTCTTAAATAATTATTTTTAGCTTCCAATTCGGAATTCTTAGGTCTTTGCGCCAGTTGAAAAGGCGTTTGAGCTTTAGGAATAAAAGAGCTTACGCTTAAAGTAAGATTAAAACCCTTATTTTCTTTTTTGAGCCTGATCATTAAATCCGCAAGTTTTTCGATATCTTCGGCTGTTTCACCGGGAAGCCCGATCATTCCGTAAATTTTCAAGCCTTTCAACCCATTTTCAAAAGCTGTTTTTACTCCTTTAAAAATAGCTTCTTCAGTCAAATTTTTGTTAATTTTTTTTCTCAGCTCTTCTGTTCCTGCTTCAATTGCTATAGTACTTTGTCTTTGACCGCAATTTACAAGCGTTTTTACTATTAAAGGGGTAATTGTATCAATGCGTAGCGAAGAAACAGATATTTCAAACTCATTTTCTTTTCTTTTCTCAAGAATATAATCACAAATTCTTTCAAAATCAGGGTGTTCTGTAATTAATGCCCCTAAAAGCCCGAGTTTATTTGAAAAATTAAGCCCTGTATCAATTGCGTTTTTTATTGTTTCAAAACAGGGATATCTTGCGGGAAACGTAAGATAACTTGCAATACAGAATCTGCATCTTTTAGGACAGCCTCTTGCGGTTTCTATCATAAACATTTCGGGAAAAACCGATTTTTTCGCAACAATAGGCGTGTAAATACTTTCGTGAAGATTTTTAATATATCTTTTTTTTATTTTTTCAGGAGCTTTATCAGTAAGTTTTATAACCTTTTCTATAGTTTTATCAGGTTTATATTCTATTTTATAAAGAGCAGGTACATATATTCCATGAATTTTAGCCAGGCGTTCGAGTTTTTCCTGTTTATTTTTGAAATGTCTAACTTCCTTGTAAACATTAATAATTTCATCAAGAATTTCCTCTCCTTCCCCAATTATTATAAAATCAAAAAAATCGGCAAAAGGCTCTGGATTTGCGGTTAAAACAGGTCCTCCCCCAAAAATCAGAGGAAAGTCATCATTTCTGTTTTCTGAGCGAAAGGGTATTTTATATTTTTCTAAAATTTTAAAAAGACCAAGAAAATCAAATTCAAAAGAAAATGAAAAGCCCATAAGTTCTACTTTTTCAGGCGAATAGATTGTGGCTTGTGTGTCAGTAAAAATTCTTTCAGGAGCAATTTCAGGGTTTTCGTCCAAAAGTCTGAACAAATAGAGATACCCCAGAGAAGCCATGCCAATCGTATAAGTTGATGGAAAACAGAACCACAAAGGAATTGCGCCCTTATTTTTAGGAACAGGCGAGTATGTATATTTTTCTTCTGTAAATATTTTGGACATTATAGTTATAGATTTCAAGTTTATGTGTTTTTATATGCGCTCTAACGAATAATAGTATACCATATCAATAAAGCGGCTACTTGCTGTCAGAATTGAATTGCCCGCCAGGGTTTGCAAAATGGTATATTTTTAC
>JAKLDH010000042.1 GCA_022703625.1 Cyanobacteriota bacterium | reverse complement strand
TTTTAATTTTTTATGCGGCTCGCAGGCAAAGCCTGCGAGCCGCATGCCCTTAAAACGGCGTAGCGGCTGGCGAAGCCAGCCGCTACGCCAAATATAAAATTATTTATTTAGCAATTCAAGTTAATCATTAAAAGAAATCGGCAAATGAAAAAGATGATTTTTGTAATACCAAGTTGCAATCAATGTAGTATTAAATCTCCCTCCCCATGCCCCCTCCCTTGGGGAGGGGGAGAAGAGTTGATAAGGGTTTTGCCGGCGTAGCCGGCAAAACCCTTATCAAAAAATAATGCTCTTTTGATTGTAACTTGGTATAAAGCCTTAATTTGCGGATGTTTTGCCAAAGGCAAAACATCCGCCATGCCCTTACCCAGCCCGCGCCGCCCTGCGGGCGGCGCGGGCTGTAGATATCAGCTTTTTCTACTAAATTTCAAAAATAATTCCGAATTTTAAAATATTTATGTGTGGCTGGCGGCGAAGCCGCCAGCCACACAATCTTAATCTTATTTTTCGTTATTATTACAAACAAATTAACGAAAACTTATTTGGATTGGTATAACACTTATGTCATTTAATTTTTTAACGTTTATAACGCAATTTAAATGATTTTGAAAGGCTTTAAGCTCATCAGGAGTAAAAATTTCTTTCATACCTTCAAATGTAGCTGAGTTTACTTCGGTTATTACTATTTTACCTGATTTTGCCAAGTTTAAAACATACTCTGTTAATTTCCCTGAAAGGATTTCCTCTACATAAACAATGTCAGGCGTATTAAAATCAATATATTTCAATGCTTTTTTGGCTGAAAACCCTATTTTTTCGTTTAATTCACATTGATTTATGCCCTGTAAATTATATTTCACAATAGATTCAACTGTCATAACATTTTTATTTTCAGAATCAACAGAATTTAAAAGAGTGTATGCTAAAAAGCTTTTTCCGCTTAATTCTTCGCCTAAAATAAGAATAATCCCCGGTTTTTCAAGGCTTTTAAGGATTATATCCTTGTAATCATCCGGTATCGGTAATTCCTGAACAGTTTTTGGAGGGCTATAAAGTTTTATAACAATCCTTTCGTCGGAATTGCAAGGGAAACAGCTGATTATTGCGGTTACATCATCAAGATCATCAGCAAAATTAAACTTTCCAAGCTGAGGAAAAGACGTAACAGAAGGATCAAGACCTGATATAATTTTTATATGCGAAACGCACAAAGAAGAAAGCAGTACAGGAATATCTCCTTTATGCTCTATTACTGATGATTTTCTAAATTTAACCTTTAAAGCGCCTCTGTTATTTTCAAAAATTACTTCAAAAGCATTTTCCCGCAATGCCTGTATAATAATTGAATTTATTATTTTCTCTGCATGGTTAATATCAGGGAATTCTTCGTCTAATTCTTCCCGCCAATCCCTATTTACACACTCTTTACATCCTGCATTTTTATTTTCCGGTTTTAAATAATATTTCTCGATAAACTCTAAAATCAATCTTTCAGAGCAAATTATCGGCTCTATATCACATTTAACGCATTTTACAAGATTATTTATGACAAAAAGATCAAGCGGATCAGCCATTGCGACTGTTAAAACGTTTTCTATTCTAAAAAGAGGCAGTATTTTATATTTTTTAGCGTCCTCAACTGAAATAAAGGAAAGACACTTTTCATCAAGCGAATAATCTTTCAGATCAACATAAGGAATGCCTAAATTGTCCTGAAGAAACTTCAATATGTCTTCTTCGCTGATAAATTTTTCTTCTATAATCGTCTGACCAAGATTTCGAGTTGTTTTTCTTGAAATTTCCTCTGCCTGAGCCAGATTTTCATAAGAAATCAAATTATTTCTGACAAGGTCATACTTTAATTTTTCTATGGTTTTATTTGAAACATAATTTGGCATAATTTATTTTTTCAAATAGCAATTTATCTTGTCAAGTATATGTTCTATATCAAACGGCTTGGTGATATATTCGTCTGCGCCGGTTTCTTCGCCTATTAAACGGTCTTCTTCCTGCGTCCTTGCAGTAACCATAAGCACGGGAATATCTTTATACTTGACGTCAAATTTTAAAAGCCTCGCAACCTTATATCCGTTGATTTTAGGAAGCATAACGTCAAGAATTATCAAGTCAGGCTTCTTTTCTTTAGCCAAATTAAGAGCTTCTTCCCCGTCAAAAGCAGTCAAACAGTTAAACCCCTCGCTTTCCAGCAAAAATTTTATAGTTTCCACTATATCCGGCTCGTCATCAACTATTAAGACTGTTTTTTTTGTATTTTCACGCATATAACTATCCTACGACTTTATTTCACAAGTGGCAACTTTCATAACAGGAATTATAAAAGAAAACGTTGCTCCTTTTCCAAACTCGCTTTCAAACCAAATTTTTCCGCCATGCTTTTCCACAAGCTGTTTTGCAATAGGCAATCCAAGTCCTGTTCCGCCTACAGTCCTGCTCAGGGAGCTTTCTATCTGCTGAAATTTGTCAAAAACTTTAGGCGCGTCTTCTTTTTTTATGCCTATTCCGTTGTCCTTAACGCTTATCTGAATATAATCCCCTTCTAAAACTGTTTTGTCATCTGTATATAGAGTTATGAATTCCTGATCCAATAATTGTGAATTGATTTCTTCAATGCCTATAGTTACTTTACCGTTATCTTCAGTGAATTTTAGAGCATTAGAAATTAAATTTGCCAGAATCTGCTCTATTTTACCTGGATCACCGTATACTTTATATTCCGGTTTATTAAATTCAAAATTAATACTGATATTTTTCTTTTGCGCCATGTTCTCACATGTTGAAACCACGAACTTAATCGGATCAATTATATTGCATGATTCAAATCTGTATTCCATTTTACCTGCTTCAATCTTTGATAAGTCAAGCAGGTCATTTATAATGCCTGATAATCTCTCTACATTCCTTTTTGCAAGAGTAAGAAAGTTATCCTGAACCGGTGAAATTTCGCCCATTCTGCCTGATAAAATCATATCAAGGGAATTTTTTATTGAAGTTATAGGCGTTCTTAGCTCATGAGAAACTATTGAAATAAATTCGGACTTTAGTCTTTCAAGCTTTTCAAGCTTAATATTTGTCTTTTTTATTTCCTCATAAAACAATGCGCTTTCAAGCGGCAGGGAAACCTGTTTTACAACTGTCTGAAAGCAGGTTGAGTCTTCGCCGGTAAAATCATTTTCCCTGATTATTTCAACTGTGCCAAAAAATTGATCTGAAGTGCTTATCGGCGCAAAAAGCCTGTCCCAAACCAGGCAATTTAAGTCAACAAGACCGTCGTTTTCTTTAAAATTCTTTTGTAGCTTAATATTTTTAATCGAAAGATCAAAAGGCAGTTTATTATTGTCAAAAAGATTTTTATATCCGACAAGAGCCCTGAGTTTAATGGCTTCTTCAAGTTTTTCCGATATGGGATATTTTGAATTTATTATTAATGAAGCGTCTTCAGGCTCATTGATAATAAGGGCTAGGGAAAGAGAGAAATTCAAGCTTTTTTCAAGTCCTGTGTTCATAATGTCGATAAGTTTTGTTTTATCTAAAGTTCCTGCAAGCTGAGAGCTTGTGCTATACAAGACATTAAGTTGGTACAAGCTTTTTGCGAGTTCACTGTTATTTGTATACAAAATATCTAAAAGCTTTTTGATTCTTAAATGAGCATTTACCGTTGCAATCAGGATGTTTTCATTAAACGGCTTAGTTATATACCCGTCTGCGCCGACTAAAATTTCTTCTGAAGAGGACTCGCTCGAAGTTAAAAGTATAATTTGCGTGTCATTTGTAGTGTTTTTAAGTTTTAAAGTCTTGCATATGTTGGAGGTGTTAATTTCAGGGCTTGATGTGTCAATGATTGCGATATCAGGGCATATTTTTTCCGCCTGATTTATTGCGTTTTTATCGTCAGAAAAAGAATAAATTTCATAACCGACGCCTGTTAAAAGGTCGGTTAAATCTTTATTTATCTGAGTATCTCGGCAAACAATTAAAATTTTTGACATTTTTTTAAATTTAGTTAAAATAAATTTGTTATTTTATTTTAACTCAAGTTGCAACTTATTAAATATAATATATTAAGGATAATAAAAAATTTTTACTTAAAACTTTTTTAGTTGTCAGGTATACTGCCCCAAAAATAATTTAACAAAAATCTGAAATTTATTTTTATTTGAGTATAGAATTGGAATTATTGGTAAAATCGGGTAAAATAAAAATATAATTTACTCAAAAAGGAACTTTTATTATGAGTTTGCCTAAAGATAAATTAAATAAAGTTTTAAATGAACTGGATGAAACAGATGCAAACAAAGTTTTGGAATTTGCTGAGTCCCTACAAAAACGCAGGAAAAAAAGATTAAAACCATCGGATTTTCGAGGAATATGGAAAAATAAAAATCTGGATGTGGAAAAAATCTCCGGAGAGTTAAGGGCAGAATGGGACAGAGATATCTTATAGATACAAATATCATAATATATAACTTTCAGGATGAATTTCCGCCTGAATGCGTTGAAGTTATCGATAAAATATTCGACGAATCTTTCAATATTTCCATTATTTCTGAAATTGAGTTCTTAGGATGGAAAAATTTTTCAAAAGAAGATTTAAAAGATGCAGGCATATTTCTTGATTTTGCATGCATATACCCTTTAAATAGCGAAATTAAAGACTTAACTATAAAAATAAAACAGAAAAACAATATTAAACTTGGCGATGCAATTATTGCCGCTACGGCAATTTATCATGATTACACTCTTGTAACCAGAAATTCAAAGGATTTCGAGAAAGTAGAGAATTTAAAGCTGTTTAACCCCTTTGAAAGTTAATAATTAATAGCTCCTTCTGCCAAAATTCGTTGCGCGCAACCAAAACCATTATTAGAAGTATTACAGGTATTTTGATGATTAAATGCACCTGATGGCGTCAACATTTTTTGATTAAAATTATAATAAAAAATAAAAGTATCTCTACCAAATTGATTTGGAGGTTTCGTATTATTTAAATCAACATTAGCATATGTTTTTCTATATTAGAATGCTACAATTAGAATTATTAATAAAATCGGGTAAAAATAAAAATCGTCAAAACTCGCCAGGCAGAGTTAATTATATCAAGTTAAAATTTTTTTATTACTTTCTTATTCTATATAAGACGCTTTGGCTTTTTCAGTTTCCCATACAGAAATTTTTTTAAGCTGCGGCAATTTTTCTTTCAGCTCCCAATAAATAAACCTGGCGATATTTTCACTGCTGGGACTTACGTTTTTAAACGCATCAAGATTATTCAAATCCTTATGATCCAGTTCTTCCAACACTTCATTGAGAAGTTGTTTTATAATCTTGAAATCTATAAGCATTCCAGACTTATCAAGGTGTTCTCCTTCAATCATAACTTCAACTTTCCAGTTATGACCGTGTACATTTTCGCATTTGCCTTCGTAGTTAAGAAGATGGTGCGCAGATGAAAATTGCGATTCTACGGTTAATTCAAACATTTTTTATTCCTTTGGCAATTTTTTGTATTCAGCTATTTTATATAAGCATATTTTTATTAAAAAGGAAGACATAATGAATATCAGCTTAGTTAATCCTTATCCTAATTATAATACCCACAAAACAAATTCCTTCAAAGCAAATAAGGAAATTTCTTTTAGATCAACTTTTGATAAAACCGAAAGAAATACATTAAAATTTAATGATGAAGGAGTGGATTGGTCTTATTTAATTAATCTGACTCATTTTTTCAGGGATGCTGAAGTTTTTACAAATCCGCTCGTTAAATATTTAAAAACGGAATTTCCTGATGGCGTTAAAATATATAATTATGCCTGTTCAGACGGCTCAGAGCCATATAGTCTTTCAATTAAGCTCATGAATAAGCTTGGGGAAAAAAAGGCGCAAAAATATTTCCCCATAATAGCAAGGGATTTATCGAAAAAACAAATAGATCAAGCGCAAAAAAGAGAAATAAATATAGATGATTCTGATAAAGAAAAGATATATTCCAATACAAGTTTCTTGGATTTAAATGAATTGTTTAATTATAGAAGAACTAATGATGTTGGCGAAAACTATTATAGCGTTAAGAAGAAACTTGCTGACTGCGTTAACTTTGAACAGGCTAATCTGGTTCTTGACGCTAAAAATCCTGAAAATTTTACGGGAAATAAAAAAGGTCCTTCTGTTTTAATTTTCAGATGGGCGTTTTATCATTTATCAGACAATGCGAAAAAAGAACTTTTTGAATCTCTGGCAAATAATCCCAGCTTTGAGCCTGGAAGCGTTATTATTCTCGAGCCGGATTGTCTTGGTCGTCTTGTTTCTTTAGATAAGCAACAAATCCCCTTAGACAAATTTATTCCGCTGGATAAAAACTTTAAAGAAGTTAATGATAAATCGCCACATTCTTATTATATGTTTAAAAAACGATCTGATTCGAAAAACGCTGTTGAATCACAAAAAACTATACATTCGGCAGGACAATATTTCTTAAAACTTTTGAATCCCTTAATTCCTCAAAAGCAAGATTAATTTCATCGAGTTTATACTTGTTTGATACAAGTTTGTCGAGATTTATCTTTTTATCTTTAATTAAATCAAATATTTTAGGAAAATCAGAAGGTCTGCATCCAATAGAACCTAGTATTTCCTGCTCAAAAAACATGATTTTAGCCGGATTTATTTTTATCTCTTGATTCGTATAACCTATAACGCATAATCTGCCGGCTTTATTCAGGGTTTTAAACGCCGCTTCAATTGTTTCAGGCTTTCCGATAACTTCAAACGCAACATCGACTAAACCTCCATTTTGTTTTAAAAACTCTTTCAGCTCAACTTCCGCCGGATTAATTGTTAACGCTGCGCCAAGTTCCTTTGCAATATCCAGCTTTTTATTATCAATATCACAAGCTATAACTTCTGCTTTAAGCATTGCGCAAATCTGAACAACGTTAATGCCTACGCCTCCGCATCCAAAAACAATTACTCGCTCAGAAGGCTTAACTTTTGCCCTGTTAATTACCGCATGATAAGGAGTTGAAATAGCATCAGCGATTATACAGCCTTCTTCCAGCGGAATTTCATCAGGCAAAAGCATAACATCTTTTTCGGGAACTTTTATAAACTGCGCAAACGCACCGTCTATGGAATTACCGAGCATGATCATGTTTTGACAGATGTTTTCACGCTCTGACAGACAAAATTTGCAATTTCCACAGGTGAACACAGGCGGTAAAAGAACCCTGTCGCCTTCTTTAAAAACTTCGCCGCCTGACATTACAATGCCTGTTGCCTCATGTCCCAGGATTACAGGCGGTTTTTTAAACGTAGAGACGCCATGGTCCAAATAATGCAGGTCTGTATGACATAAACCGCATGCCGCAACCTTTATCAAAAGCTCGTTTTTATCCGGCTTCGGAATAAGCATGTCTTCAATATAAAGTTTTTTAGATTGATCTTTTAATACAGCTGTTTTCATTTATTTTTAAAAACGCTCTGATTTTTATTATTCGATATTGCTTGCTACGGCTTCTTCTTCCTCTTCTTCTGTTTCTTCGATAAGTTCTTCTTCTGCGCCGCTTGTTCTAATTGATTCATTTGTGGATTTTGTTTTATTTATAAGTTTTTCTTTTATTTCTCTGACCTGTCTGTCTAATCTGTCAGATAAAAGGTCTATTGCGGCATACATCGTTTCAGCGTCTTCTTTTATTTTAATTACAGAACCGTTTAAAAAGCATGTTACTTCTGCGGTATTGTTATTTTTAACGCTCGGATTTTTGTTAACATTAAGAGTTACTTTTAAGTTCATTATTTGACCGTTGTGTTTTAAAATTCTGTCAAATTTTTCATTAACATAATCTTTTAGGGCGTTTGTAACGTCGATATTTTTCCCGTTAAGAGTGATTTGCATATATTTCCTCCTGTTAAACTAAAAATCATTATACAGCTATGTAATTTTATTTCTGCCTTTATCTCATATAAATAATTACTTTTGCTTAAATATTATATAAGTATATCGGATTTTAGAATTAGTTTAAACCTAATTTAATTTAATTTTAAGTTTTATATATATTGATCTGTAAAAATAATCATCATACCAATCAAAAATCATCTAGCCAAAAGTGAATCAATAACTTCCCGAAAAACGCCGTTTCCTGAATTCGCCGTTGAAATTAATATATTCGGGATTTTTTTGACTTTGTAGTTCGCATCAGGAACAGTTACGGCAACTCCTGCGCTCTCAAGAGCGGAAATATCGTTTATATCATCGCCAATATAACAAATTTCGGATAAAGGAATATTATACTTTTCAGAAATGCTTCTTAAAACAGAAAATTTATCTCTTATGCCTTGATGTACATCTTCAAGATTGAATTTTGCGGCTAATCTGTCTATTATATAATTCTTTTCTCCTGAAATTATTGCGACCTTATAACCGTTTTTAAGCGCAATAGAAATTCCCATTATGTCTTTAAAACTTAATTTTTTTATTTCTTCGTCAGAAACAGAGGAAAAATATACAAATCCGTCTGTTAATACTCCGTCAAAGTCGGTTACGATTATTTTCACGTCTTTTTCAATATTTAACATCGTTTATACTCTCCCCATTTCGGTTGTATCATGAGAAAAAAGAACTTCTTTTTTATGTTCATCAAATTTTTTCTTTAATCTGTAGTTAAATTCACGTCCAATCAGCCATTTTTGCGCAGGTTTTGTTTTAATTCTGCCTTTTATGGTAATAACGGATTTATCAAGCCTGTCAATTCCTGATATTTCAACGGGTTCTAGAATATCATCCTTGAAATTATCATCATTGATAAATTCTTTGCCGATCTGTTTTACAATATCAATTGCAGAATCAATATTTTCCTGATATGGAATGCCTATATCAAAGACGTAGTAAGAATAATCCCTAGTCATGTTCGTTATAATATCAATTTTCCCGTTTCTTATATAATGAACATTTCCTGAAAAATCTCTTAAAACAACCATTTTAAGATCAACTTTTTCTGCCGTACCGCTTTTATCTCCGATTTGTACAACATCGCCAACCCTGATCTGATCTTCTACAAGGATAAAAAAGCCCATTATAATGTCTTCTACAACTCTCTGGGCTCCAAATCCGACAGCAATTCCTAAAACTCCAGCCGCCGCAAGGATAGGTCCAATTTCTATACCAAGCTTGCTTAGCGCAATTGTGAAGCTCACAGCTATAATAACCAGATCAATTATGGATTTAAGCGTTAATTTTAATGTATTAAGTCTTTTTTCAAGCTCTTCGTCGTCTTTTATTCGTATTATTCTGTTGAAATATTCTTCTAAAAAAAGATTAATAATTTTCAACAGAATAATTGAAATCGTAATTATAAATAATATGGGAATTCCTTTGTTTACAAACCATACGCTTAAAAATTGAATATAATTTTGCATTTTTATTTGAATTCCTCCGTGTTGAAACTAAAAAATATCAGACACAGGGTCCCTGTTTATGCACTCAATAGCCATACTTGCCGTTTTTGCAAGAGTGGGATTTACCCCTGAAATAACTGTAATCTGTCTTAGAACGTCTATAGTCCGTTTAAATATTCTCACAAGGTTGCCTTCGCTTACTTCAGAGCCTTCAATCAGCTCATCCCAATCAAGACCCAGAGCCCAATTTTCTATAAACGCCGAGTAATCTGAATTTAAGTTAATCGGCACAACTACATTATGCTCCTGCTGTATTCTCCACAACTTTCTCATTAAGTCTTCGCATTCATAAATGGTTTTTTTCACTTTTTGGCTATTCCTGAATTTCTTATAAAACTCCGCTCTGGATTCTTCCGTAACAATAGCGCATATAATAGCGGCAAGCTCGGAATAAGATAAATCGTCAAGAATTCCTCTTGTAAGGAGCTCTACAAAGAAAATCTCGTTTTCAACCCTTGCAGTAGCGGTCATTAAACCCTTTTCAGTAGGATAATTGTTTTCCAGATGTCCTGTTTTTTCCGCAACTTTCATAAGGTTCAAAAACTGCCTCCAGTAAATATCTTTTTCATATTCAAAGGCATCTTTTATTCTTTTATACTTCTTTTCAAATCTTGGCAGAATATCAAGCCCGCCGATATGTTTTTTATAGCGTTTACACAAATTGCATTTCGAATTTGTTACAAACTTTTCAAATTCTTTTGCTTTATTTTCATACTCCTCAAGTTCAGGAGTAAAATCCTTACCTACAGCCATAGCATCTCTTTTTAAAGCTTTAGCCGTTTTTCTGTATTGAATATACAGGTTTTTATTTTTGTTATATTCGTTTATATCCGCTGAGGTAAGGGAATACGGACAATCAAAATTAGTAATATTATGAATAACCTTTGATAAATTTTCAAGTTCGGCGTTTAAAGGGTAAAGCCGCTCTATGGAAGTATGATAGCCAAAACTTTTAAGTATCAGTTCCCGTGATTCTTCTATAGAAAATCTTTGAAGAAGGTTCATGACCATAGAATATCTTGGCGTAAACCTGCTTTCCAGAGGATTCGCTACGGAAGAAGCAAGTTCAGCGATTTCTTCGGGGTTATGATAAGAATCGCCTATCGTTACAACAAATCCGACTTCATCCATGCCTCTTCTTCCTGCGCGTCCAGACATCTGTAAAAACTCGCTGGGAGTAAGAACCCTGTGTCCTTCATCCGATCTTTTGCTTATAGAGCTGATTATAGTTGTTCTTGCCGGCATGTTTATTCCGGCTGCAAGCGTTTCTGTCGCAAAAACAACTTTTATCAATCCCTGTTTAAAAAGTTTTTCAATTAAACCTTTCCATCCGGGCAAAAGTCCGGCATGATGCGCAGAAACTCCGGAGTACAGATATTCCAGCTGTTTGTTTTTTGCCAGATACGGATTTTCCAAAATGTATTCATCAATTATTTGCGCAAGACGTCTTTCTTCAAAGTGATTCAGAAGCTTTAAATTTGCGCAATCTTTGATATAGGTATCACAACGCTTTCTGCTGAACGCAAAATAAATGGCAGGAAGCATATCTTTGTCATTAAGAGCTTTTATAAGCTTAACATGGGGTTTTTCTTCTTTTTGCTGATTTTTTATATGTCTGTTAATCTTTTTTTCAGGTTTAATTCTCTTATTTAACTGATTATCAGAAGAAAACAGCGGTAAAATATCATTTCCCTGCGATGGGGAAAAATAAAAATGTCTTAACGGAACAGGTCTAAAGTCGCTGTTTATAAGATAAGTTTCGCCGTGAACTTCATTAATCCAGTCTGTAAGTTCTAATGCGTTAGAAATTGTAGCGGAAAGAGCGATTATATTAATGGAACTTGGGCAATAAATTATGCTTTCTTCCCACACAGTGCCTCTTTGCTCATCGTTCATGTAGTGAACTTCGTCAAGGACAACATAACTTACGTTTTTAAGATTTTCTTCCACCCGTCCCAAATTTGTTCCATAGAGCATATTTCTGAACACTTCGGTTGTCATGACGACAATTTGAGCATCTCTGTTTATTGAAATATCGCCTGTTAAAAGCCCTATTTTTTCTTCTCCATAAGCTGCCGAAAAATCATGGAATTTTTGATTGCTTAAAGCTTTAAGCGGGGTTGTATAAAACAATCTTTTGCCTTCTTGTAATATTTTCATAATTCCGTATTCGGCAATAACTGTTTTGCCTGCGCCTGTAGGAGCGCAAACCACAACGCTTTTTTGATTATTTATAAAAGAAATAGCTTGAACCTGAAAATCATCAAGTTGAAACTTAAATCCATAATTTTCCTGTTTGTTATTGTTCATTTTTTAATTTTCTAACCTAAATTTATAATTATAAATATAGAATAACAGAAGGGCGCCTTTAAAAACAAAAGAATTTTTTTTTAATGATTGGTATTAAGATGACAATATTAGAAATATGGGCGATGAATCATTATTTTATAAAGGGTTAATATTGAATAATCTAAAATTATTTAATAAAACCATAATCATGGGGGGAGGAAGGGAGATGACGGAAAAAATAAAATTGCTGATGGTAGAAGATCATAAATTATTGAGAGTGGGGTTAAAAGCGATTTTTGAAGAATACTTGAATCTTGAAATAGTAGGAGAAGCGGAAGACGGACAAGAAGCCGTCAAACTTGCGCGGGAATTAAAGCCTAATATTATTTTAATGGACATAGGTCTGCCTGTATTCTCCGGAATAGAAGCAACAAGGCGAATTAAGGAATCAAATCCCGATATAAAAATTATCATTCTCACTTCTCATACTGATGAAAAAGAAGTGTTGGAAGCTCTTGCGGCGGGAGCAAGCGCTTATGCAATGAAAGATATAAAAACTGAACATCTTGTAAGTGTTATTCAAACGGTAAATCAGGGAGCCTTTTGGCTTGATCCGGCTGTAGCAAGAATTGTCACGCAAAAAAAAACTATTTTACACAGTAATAACAGACCTTACACAAGGGCGACCTTTAAAGCAGACCATGCAAATCTTACAGAAAGAGAATTTGAAGTTTTAAAGCTTGTGGTAGACGGTAAATCAAACAATGAAATCGCTGATTTGCTTAAAATCAGCGAGCATACAGCAAAAGCTCATGTTTGTAACATTATTCAGAAACTTGTGGTTGATGATAGAACCCAGGCTGCTGTAAAAGCAATAAAAGAAGGAATTGTTTAATATAAAAGACGTGTAACTAGCAGGTTTTGCCTGCTAGTACAGAAGATCACTATATCTTTATAATTTTTTACAATTCTATATATCAATTTTTTTTTTTACAAATGTCTATATATCTATACATTTTAAAAAGGAAAAATTTTTATGCTAAATTCTGTGAATTTTAAAAATCATCACTCCTGTTCATCTATAAAACCTGCTTTTGGACATTGTAAAACTGTTTTTGAGGAAATGCCGGATGGAGCTATAGCGATAAAAAACTGTGATACTAGGGCAGAATATGTAATAACTAATCCCAAAATGATTTCTGCGGCTATTTTAATGGAAAAACAGGAAGAGGATAAATTAATTCCGTATACAGTATTTCTTGCAAATCCGCAGGAAGGCATCCCTGCGGCAATGATATCTGTTCCCGGGCGTCCCGTAGAAAATTATAAAGCTTTAATTGCAGCTTCCGAAGGCAAAAAATTAAACGGGGACACTTTTGGTTTTTGCAAGTCTGACCCATGCGCCTGCGCATTAGACCTTAAAGGTTAAAATAATAATTTGTAAACTAATCATTCTTTTTTTTTTAAATTTTTATTATAAAATAAATAAGTAATTATTAACGTGGCAGGAAAAATCCGTTATGACCACAAAGGAGAAGAAAATGGCAAAAATTACAAAAAGACAACAGCAGATTTTAGAATTGCTTGAAGACGTTGAACAGCCTTGTACAGGTAAAATGGCAATTGAAACGCTTAAAAAAGTTAGCAAAAAACTCTCAAAGTTTGACGAAACGCTGGAAGCTCACATGAGATTGGGTATTGAAGTAAAACATGCTGACCAGCAGGTCAGAAGCACTGTAGTTCTTCCGTCGGGAACAGGCAAAGAAGTTAGAATTGCAGTAGTGGCAAAAGGCGAAAAAATTAAAGAAGCAGAATTAGCAGGCGCAGATTATGTCGGAGCAGAAGACCTCGTTGATAAAATACAGGGCGGCTGGTTTGAATTTGATAAACTTGTTGCAACTCCTGATGCGATGGGATTGCTTGGTAAACTTGGCAAAGTTCTCGGTCCAAAAGGACTTATGCCAAACCCAAAAGCCGGAACAGTTACATTTGATATAAAAAATGCTATAAATGAACTTAAAGCAGGACGTGTTGAATTTAGAGCCGATAAACAAGGCATGGTTCATGTTCCGCTTGGAAAAATGAGTTTTACCGAAGAAGCTCTTATGAAAAATTTTATAGCTTTTGCTGACGCAATCATTAAAGCAAAGCCTTCCGCCGCTAAAGGCTCTTATTTAAAATCAGTTTATCTTGCCAGTTCAATGGGTCCTGGAATTAAAATTGACACAAAACAATTACCTTCAGAAATAAAGGAACATATTTCTTAATTTTAGAAGAAGAGAGAAAGATGATTTTTGTAAGTCTTTAATTTGCTGGGGTTTCGACGAAGCCGAAACCCCAGCAATACCCTTGCGCAGGGCGGCGCTGGCTATAGATATTAGTTTTTTAACAAATTAACGAAAACTTCTAAAAAGAATATGCTCATATTTTGACATTATTCGGGAATTTAAATTTTAAAAAATTGATTTTTCGTAACCTTGCAGAATTTTATCTGCAAACCCCGATTTTAAAAATTCCTGCGCTCCTGCAACATAAGGTTGTTTAGTTGATTCAGAGCTAAAAATCAGTTTAAGTTCTTCAGGATTAATTTTGCCTTGTATTTTAGTTGCGGCAACTTTTTGTTTAGTATAAAAATTTGGAATTTCTATTTCTTTTTGCGCTTTAATATTAAGTCCTTTAGTAAAAGGGCTCATTTGAATTCTGCTCATTATTGCGAACATTAATTTACGAAGCAAAGGATGCTTTATCATAACGCCTGCGGGTTCTATTTTTGTATATCCGTCAAAAGACGCTTCTTTTTTGGGAGAATAGATTTTTTTAAAAGAATTCTGTTGCGTTAAAGGAGTTTGTATTGTTGGCTGTTGTCTTATTTGATTTATTAACATTAATTTCTTCCTTAAATTGCTGTTTAGTATATTAAAATAAAACTCATTAATATGTTTACATTTAAAGAGTTTTCCCCATTATCCCGCAAACAATTCATGTTAATTAGTTTTGTCGTTTAGTATATTACAATAAAACTCATTAATATGTTTACATTTAAAGGGGTTTCCCCATTATCCCGCAAACAATTCATGTTAATTAGTTTTGTCGTTTAGTATAATATATTTTTTCTTAATATGAATATATATCACAAAGAAAAACCCGTGTGTATAAAATGATAATAAACCTTAACTTCAAATAAAAATAAACTCATTCTGGTATAAAAAGCGAATATCTACAACCCGCTCCGCCCTTTGGGCGGAGCGGGTTGATTAAGAAATAGCGGGCGTTTTGACTTTGCCAAAACGCCCGCTATTTAAGGATTTAATATGTGTTTTGTTGAAACCTCCAAGCCGATTTCTAATTTTAAAGCATTGTAAACAAAAACAAATAGATAAAACCAAAACTTAAACTGGTTAATCCAAGACACCAGTGCATTACAGGAGGTTGGTTTTCCCAAAGTTGTCCAATAGTAAATTTATCTGATTTGTCTGTTAAAACTCTTTCAAATTCTGATGTAAATTTATCCATTATTACCCTCCAGCATCTATACATAATTTTATTATTTATATATTAATTTTCAGCGAAATTTACTTTTAAAACATCATTCCATGGATTTAAAAAAGAAATTTTGTATTATTCCAAAGGTTTAAATTTTTATTTAAATTTCAATAAATTTTCGTAAACTTACTAAAAAGCTGATAGTTACAGCCCGCGCCGCCCGCAGGGCAGCGCGGGCTGAGTAAGGGTATTGCGGGAGTTTTGGCAAAGCCAAAACTCCCGCAAATTAAGGGCTTATAAAAGCTGTCTTTTATTTATTTGATTGTATTTTGCAATCATAATCATCCACATCCATAGAATCATCATAGTCATTGTTTATTCCATCATTACATGAGCCTGTGCTGTCAGGGCTTTCAGGCTTGGGGTCAAAATTTAAAAATTTTTCGGGAATATTATTCCATAGATACAAAAAATGCATCTTATAAGCCTTTGCAAGGATATTATTTTCTATAATAAGCGTATTCTCGTCATTTTTTGAAACCCCGCTCCCTGTCCAGTTCATAGAGCCTAATATCAGGAATTTATCATCTATAATTCCTGATTTCATGTGCATTTTACCGCCAAAGTTTTCTGTTTTGACCTGTACTTTTTCTGATCTTAAGTATTTATGTTTGCTGTAATCTAACCTGGCGCAGGTTGCGTCAAGAATCACCCTTACATCACAACCCCTGTTTTTAGCATTTATAAGGGCTTTTGCTATATCGTCCCGCGTTAAAAAGAAAATAGGCGCATATACATAGGTTTTGGCATTATTGATTAAATTTATAATTCTATCAATTGAATATTTGTGTTTAGGGGAAAAATAAACGGATATTATTGTATTATCAGGCAATTTTATATATTCATTGTTCTCAATCGCTTGTTTGTTTGAATGAAACGCCTTGTTATACATCTGTTCGAATTCCTGTGAGTATATTTCAGCGATAGGCGCAGATTTTATTAAAACGCTTACATTTGAATTATAGCCGCCCAAGCAGGTGCTGCTTATATTTGTCGAACCTGTCCAGGTCTTTTTTCTGTCAAATATGAAAAATTTATTGTGCATTAATGCGTTTTCGTAAGAATATTTATGATCCGGCATATTTCCGACATTATAAGCGCTGTTATCAGATATTATTTCGCCTAAGGCTTCTTTTAAATGGATGGTATCACTGTAAAAATTTATCCCCTGTTTTGTCATATCAGTTACGCCCAATACTTTAACGCCTCGTTTTTTCGCATTAACAAGAGCATTAAATATTTCCGGCTGTCCTTGTATTCCTGAAACAGCAAATTCAATGCTTTCAGTTGCATTATTAATTTCTTTCAAAAGAGCCCGGCATGCGGCAGTTCGGCAATAATCAGCGGGTTTTGCGTATTTTAGAGGGTCTATAAAATACACATCAATAAATTCAGAGCTTGTATCAGGCATAAGTGATTCAGTAATTTTATTTTCCGGTTTTAATTGCGTTTTAATCTCTGTCGTTACTTTCTTCTTAGAAGAAACTAATTTATTAACGGTTTGTTTATCTTGCTTTAAAGGGAAATTAATCTTGCAATAACCGCAATATTGGGCATCTTTCGGTAAATCTTGTTTTTTTATTGTTTTGCAGTTTTTGACGCATTTTTTTGCAAATTTGCAATTCGGATTATGGTATTTTTTTGAATTAAAATTATAGACTACAAATTCATCTGTAATAGACCCTGTCTTTTTTTCAGGAATTTTATTTTGCAAAACATCTGTATTTTTAGGCAAATTACCGGTTTTAATTTCTAAAGAATCCTGCTGTTGTTGAATAAGCGCAGCAATTATATTTCCCCAGAAAAACAATAAAAGTATTAAAATTATAAATAGCAATAAAAATTTTAACTTGGTAATCATATTTTAATTATAATTTTAATACTTTTTTGGGCAATTTTATTTTTTTTGATGCGTTAAAACAGATGAGTAATTTTTAAAATTTTAAAAATGAGAAAAAATGATAAACAGTTCTATTGGTAATATTAATAATATGCATAATAGCATTATTGTCAGTAATAACAAGGGTTTTAAAGATAAAATTCCTTTTGGCACAATTATGAGAGATGTTTATGACCAATCAGGAAAACTCAGGTATAAAAATAATTCCCGAATTTTAAGAGAGGATATGAACTGGAATGCTTATGGAAATATCCTTCTTAAAGAGTTTCCAAACGGCTGTAATATTCATATTAGCGCATGTTCTGACGGCGGCGAAGTCTATTCCACAATGCTTGGCATATTAAAAGCTTCAAATTTTGATTATGGAAAGCTTAAAAAGTTCAGATTTATTGCTTCAGATATTGATTCAGCAATGGTTTTAAGATGTAAAACAGGGGAAATTTCTACGGTTACAACCCATAATGACATAATATATGACGATACCGAAAAATTAAAGGAATTTATGGGGGAAAATAATTTTAAAGAGTATTTTTTACCTTCTTCTAACCTTTCCGGCTATACCGTTTCGCCTAAATTAACTAATCTTGTGGATTTTCGCAAGGCGGATATTACTGAAGATGCGACAAAAAAAGATTTTTTCGGAAAAGGAAAGTGCGTTGTAATGTTTAGAAACGCCTGGCCCTATATTAAACCGGCAGAAAATCAGATGAAGCTGGCTTTAAATCTGGCTGAAAACTTGCCTAAAGGTTCTATGGTTGTTACAGGAGAATTTGATACCGATTTGTTTAGATTGTATGACAAATCGCCGCAAAGAAACGGAGCATGTGGTATAAGCGAATTAATGACCCGTGTTGGATTTGAACGGTCATATATCGGTGATGATCAGAATTGTTACCGTTTGCCGGAAAAAAAAGACCTTTATAAAATTAAATAGAAATAATTTTGTTGATATAACTTGTCAAATAACATGTTCTGTGTAGAATCATAATAAGGGTGTTAATAAACATGCTTTTTTGAGGTATAAATGACAAAAGAAACTATAGAATTTGAAGGAACAATAATTGAATCGCTTCCTAATGCCATGTTTAGAGTAAAACTGGAAAATGAACATATGGTTCTTGCTCATATTTCAGGCAAAATAAGAAAAAATTTCATAAAAATCCTTCCCGGAGATAAAGTTAAAGTTGAATTAACGCCTTATGACCTTACAAGAGGCAGAATAATATACAGATTAAAATAACTGAAAGAGGATAAAACGGTGAAAGTAAGAGCATCGGTCAAAAAAATTTGCGATCATTGTAAAGTAATAAAAAGAAGAGGAAAAGTAGCTGTTATCTGCGAAAATCCTAAACATAAACAAAGACAGGGATAAAATATTTAATTTAATTTCATATTTGAATTTATTTTTATGAAATTACTTGAAATATTTTCGTTTTTTAAGTAGTTTATGCTTTACGAAGAGATTTCTATATTTAATATAAAAATAAGATAGACCTTAAAAATAGAATAGAAAAGGAAAAAGGAGAACGTAATTAATGGCAAGAATAGCCGGAGTTGATCTTCCAAGAAATAAAAGAATGATTATTGCTTTAACATATATATACGGTATTGGACCTGCTTTATCAAAAGAAATTTTGGGAAAATGCAAAATTTCAGAAAGCACAAGGTCTGATAATCTTACGGAAGAAGAAATTAACCGATTAAGAACTATTCTGGAAGACTATCAGGTTGAAGGCGATCTTAGAAGAACTGAAGCGAGTAATATAAAAAGATTAAGCGAGATAAATTCTTACAGAGGCATAAGACACCGTAGAAATCTGCCTGTAAGAGGTCAAAGAACAAAAACCAATGCAAGAACAAGACGCGGCAAGAAGTCAGGACCTATTGCAGGAAAGAAAAAAGTAACAAAATAATTTAAGGAGCATATAGCTAATTATGGCAAAACCAAAGGTAAAAACCAAGAAAAAAGAAAAAAAGAACGTTTTTCAGGGTAGAGTACACATTCAGTCAACTTTTAATAATACAATAGTTACTTCAACAGACCTTATGGGTAATGCGGTTGCTTGGTCAAGCGCAGGAAGCTGTGGATTTAAAGGAGCAAGAAAAGGCACTCCCTTTGCAGCTCAGTCAGCGGCGGAAGCTGTGGCTAAGAAATCAAGAGAAAACGGAATGAAAACGGTTGAAGTATATGTAAAAGGTCCTGGTTCAGGAAGAGAAACAGCAATCAGATCGCTTCAATCAGCCGGACTTGAAATCACACTTATAAAAGACGTTACTCCAATACCGCACAACGGTTGCAGAGCACCTAAAAAGAGAAGAGTATAATTAAATTATTTTAATAAAAACGAGGCATGCTCGTTAAACAAAAATTACTAT
>JAKLDH010000041.1 GCA_022703625.1 Cyanobacteriota bacterium | reverse complement strand
TGGCGAAGCCAGCCGCTACGCCGTTTTAAGGGCATGCGGCTCGCAGGCTTTGCCTGCGAGCCGCATAAAAAATTAAAATAAAATTTCAATCTATTTCAGCGTTTCGACTAATTAGCAATTCGAGTTACAAGGCAATTCAATTCAAAAAAACAAAAAAGATGTCATGCTGAATTTATACCAAGTTGCAATCAAAAGAGTATTATTTTTTGATAAGGGTTTTGCTGGCGTAGCCGGCAAAACCCTTATCAACTCTTCTTCCCCTCCCTTAGGGAGGGGGCAGGGGGAGGGAGATTTAATACTACATTGATTGCAACTTGGTATTATTAAGCAAGCAGGAGTGTTTTTTCTGAAAAACAAACTCATTTTAGCATAAATCCTTAATTTGCTTTTTAACAAATTATCGAAAACTTATTTGGATTAGTATAAATTTAAATACTCTTACTTTCTTAAGATTGAGCGGTATCTTTAACAAAAGCGATAATTCTATCCGCGATATTTAACTGCTGCTGTTCATTCGCCTTTCTAAAGTATTCCATTGCAAGGCTTAAATCTTCATCTTTGTCGTACCATCGGCGAATAGGAAATGTAAAAGGTTTTGTAGCTTTTATTTCAAACTTTACAGCGATTTGAATTATTAACTTAGCTATCTTGTTTCTTAATTTGTCATCCGCTTTTTCTATAAAACCAACTGCTAAGCTGATTTTAGGATGATTATCGTACCATCTGTTTCCAAAAGCCATTTTTATCTCCATTTTATTAAAAATATAAATTGATTAACGCATTTATTTGAAAATATAACATAATCTTTAATTTCGGTCATAAAATTTATTAATGCCCCCAAAATTAATTTTGTATTTTCCCATGCCCTAAGTATACAAAAATCCGAACCAAATTTTTCATGTTTATGATATATAAAACATAAGATTAATTTTAATAGTGTATAAGGTGAGTTTATGGAAAAAGTGGCAAGTCTTTTTGAAAGAAATAAAAATTTTGAAGAAGCTCATTGTACTTGTAAAGAATTACTTGATGACAAAATAAATAAAATTGAAACCTATGTTACAAAATGGCTGGTAATTTCAATGAGCGCGCTTTTTTTGTTTATGAGTTTTGGGTTTGCGTATTTTTATTTTGAAGCAATAAAAATACGCAAAAGAATTGATTACAGATATTTTCTTATTGAAGAAAGCCTTGAGGATATTCATAACGTTAAAATTGAGAACGGCAAGGTTATCAGGAATTATTAAATATTTATAGCGATCTTATTTTGATTGGTATAGTATGCTCTTTAATTCTTATCGGTTAATTGCCGTATAAATTTATGTTGTGATAAACTTTTATCATTATGGTATCTTTTGTAATTTATATTATATAAAGTGTTAATTAAACTTTAAAATGTTGAAATTTAAAAAAGAATCGTTTTAATTAGTAAAATAAGACTTTATTTTAAATGTAAAACTTAAACTATTTAAAGAGAAATATTGATGAACACATTGCTCGGCAAAAAACCTGAAAAAGAAGAGCTTAACAAACAAAGAGAAAAATTATCGGCGGTTCTTAGAGAATATGATAATGAAATATCATTGCCGAAAGCATTGGCGATTTCTACAGTCGCGCATCCTTTACTGGCATTTTTAAGCTGGCTTTTAATTAAAGTTTTTATACTGCTTCTTGCATTTTTGGGCATAACGTTACCCCTGTTTATCAAACCTGAGCCTAAAATTAAAGATATAGAATTTATAATTACAAATAAACCGGAACAAACCCCAATAAATAAAAAAACAAACCTCAGATCAGATAGAAACTCAAGAGCAGGAGGCAAACATGATCCTGCAAAAAAAATATCCGACCCTGAGCCTGTAACAAGCTCATCAAAACCGCAACCTCAAACCCCACCGCCTAAGAAGACGACACCTAAAGTAGAACCCAAAAAACAGGCTGAGCAAAAAGCTGTTGAAGAAGCTCCAAAAGCTCCGCCACGCCCGATACCTCGCCAAAGACCGTCTAATCCGATGATGAAAGACCCCAGCGCTTTTTCAGTACCGGTTCCGGTAACTAAAATTCCTGAACAGCGAGTTCCTTCCGTGGGAGGACCTGTTACAAGCGGACCAATAGGCTCTTCATCTCAAAGTTCTGAACCCGCGCCGATTATGTCGTCAGGAAGCAGCGGGCAAAATACTTTAAGAAGCTCCAGAGGCTACTCAACAGGCGAAGGAAATCCTGGAAACCCGGGACCGGGTGATCCTAACGGAAGACCTGGCGTTGACGCAATTAAAGAACCTGATTTTGGTCCTTATATGAGAGAATTACAAAGAAAAATAAAAAGAAAATGGAATCCACCAAGAGGAAATAAAAGCAAAAGAGTTGTTTTGTTGTTTAAAGTCAGCAAAGACGGAAGATTGCTTACGTTAAAAATTCAAAATCCCTCGGGAAATCCCGAATCTGACAGCGCGGCGCTTGACGCTGTAAAGTCAGCCGCTCCATTCCTGCCCCTGCCTCCTGAATACAGAGGGGATGACATTGATATTCAATTTACATTCGATTATAACGTTTTTGGCGTTGGCGGACATCAGTATTGATAAAATAAACAAGTAAAATAGTTAATAGAAAAGAGGATTAAATAATTATGGAATTAATTTTACATTCAATCAAACAGGATTGGTTGGTATTATTACCAATCTTTGTGTGTTCTATTCTGGTATTTGCGGTTGTAATCAACAGAATTTCTTATTATAACAAGAATAAAAGAGATGTAATTCAGTTTATTCAAAGATTGCAAAGGGAATTGAACAGAAATAATCTTGAAGGAGCTCAAATATTAAGCGCTCAGCTTGGCGGAGTAATAGGAGATGTTGCAGAAGAAGGAATACGGGTTCTTTCAGAGCAAAAGAAAGAATTTGCAAGGTCTTTTGATATTTCTACAAGTCTTGCGGTCAGAAAACTCGAAAAACATCTTATGATTCTCGGAACAATAGGCGGCGTAGCTCCATTTTTAGGATTGTTCGCCACGGTTATGAGAATTCTTTACACTTTCCAGGACCTGGCGGCTCAGGGAAATCAGAGCGCCGCTGTAGCTATGGGTATTGGATCAGCTCTTATCGCCACTGCTTTTGGTCTTGGCGTTGCTATTGTTGCGGTTGTTTTCTATAATTCTTTCCAGTCAGTTGTAAGAAGATATGAAGATGATTTTCAGCTTCTCAAGTTGTTATTCCTGAGTTTTGCGGATAGCGACCAGGTTATGGAAAAAAACATAAAACAGGCGACAGAAGGACATGATCCCCAATCACAACCTGTTTCACAAGGACAAAAATCTTTTGGACCACAGTTTTAAGTAAGGATAAATTATGGCAATGAAATCGTCAGGGAAAAATGACGGAATATTTAACGAAATAAACATAACGCCTTTAACAGACATATTTTTGGTGCTTTTAATTATTATGATGGTTATTGCTCCTATGTTTCAGGCGATTGATCAGGATATAGCCCTTCCTTCAATTAACAGCGGGCTGCATGTTGATGAAAAGGAAGTTACTGTTGCTATTACAAAAGACGCCAAATTTTATGTAAATTCTGCTCCGATTCAGGATGCCCAGCTTTCCGACAAACTAAGAGAGCTTCTTGACGAGGCAAAAGACAAAAAAATAGTGGTAAAAGCCGATGCAAAGACCAAGACCAAAGAAATCATGAAAGTAATGAGATCAGCGCAGGAAGCGGGATACGAGAAATTAACCGTTGCAGGCGAGCCTTTATCCGGCGATCAGCAAAAAGAACTTGAAAAAACTGAAAATCAAAAAATAATTAATGAGGAATCATAATGAGTATTTCCGGCAAAAAAAGAGATTCGTTTTGCGAAATTAATATTACTCCTTTAACAGATATATTTTTAGTTTTGTTAATAATAATGATGGTTATAGCGCCGTTATTAGACCAACAGGGCTTAAATCTTATTGTTCCAACAGAACATGAAGCTAAAAAGCAGGAAAATGAGCCTAAAATTATGACTGTATATATTACAGACAAGGGCGAATTTAATTTAGACGGACAGAATATAACAAAAGACGGGCTTTTCTCGTCTATTGAAGCGGCGTATAAAGTAAAAACCGATGGGCTGTTAATAAAAGCCGATCAGGAATCCGCTCATGGAGATGTAGTTCTTGTTATGGACGCCGCTCAAAGGATCGGGATTAAAAACATTTCAGTTGTTGAAAGAGCAGAGTAAGAAAAAATAGTGCCGGTCAAGTTTGTTAAGTTGATTTTGTAGAATAGAAAATAATATATAGACCGATAATATTTTTTATGTAAAAAAGCCAAGAAAAGACAAAAAGCGCGCATTTGAATACAAGGGGGTTCGGGGGCTTGCCCCTGATGGATTTGTCAGTTTGTCTTGTTAGTTTTTTCTTTTCTTTTGGTTCGTTTTCTTTACTTTTTTTCAAAAAAGAAAAGAAAATGAACAAACGGTAAGCATTGTATTTGCATGCTGGAAAGACCCTGAAACAAAGCCTGTCCTGAACTTGTTTCAGGGTTCAACATGACTCTTTTAGCGAAGTTAAGCTCTTAATTAAAAAATTACATAAAAAATATTATAGGTCATAAATTCCATAAAATTAACTTATACCAATCAATTTAAAAAACCGGTAAATAAAAAAGATGGTTTTTATAAATCCTTAATTAGCGGGTGTTTTGCCTTCGGCAAAACACCCGCTATACCCTTACCTAGCCCGTGCCGCCCGCAGGGCGGCGCGGGCTGTAAATATTAGCTTTTTTACCAATTAACGAAAACTTATTTAAATTGGTATAACAGAGCATTAGTATATTTTCTGGTAAAAGTTTTTTTTTCTTATTATACTATACTGGAATGAGCTTAGTTTTCAGAAAAATAGGCAAAGTCCGTCTTTTTGAAAATACCGCTTCTTCTTTTCCTGACATAAACAGGAAAATCCGAAATTTATTTTGGAAACAGTATAAAATTAAAGGAATATAAAGTTAAATCATGCTTAAAAATATAAGAAATTTTTGCATTATAGCGCACATAGATCATGGTAAATCCACTCTGGCAGACAGGTTACTGGAAAAAACAGGAACAATTTCCGAACGGGAAATGATGGATCAACTTCTTGACACGATGGACCTCGAACGAGAACGAGGCATAACCATTAAACTTCAGGCGGCAAGAATGAATTATAAGGCTAAAGACGGAAATGAGTATATTTTTAACCTGATAGACACACCGGGACACGTTGATTTTAGCTATGAAGTTTCAAGAAGTCTTGCGGCATGCGAAGGCGCATTGCTTATAGTAGACGCCACGCAGGGTGTAGAAGCTCAAACAATGGCAAATGTTTACCTTGCAATAGAGCATGACCTTGAAATAATACCGGTAATTAACAAGATTGACCTGCCAAACGCCGACCCTGAAAGGGTAAAGCATGAAATAGAAGATATTTTAGGAATTGACGCGTCAAATGCGGTTCTTGCAAGCGCAAAAACCGGCATTGGAATTGAAGATATCCTTGAATCAATTGTAAAATATATTCCCGCTCCTCCGGATACAAGTGATAAACCATTAAGAGCGCTTGTGTTTGATAGTTTTTACGATTCATATCTTGGAACAATCGTGTATTTCAAGGTTATTGACGGAAATTTGAAAAACAATGACAAAATTAAATTTATGGCAAATAAAAAAAATTACGATGTCGTTGAACTTGGCTATATGAAGCCGCTGAGAACTCCCGCAAAAGAATTAAAAACAGGAGAAGTCGGATATTTAGCGGCATCAATAAAAGAAGTGTGTCAATTTGTAGGGGATACAATTACTTTGGCTGAAGACCCCGCCGAAAGTCCTTTGCCTGGTTATAAAAAGGCTGTGCCGATGGTTTTTTGCGGCATGTATCCGGTTGATAACGATGATTATCATGAACTAAAAGACGCGCTTGATAAGCTTAAATTAAATGACGCTAGCATAGTTTTTGAGCCTGAAACCTCTTCTGCGTTAGGGTTTGGCTTCAGATGCGGTTTCCTTGGGCTTTTGCATATGGAAATTGCGCAGGAAAGACTTGAAAGAGAATACAACTTATCGCTTGTTACAACCGCGCCAAGCGTTGTATATCAAGTTGTAAAAACAAACGGTGAAATTGCAAGCGTTGATAATCCGGCAAATTTCCCTTTACCACAATATATTGATCATATAAAAGAGCCCTATGTTAAAGTAAACATAATAACTCCTAATGAATATGTAGGCATTTTAATGGAATTAGCCCAGAATAAACGTGGCATATATCATAATATGAAATATATTGATGATAAAAGAGTTGATATTGAATATGAAATCCCTTTAAGTGAGATTATAACAGACTTTTATGACCAGCTAAAATCACGGTCAAAAGGATATGCCAGCATGGATTATGAAATTTGCGGATATAAACGTTCTGATCTTGTTAAGCTTGATATATTGCTTGCAGGAGAAGTTGTTGATGCTTTAAGCTCAATTGTGCACAGAGATAGTTCGTCTTATGTCGGGCAGAAATTAACAAGCAAGCTTAAAGAGATAATTCCAAGACAGATGTTTGAAGTGCCAATCCAGGCTTCAATCGGAGGAAGAGTCGTTGCAAGAACAAACGTAAAGGCTATGCGCAAAAATGTTCTTGATAAATGTTACGGAGGCGATATTTCCAGAAAAAGAAAGCTTCTTGAAAAACAAAAAGCAGGGAAAAAACGAATGAAATCTGTAGGAAAAGTAGAAGTCCCGCAGGAAGCGTTTATGGCTGTTTTAAGTCTTGAAGAATAGTTTGGGATGGTAAAATTATATGTCTGGACATTCAAAATGGGCTAATATTAAACATCGAAAGGCAAAAGTTGACGCTCAAAAAGGCGCGGCTTTCGCAAAATTCGCAAGAGAAATTATGCTGGCGGCAAAGGAAGGCGGTGTTGATCCTGATTCAAATTTTAGACTGAGAACCGCTATTGACAAAGCAAAAGCAGAAGGGTTGCCAAATGACAACATAACAAGAGCTATTGATAAAGCAAGCGGCGCAATGGAAGATTCAAATCTGGAATCAATCATTTATGAAGGCTATGGGGCTGGAGGTGTGGCGATTCTTGTCGAAACTTTAACCGATAACAGAAACCGAACAGCCGGTGATATCAGAAGCTATTTCAATAAATTTAGCGGGAATTTAGGTGAAACAGGCTGTGTAGGCTGGATATTTAAACCTGAAGGAATAATATTAATAGCAAAACAGGGAATCAATCAGGATAATCTTTTTGAATGTTCTATTAACGCTGGCGCTGAGGATTTTATTCTTGAAGAAGAAGATTATAAAATAATTACCGCTCCTGAATCTTTACAATCTGTTGCAGAGGAACTGGAAAAAGCCGGATTTAAAATTAAAAACGCTGAAATAACAAGGAATCCGTCAAATACGGTTAATATTGAAGATGAAGAAATTGCCAAAAAACTTTTAAAACTCCTTGATAATATTGAAAGTCACGATGATGTACAAAATGTATACGCAAATTTTGAAATAGATGATGATCTTTTAGAAAATCTGGGATGAAATTAATTTAAATTTAAAAAACTTTATAAATTGTATTTTAAACACTAAATTAATGTTATACTAATATCTAAATAAATTTCGGTTTTAGTATAGTATTATTTTTAGTATAGTATTATTAATAAGAGAGTAATTTAAATTACGAATATTTAAGGATGAGGGTATTTGCATGAGTGAAGTTCAAAATAATCAGGGACCAATTCTTCCTGAAAATCACCTTCATGTTCACGAACAGCATGAAAAACCGGCTGAAGGAATAACTTTTAAAGGCGAAAAAACAGACTTGAGATATGACCCGATGGCTTCTGTTAACAGAACATGCATAAAAAAACCTGTAACAGCAAAAATAGGGGATCAAACTGTAACCTTTGGAGCAAAAGAAATAAATCAGGTTAAAAATGATCTTAAATTTTTACATGAAAATCCTGTTGCTGTACAGAGGGCATGTTCTTTATTTCCTGCGTTTCTGGGATATGCAAATAATAAAGGGGTTCAAAATCCTGATTCTCTTGCATTGGCATTAGAGCATTATGCGGCAACGAATGAATTTGTTGAAAATACAGAAGTTACCTAAAACCACACTTATAAAATTTTTCAAATATAGTACATTGACCGTTTAATTATGAAGGTTCGTCATTCTGAGGGCTTTGCAATTTCGTCATTCTGAGGGCTTTAGCCCGAAGAATCTTGTTGTATTAATGCCATGGGATCCTTCGCTTCGCTCAGGATGACAGTTTTTACGTTCAGGATGACCTTGAAAATTAAACGGTCAATACATTAGTATATGAAAGAAATCCATTCTTCAGAGGATGAATTTAACCCTATACATGAAGTAATCTCTAATTAAGCTCGGCATAAATATATGTAATTCGCAAAATATGCGGAAGCGCTTTTATTAGATGTTTAAGAGAAATCGGGTAAAATTTAGCGGGGTTCATGGTTGAAAGGTTTTAAATTTAAACTGCAAAGTGTTCTGGATACCAGGGAAAAAAAGTTTGAAGACGCTCAGCTTGAATTTGCCAAAGTTAAAAACCGGCTGCATAACGAACAGAAAACCCTTAATTCCATAAATAATGACCTTGAACAAACAGAAAACGGGCTTGAGTTCATTATAAAGTCGGGAAATATAGACTACACCTTTGTTTTTTGCCATTACAACTATATATCAAAATTAAAAGGGGACGTTATATACCAGCAGGAAATCATAAAACAGGTTGAAAAACAGCTTGAAGAAAAAAACCGCCTTATGCTGGAGGCGTTAAAAGAAAAAACAATGATGGAAAAATTAAAAGAAAAAGCGTTGGAGGAATTCAAAAAAACTATGGAAAAACAGGATTTTATCAATATTGATGAAATTGCTGTGAATCGCTACAAAAGAACAGGTTGATTTAAAAGACTCGGATTATTTTATAAGAGGTTTCATGGATGACTTTAAATATTTTAATGGATTTGATAAAAACGGATTTTAATTTAAAACAAACTGACATTAATTCTAACTATTCAACAAAAGATACTTCTGACAAGTTCATGAAGGTTTTTGAAACGGCAAACAAAAGCTATAACTTTAATAATGAGAAAATGGAAAGTTTTGTTGTTCAAAATTCCGATGAAAACTTTTTTAAAAAGCTTTCATCCAATAATGATAAAGAATATAACTATCAGGACACTTCGAGCTTTTCATTTAATCAAACAGCTTATAATCCTGAAAACAAAGCTTCTTTGCCGCCTAAAGAAGACCTTGTTGTTGAGGATAAAATTTCTGCGACCACAGAAAAACCTGAACCTGTTATTCATAAGGATAAATCAGATTTTCAAAACACCGCAACAGCCCATGAACAAACAATTTCAAAAGATAATGTCCAGAATAAAACCGATAAACCGGAATTAAAAGAAACAATAACAGCTAATAAGCAACAAGCGCAGGAAAAAGCAGAAAATATAAATTTAATAAAAACAGAATCTATTAAGGATACTACAGGGAAAATTTTGCTTGAAAAAGCGGATGCGACAGGAAAAGAAATAAAAATTGCGGGTAAAAATCAGGACTTGAATCTAGAAGCCAAAAAAGAAGAACAAAAAGACATAAAACTTTTACAAAATCATAATGAAAAAGATAATATTCCTGATAAAAAAGCTGTTTTAAAGTCGGAAAACATTGACCAAAAAGCTAAAATTCAACAGGATATACAAAATGCGTTGGGGTTAAAAGCTAAAAACATTGAAAATGCTGATAATTTAATTAAAAAAGAAACAGTTAACGAAGAACAACCTGAATTACAGCAGTTAACAAACAATAAAACAAAAACAAATAAGCCTAAAGAAGAAATTAAATCTCTTTTACCCCCTCCGGCAAAAGGAATTGAGGTTAAAGAAGATTTAAAAATTGAAAATATAAAAATCGTGTCTAATACAGAAGACATAAAAATTGCAAAAGACCTGATGAATAAGCAGGGCGAACAGAATTTAGAACAGGGAACAAAAGGAAATACAAACATAAATCAAGTTGGAGCTTCTGAAAACGGGGCTCAAAAAATTGATCTTCAAAAAACAGCCCAGTTTGAGAAAATTCTTGACTCAAAACAAGCTGATTCAACTCAAAAATCCGTGTTAAATCAGGTAAAAGAAGCGACAGCGCAACTTGGAAACAATAAATCCCAGGTTTCAATATCGCTTAGACCGGATAATCTGGGTAAAATCAATATTAATCTTATTAGCAATAAAGGCGAAGTTACCGCTCAAATCACCGCAGAAAACAATCAGGTGAAAGATATGCTGGATAAAGGACTTGAAACCCTGAAACAAAATCTTTCTGAACAGGGCGTCAATGTTACTAAAGTGGTGATTAATGTTCAGCAGGAATCTTCAACAAATAAAGAAAAAGATTTTGACCAGGAAAATAAATTTGGTTATGAAGGCGATTCTTCGGAAACAAACGCAAAATCAAACAGGGAGGATAATTTGGCGACAAATAATTTAAACTCGGCAGAAGGGGAATCCTATGATTTTGAAGAGGAAAATGAAGAAGCTGAAACAATAAAGCAACCAGGGTTAATAGGAAACGTTGATTATAAAGTTTAGGGGAGGTAGGTAAATAATGAATCAATCACAGATAAGCGATAGTCTGACAAGTCTGGCAAACAGCACAGAAGCGATTCAATACGCAAACAGAAAAACAGGTTCATCAGAGCTTGGGCAGGATGCTTTTTTACAGCTAATGATGAAACAAATGCAATATCAAGACCCTTTAAATCCGATGGATAATTCACAAATGCTGGCGCAGCAGGCTCAATTTACTACTATTAACGAACTGCAAAAATTGAATTCGACTATTAACGCTTCAAATCAAATTATGCAGGCAAGTTCGCTTATAGGCAAAACAGTAACTCTTCCAAATCCTGATAATCCTTCAGAAACAATCGAGGGAAAGGTAACAGAAGCAAAAATCAATAAAAATGGAGCCGCTATTGTTCTTAACGGAGATAAAGATTATCCGATGAGCAGTATTACGGGCATAAAGGAGGAGTTGAAAGTAAATTAATTAAAAAATCCATAAATAAAAAAATAATGACTATTATATAGACTAATTAGGAGGTTTTTAATGTCACAGGGTTTATTTACAGCCGCATCGGGAATAGCGGTAAGTCAGGCGAGAATGGACGTTATATGCGACAATATCGCAAACTTAAATACCGTAGCTTTTAAATCAAGTCAGATAAACTTTGAAACGGTATTTTCAAAAACATTATCCGCAGGTTCTGCGCCTACAGATGATATGGGAGGAATTAATCCCATGGAAGTCGGACTTGGCGTTGCTGTGGGAGAAATTGGAAGAAACTTCTCAAACGGTTCTATTCAAACAACAGGAAGAACAACTGACCTGAATATTCAGGGAGAAGGTTTTTTTACAATGAAAAATTATGACGGACAAGTATTTTTATCGAGAGCAGGCAATTTTTCTTTGGACTCAAACGGTTTCCTTGTAAATCCTTCAGGGCTTAAAGTTGTGGGAACCGCAAACGCAACAAGCACAACCAGCAGCGATACCACAGTTCAAATTCCTACAATGTTAAATTTTGAAGTTCCTGATGCTGTTGATACAGATACAATAACTAATGTAGGACAATTAACAGGTTCTACTGTAACAACAGGAACATTTACAATGACTATAGACGGCGGCGTAACTGCGCCTGAGGACGTAAGTGTTACCATAAGCGCGGGAGATAGTCTTGATGATATCGCAACAGCTATGCAAACAGCATTACAGGGTTCAGCGGAAGATGCCGACGGTGATGTTACAGTTGCAGTTGGCGGTCCTAACAATAATCAGCTGATTATAACAACGCCTGACGGCGAAACAATCACTTTTGGCGGAAGTTCTTCTGATACAAGCAATTTTTTAAGCATTATGGGTTTTGCCGCAGGTACCGTGGGTGATTATGACAGCGCGGAATTAAAAGATCATTCAGAAATTGTAATAAATGATTATAATGATGTAACCGTTGACGCTAATAATAATTATGCGATGACAACTTTTTCCATATCGAGTGATGGAGCTCTGGAAGCGACTTATGCGAACGGAGCAAAAATAAGCGTTGCGAGTACCGTAGCAGGCAATAGAGAATTAAAATTTGTTTCAGCAAGCGGACGTGAAATATTAAGTTCAGATATTACTAATAATCATGAAACTTTAACCCCTGCTCAATTACAGATTCAGCTTGCGTCGGTTATCAACCCTAAGGGATTAAACGCAGTAGGCGGAAACCTTTTTGCTATTAATTCCATCGCCGGTCAGGCTAATTATGCGATGGGAAGAACAGGCGGGTTGGGAGTAATTAATTCCGGTTCTCTTGAGGCTTCCAACGTTGATCTTCCAAGAGAATTTGCGGATATGATTCTTGCGCAAAGAGGAATTGAAGCAAACAGCAGAACATTCAGCGTTCAGGACCAGATAATGCGTTCAATAGTCAATCTGGGCAGATAATTAATTTATAAAATCGTGTATAGCGGGCGTTTTGTCGAAGCCGAAACGCCCGCTATACCATTGTAAGCAGGTAATACTGATTGGCAATCAATGTATGATAAAAGTAGGGGCGAACCTAAGTGTTCGCCCCGATAAATAGGACAGACACATGGGTCTGTCCCTACAAAAACTTATCAAAAAATAGTAATATTTTGATTGCAAATCAGTATTATTTCTTTATTGCGGTTTTTCCTTCTTTGTTCATAAGCGTGTAATAATACTCAAAAGAAGAGCCTCCAAAAGTTCTTAATCCATACATAAACGGATTTTCATGCCTGAAGTCGCCTATGATTCTCATCGGTCCTCCAATTAACAGAGCGGCTCTTCTTGAATCTTCTTTTGCGTTTGCTAAAGACATCATTCCAAGTGATTCAAAAAGCAAGCCCGCGCCTATAAGAATGTCTGCAAATTTAAGCTTGCTTTTGCCAAGTTTATTGCCTTTTAACAATTTTGGCATTGAACCGGCTATCATTAAAATGCTTCCAAGACTCATACTCTCTTTGGAAGGCTTTGTTGATAAGACATCAGGCAATTTTTTTCTTTCGCCTTTAAAAAAGTTTATACTTTGTCCTATAGTATCTTTAAAAGCGACCCCAAGTGTTTTTAACGCATTTACCTGGTCCTGCATACAAAATTTTGCAAAACTTGATAATTTTTTTCTTATTTCTTTTCCTTCCTGATCAGAAGAAAATGCTTTTAAATAAGTATTTTTATTAAACATATAGTTAAGGTCCATTTTTCTTATCTTCTTATTTTCCGCTTCGCTGTAACTGTTGTTAATTTCATTGGCGAATCCCGCAAAAGTCGGAGCGTATCCAAGATCAAGAAAAGCTTTTGTTCTTACTCCCAAATTGCCTTTTAACATCAAAGGAGAGGCGGCAAGCCATAAATATGAAGATAAAACCGTTCCCGGTTGTTCGGATATAATTCCTGCGGCTGTTACAGAAGGAAATCCCATTAGATATCCCGCTCCAAGAATTTTGGAAGCCACAGTATATATTTTTTTCGATTTTCCTGTATAAACATTATCAATATTTGTTTCGCCGGGTTTTTTTTCGCCCAACAAGCCCAATCCCATAAGAATTAATCCTGACATCAGCTGTAATCCGGTGTTCAATATTCCGGTTTTATAGGAAAAATCATAATATTTATCATAATTATTTTTTGGGTTTGCCGCTAAATCTTTTTCAATAGCAGATTCTTTAAAACTAACTTTTTTTTCGTCAATTTCTTTCAAAAAATTATTATGCAAATCATTTACATTTGGAGAAACTCCAAAGCCTGCCCGATTAGTAAAACCACTTATATTCATCTAAAAAATACTGCTATACTATATACGAAACTATTTAAAAGAAAACCAATAAAATAAAAAAAAGTCCTTAATTTTTTTTAAACATTAACAAAGTGTTACAATACTATTAGATATAGAATTTTATTTAAACAGAATCAAATTTGGGTAAGAAGGGTCATGGAAGTTTTTCATCATAATATATACGAATATCAAAAAGGGTTAAGACCGCTTTGTTTATGCACATTTAATAGAGAGAAGACGCAAAAGGCGGAAGAGCGGCTGATTAAAGAAAACATCTCTTATTATATAAATGAAATAGGAGATGGAAAAATAAATATTTATTTTGGAAATCAAGCTTGTATTGAGGTAATTAAATCTTTTAACAAAATAAATCTCTGTGAATTAACGGCTCAGGAAGATTTTATTCTCGGGATAATGCTTGGATATGACAGATTATTGCAATGCGGCAGATATTTAAAAAAAATATATATTTAATACCAAATTGCAATCAATGTAGTATTAAATCTCCCTCCCCCTGCCCCCTCCCCAAGGGAGGGGAGGAGTAGTTGATAAGGGTTTTGCCGGCTACGCCGGCAAAACCCTTATCAAAAAACAATACTCTTTTGATTGCAACTTGATATAACAGGGCGCATTTATTATTCTTGCTAATGATATTCATTTTTAAAATTTCGTTGCTTTTTACAAAAAAATATTATTTATACTATTATTAGTAAATAGCAACTTAAAATTCTTTTTATTATTATAATAAAAGTCATTAATATGTTTACATTTAATGAGTTTTCCCCATTATCCCGCAAAAAATTCATGTTAATTAGTTTTGTCGTTTAGCATAAAGAGGAAAAAATGAAAAATAAGAAAACTATAATAATTGCAGTTGTTTTAGCTATAATAACTTCTCTTATTATTTTATTCATCATAAATTATAGTCAAAATAACCGTGAAAACCTTGTGGATAAAAATTCCGCGCTAATATATTTTGTCAGAGAAAATAATAATAATTTTGAGTTAATATCTCGAAAAAGAAAAAAATCTAACAGGGAATCCGCTCTTAGAACAGCGTTAAAAGAACTGCTTAAAGGTCCTGCTTCAAATGAACTGGATTTAGGGTATTTTACCGAAATACCAAAAGAAACAAAAATTATTGAAATAAAAGAAACTTCTGACAGAGTAATTATAAATCTTTCCCGTGATTTTGAAAAAGACGGCGGTTCCGCCAGTATGGAGCTAAGACTAAAACAGGTTATCAATACAGCTCTTGATTCAGTTGATAAAAAACCGGTTTATCTTGAACTTGAAGGAAAAGAACTTAAATATCTTGGAGGAGAAGGCATTATTGTTCCTCAGCCTTTATCAAGGAATTTAAATAAAGGACAAAATCTTTAATGAAGTTAAGTGATTATGATTACGAACTTCCAAAAGAATTAATAGCTCAATTCCCTTTAGACAGAAGGGATACTTCAAATTTAATGGTTTTAAACAGGGAAAACAAAACCCTGCATCATAAAAAGTTTTTTGATATTGCAGATTATCTGTCTGAAAACGATGTTTTGGCGGTAAATAATACAAAAGTATTTCCGGCAAGGCTTATCGGCAAAAAATCCACAGGCGCAAATATTGAAATTTTCCTTCTTGAAAAAAAAACTGAAAAGACCTGGCATGCTTTAATTAAACCCGCAAAGAGGGTTAAAGAAGAAATGGAAATATTTTTTTCAGAAAAGCTTAAAGCAAAAATTTTATCTCGGGAAGAAGAAGATAAATGGAAAATTGAACTTATTTATGAAGGTAATTTTGAAGAAATATTAAATGAAACCGGAGAAGCGCCGCTTCCTCCTTATATAAACAGAAATCAGCGGGATCAAAATACAAAAAGGCTTGATTGTCAAAGATATCAAACAGTTTATGCTCAAAACACAGGATCAGTTGCCGCTCCTACGGCAGGACTTCATTTTACTGAGGAAATTTTTAATAAACTTAAGGAAAAAAATGTTGAAATTTGCTCAGTGTCTTTAAATGTGGGACTTGGGACTTTTAAGCCTGTCAGGGTAGAGAATATTTTTGACCATAAAATGGATAATGAGCATTATGAAATACCTGAAAACACAGCAAAAATTATAAAAAAGGCAAAAGATACCGGCAAAAATATTGTTGCGGTAGGCACTACTACGACAAGAGCGCTTGAAACAGCTTTTAATTCTAACGGTGAGCTTTTATCTTCATCAGGATACAGTAATTTGTTTATATATCCAGGGTATGAATTTAAAATAATCAATAAATTGACAACAAATTTTCATTTGCCTTGTTCAACGCTTTTAATGCTGGTTTCAGCGTTTGCGGGCAAGGATTATGTATTTCATGCTTATGCTGAAGCAATAAAAAACAAATATCGCTTTTACAGCTATGGAGATTGCATGTTTATATTTTAGCAAATTAGCCAAAACTTCTTTGGATTGGTATAATCGTCATCTGAGGGCTTTGCAATTTCGTCATTCTGAGGGCTTTAGCCCGAAGAATCTTGTTGTATATAAGCCATGAGATGTTTCGCTTCGCTCAACATGACGCATTTTTTTCATAAGAGGTTTCGCTCTGCTCAGGATGACGGTTTCGGCTAATTAGCGTCAGGTTAATTATTAATTATTAATTAATTTTAAAAGGCTTAGCCGGTTTTTCAGATAAGATTAAATTGTTAAATTAGAAAAACTTGGAGAATAAAATAAAATGGTAAATCGTATAAAATTATTAAATCAAAATGAAGCGTCCGAACAATCACAAGAGTTGTTAAATCAGGCGCAGAAAAAGTTTGGCAAAATTCCAAACGTGTTTAAAATGATGTCTAATTCATCAGCGGTTTTGCGGGCGTATTTTGATTTTAGCGGCGCTTTGGCGCAGGGCAAGCTTGATCCTCAAATTCAGGAGCGAATTGGGCTTTTAATAGCGGAAAAAAATGGCTGCGAATATTGTCTTGCCGCCCATTCAATGATTTCAAAAGGAGCAGGTCTTTCTGAAGAAGAAATTATGCTTGCAAGAAAAGGAAAATCAAACGATAAAAAAGCAGATGCGGCTTTATTATTTGCGGCTGAAGTTTTTGAATACACCGGCGATCTTGACGACGCAACTTTAAATAAAATAAGACTTGCCGGTTTTTCTGATGAAGAAATTCTTGAAATTGCAGCAGCTGTTTCATTAAACATTTTAACTAACTCATTAAATAATATTGCGCATACGCAAGTTGATTTTCCAAAAGCAAAAGAATGTTCAGGCTGTTCTTGCGGTTGTTCAAATTAAATAAATCGACTCAAAAAAAAGATAATGTGAAGATTATGCCAATCCAAATAAGTTTTCGTTAATTTATTAAGGGTTGATATTTCCAGCCAGCGCCGCCCTACGGGCGGCGCTGGCTGTGTAAGGGTATTGCAGGTGTTTTGTCTTTGGCGCATGAATGAGTTAAAACTCTCGCTTGCGCAACAAAACATCCGCAAATTAAGGCTTTACAAAAATCATCATTTTATTAATATTTGTAAATAAATCTCCTAAAAAATTAAGTAATTAACCGCTTTTGCCGATTTTAAATATTATGGTAAAAGTTATTGTTTTGTCGTTTAGATAACGCGCATTGCTAAATAGCCGAATCTGTCATCCTGAGCGTAAAAAACGTCATGTTGAGCGAAGCGAAACATCTCATGGCTTATATACAACAAGATTCTTCGGGCTAAAGCCCTCAGAATGACGAAATTGCAAAGCCCTCAGAATGACGATTAAAAAAATTAATTAGCAATTCGAGTTAGATAGTATCCACATATCGGGAGATTATTATGAATTTTTACAGCGCTTATTATAAAAAACAGGCTAATTATGATCAAATAAGCCAACTTAAAGATAAATTCGACAACCTCGATTTAAATGCTGACGGCGCGCTTAATGTTGACGAATTGGCAAATATTTTTTCCGGACAAACAATGACAGAACAGGAAAAAGAACTCTTAATGCTAGGCGTTGACGGAGATAATGATAATTATTTGACATATCTGGAATTCACGCCGACGTTTGTGGAATTTGATATTGATCAAAACGCTGAAATTTCAGGGGATGAATACGATTTGGCAAAAAAACGATTTGCCGAACTCGGCAAACAAATGGCAATCAATGAACAATATAATATTTTAAACAGTATAACTTCCACAAATACTGAAAAAGCGCAGGCAAGACATAATATAGATGTTTTTAACGCTGAAAGAAACATAATATACGGGGAACTTGATGTAAAGAAAAAAGCAATTTTAATAAGCGATAAAGAGTTAAAAGCTCAGGAAATTCAAGATTTTATTGATACAAATACCCTCTTAGAATTTGACGAGGTCAGAAAAACCAAAGAAATTACCACATTAAATGCAGAAAAAGACATACTTCTTTTGGAAAAAGCGATCTCGCAGAATAAATTGAACCTTGAAGCCATAAACCTTGCTCTTATTAATAAAAATTACGAAAAAGCAAATGAAACCAATCCGGCGTTAATTATAGCAATTAAGAACGCGCTTGCTATTTTGGAGCAGGAAAAAATCAAATATGAGAATGATTTTAACGCAAGTGAAAGAAACCTTGAACTTCATTATAATCAGATAAAGATTGATGACAAGGAAAGCCTGCTGACAAAATTCTTTATACCTGAATTTATGAAGGATAATGCCAGAATTGAGCTGGAATTTCTTTATGATGAAAAACAGTTGACCGCTCAGAGATTGGATTTATCCCTGAGAGTAAGCGCTTTGTCCGACACAAGGGCGCAGATTTTAACCAAGATAAAGGAATACAATCAATCTGTTGACGCTGTAGAAAAAGCGCTTTTGCAACAGGAAATAAACCAGCTTAAAGAGAACGAAGCGACTCAAAAACTTGAAGCAACGCTTGCAAACAAACAGGTAGAGCTTCTTGACAAGAAAATTCAGCTTAAAGCTGTTATTCCAAAAAGCGATCAAAAACCGTTTGATGAGGTAAGAACAACGCTTGAAACGGAAATTGCAACGCTGGAAACCCAGATTGCAGCCCTTGAATCTCAGCTGGGCTTATAAACAAAATAAGGCGGCAAAAAGCCGCCTTATAAAAATGTATTAATTTAAAATAATACTTTCTTTAATTACTATTGAGCTGCTGGAGCTGCTGCTTCTGCTGGAGCTGCTTCTGTTGCTGGAGCTTCTGCCGGAGCTGCCGCTTCTTCAGCCGGAGCTACTTCTTCAGCCGGAGCTGCTTCTGTTTCAGAAACTTGTTGTTCTTCAACAGCTTGTTCAGCTGGTTGAGGAGCTACTTCAGCTTTTTTGTTTAAACATCCGGTTGTTGCAAAAGCTACAAAGAACATTGCGGCTAACGCTAAAACGATTTTACTTCTTTTCATTTCTTTTTCCTTTTCCTTTACTCTTTATTTTTTATTCGATTATACCAGGCACACATTCCTGATAATATATATATATTCCTGAAAAAAATTTTTTTCAACTATTTGTTAAAGTATATTTTTATAAATTTTCATTTTAAATTTTAACATCTATTTAAAAATTTTTTCAATTTCTTTTTTTATATTTTTAATAAATTCCTCTAAATTAAGTATGTTTATATGTATGAGTTTCTTTTTACTTTGAGAGCAATATAATAATGAGCTTCAATATATTTTATTTATTACTTTATTATTATATAACAATTTTATTTTTAATGTACTTTATGCTGTTTTACTCGAATTGCTAATTATTTTTTTTAATCGTCATTCTGAGGGCTTTAGCCCGAAGAATCTCCTGTTTTTGACAATTGGTTGCGATCCTTCGCTCCGCTCAGGATGACGGTTTCGG
>JAKLDH010000040.1 GCA_022703625.1 Cyanobacteriota bacterium | reverse complement strand
GTTTGAATTTAGGAAAACCGGCAAAGCCGGATTTTCCCAACTTCATCACTCCTGCTTCGCCATACCGCCCCTAACGTTTTAAGAAAAAATCCGAAATTCATTTTGGGGGCGGTATATCAAACAAGCATTATTTTTTTTGGAAACTAAATGTCTTTATGCTACGATTTAATTTAGATACGCTTGATGTGTATAAAAATATAGCAAAGAGGTTAAAATTTTGAAGCAGCAAACACTTTTTGGAGATGGAAATATAGTCCCTATAAATATTAGGGATGAAATGAAACGTTCATATATAGACTACGCAATGTCGGTTATAGTTGGAAGAGCCTTGCCTGACGTTAGGGACGGGATGAAACCTGTTCATAGAAGAATTTTGTTCGCAATGAACGAGCTTGGCATGTATCCTGACAAACCGCACAAAAAATGCGCCCGTATTGTCGGAGAAGTTCTCGGTAAATACCATCCACACGGAGATACGGCTGTTTATGAAGCCTTGGTAAGAATGGCGCAGAATTTTTCCACCAGATATATGACAGTTGATGGGCATGGCAACTTCGGAAGCGTTGATGGAGATTCAGCGGCGGCAATGAGATACACCGAAGCAAGAATGGCGCATATAGCATCATCAATGCTTGCTGATATTGATTCTGACACCGTTGATTTTACTTCTAACTTCGACGGCAGTTTAGAAGAGCCTGATGTATTGCCGGTAAGGCTTC
The DNA here is from genome assembly GCA_022703625.1 of Cyanobacteriota bacterium. Classification (GTDB taxonomy): domain Bacteria; phylum Cyanobacteriota; class Vampirovibrionia; order Gastranaerophilales; family UBA9971; genus JAKLDH01. The sequence goes on along the minus strand of JAKLDH010000040.1, from coordinate 19,184 downwards.
CAATGCTTCTTTTAAACGGCTCAAGCGGTATTGCTGTCGGCATGGCAACTAATATAGCTCCTCATAATATAAGTGAAATTATAGACGGAACGATTGCTTTTATTGAAAATCCGGAAATTACTATTCCTGAATTGATGGAATATGTTAAAGGACCTGATTTTCCTACCGGAGCAACTATTTTAGGAACACAAACTATAAAACAAGCCTTTGAAACCGGTAGAGGAAGCATTTTAATGCGAGCTGTTACAAACTATGAGCAGATAGACACTGGTAAAGGAAAGCATGACAGAACGGCAATTATAGTTACAGAGCTTCCATATCAGGTAAATAAAGCGGCTTTAATTGAAAAAATAGCTGACCTCGTTAAAGACAAAAAACTTGACGGAATAAGCGATATACGGGATGAGTCTGACAGGGACGGCATGAGGGTTGTTATCGAGCTCAAAAGAGATGTAACGCCTGATGTTGTGCAAAACAACCTGTTTAAACATACTTCCATGCAAACGACTTTTGGCGTAAATATGGTTGCCCTTGTTAATAAACAACCTCGCCTTTTAAACCTCTATGAAGTTCTAAACGAGTTTGTTGAACACCGAGTTGAAGTTGTAACAAGAAGAACGCAATTTGATTTAAATAAAGCCAAAGCAAGAGCACATATTCTGGCAGGTTTAATTATAGCTCTCGGCAATCTCGATGAGGTTATCGAGTTAATCAAAACTTCTAAATCAACAGAAGAAGCAAGAAACGGATTAATACAAAAGTTCGGACTTGACGTTGACCAGGCTAACGCCATTCTGGAAATGCAGTTAAGAAGACTAACAGGACTTGAACAGGAAAAAATCAACGCTGAATATATGCAGCTTAAAGAAAAAATAGCTGAATATGAGGCTATTTTGGCTGATAGACAGAAAATTCTTGCTATCATCAAAAAAGAATTGCAGGAAGATAAAGAAAAATACGGTGATGAAAGAAGAACGCAAATAGTGGCTTATCAGGATGAGTTGTCAATAAAAGACCTTACTCCTGACGATGCTATGGCTGTTTTTATCACCCGAAACAGTTATATAAAGAGAATTTCGCTGGATACTTTTGAAAGACAAAATCGCGCCACAAGAGGAAAAGGCGGCATAAAGACCAGGGATAATGATGATGTTGAGCATTTCTTCACTGCTACAATGCATAACAAAGTGCTTTTCTTCACTAACAGAGGGCTTGTGTACAGCATAAACGTATATGATTTCCCTGAAGGAGGCAGAACAGCAAAAGGATTACCTTTAATAAACCTGCTGCCGCTTGAACAGAATGAAAGAATAACGGCTGTTATACCTATAACAGACTTTGAAACAGGCAAATACTTATTATTGCTTACTAAAAAAGGGTTTGTTAAAAAAATTGAGCTGGATAATTTCAGTTCAATCAGAAGAAGCGGAATCATAGCAATCGGGCTTGGCGAAGATGATATGCTCGGCTGGGTTAAGATTGCCGATGAAAGTGACGAAATAATCATAGGAACCAGCCGAGGCATGGCTATAAAATTCCCTGTTAAAGACTTAAGACCTCTTGGCAGAAGCGCGAGAGGCGTTACTGCGCTTAAATTGCGTCCTGATGACACTATTGTCGGCTCTGATATAATTCCAAAAAATCAAACCGCTGATTTATTGATTGTAACCACAGACGGATATGGAAAAAGAACGCCGATTTCCGAATTCAGACCTCAAAACAGGGGTGGAATAGGACTTATCTGCACTAAATTCAAGAAATCCGCAAGCAGAGTAGCTTCTATTCTTCTGATAACTGAAGAAGACGAAGTAATGGTGGTTACTGCGCAAGGTATAATCACAAGACAAAAAGGATACAGCATTTCAAGACAGGGAAGACCCGCCACAGGAGTTTGCGTCCAATCCCTGATAGAGAATGATTGTGTTGTAGCGGTAAATAAAATAGTTTTACCGGATGATATTGATGAAGAAGATGAAAACATTAGTTCTTCGGTTTAATTTTTATTAATAATAGGGTATAGCGGGAGTTTCGTTGCGCAAGCGGGAGTTTTAACTCATTCATGTTGCAAAGCCGAAACTCCCGCTAATTAAAGACTTACAAAAATCATTTTTTTCATTTACCGATTTCTTTTATACTAGAATGAGTTTAGTTTTCCGAAAAACCGGTGTGGTATAATAATTGTTATAAGTAACAGACAAAAAATTTTCAGTTTTTATTAAATTTTGCCGAACGAAAGTAGGGGCGAACCTAAGTGTTCGCCCTGATAAGCAACAAACAACAAAAGCCCCTTCCCTTTGAAGGGAAGGGGTTGGGGTTGGGTAGATAAAAACCTGAAAACTTTTTGTTACCTACTTATATAAGCAATTTTTTTTTATTTTATTTTTTAAACAATAAGGAAAAATTAATCTTACCACTAACAGGAGGGCGGAATGATTTTACAGTTCAAAAAACAAAATTATAATTTCTATTCACCTGCTAAAACAATAAAAACTCACCCTAGTTTTGGCTCTGAAACATTCCGTGAGCCATTCGGTTTTAAAGCTATTGATAAAGGAATTTTATATAAAGGCGGCTTTCTTCAATACCCCGAAGAATTGGAATATTTGAGGCATGAAGCAGGAATAAAATCCATTCTTAGCTTAATACCTCCTGAATTTCCACAAATAACCAAAGAAATTTTTATGATAAATAATTCTAATGAAAAATATAAATTACAAAAACCAATAATTTTTTCATATTTCCCCTGTTGTGAAAGAGATGGTGAACTGTATATAGACGAAGAGAATTTTATAAAAAATATAAACAAGCTGCCAAAACCTATCTATATGCATTGTCATGGAGGAATTGCGTTATCAGAAAACATGGGGGCTGTTTATAAAAAATTATTAAGAGAAGGGAAAATTAACTTAACAGAGCAATAGTCTATAAATTGTTTTTTTATATTGATATAAGCATGTTATGCAGGTAGAATTATCATTATTATGGAGAGGTGCCAGAGCTGGTTGATTGGCGTCGCCTCGAAAGCGAATGGGCATATTCTTGCCACAAGGGTTCAAATCCCTTCCTCTCCTTTGCTTTTGTTTAAAAAAAGCAATTGTTATAACAATAATTGAAAGAAATCAATAAATAAAAAAGGCGGTTTTTGTAAAGCCTTAAGCTTTTTAAGTAAATTAACGAAAACTTATTTAGAATTAGTATATAATTATTATAAAAGTTAATTTAGAAGGTTTTTATAATGGTTTCAAATGAAAATACAGAGGTATTTAATTATAAATTTGAGCTAACCCCAAAAGTAAGTGAAGATAGAGTATGGCGAGAAAATATTGCTGATAAGGTTAAGGATTTTCCTAAAAATATAATCGAAATTTGTCAATACGGTTTTACTGAAATGCTTAATAATGTAATAGACCATTCAAAATCACCTGTTGTAAGTATCGAAGTAACTAAAACCGCTAAAGATATTGAATTTATAATAAGCGATATAGGCATAGGAATTTTTGAAAAAATTAAGCAAAGTTTAAATTTACAAGATCATTTTGAAGCAATTTTAGAATTATCTAAAGGAAAACTTACAACCGATGCTCAAAGACACTCAGGAGAAGGAATATTTTTTGCTTCCAGAATGTTTGACAAGTTTTCAATTAGTTCCGGAAACTTATTTTATTCTCACAATGCAGAAAAAAATGACTGGCTTCTTGAAGATAGAGAACAAATAACAAGCGGCACTACTGTTAATATGCAAATTAGCGTTTCATCCAATCGCAAATTAAATGAAGTTTTTAAAGAATTTTCATTAAATGAATGGGATTTTTCAAGAACATGTGTGCCTGTTAAGCTTGCGCAGTATGGAGATGAAAACCTTATATCGCGTTCTCAGGCAAAAAGATTATTAAACAGATTTGAGGTATTTCGCGAAATTATATTGGATTTCAGTAAAATTAATCAAATAGGTCAGGCTTTTGCGGATGAAATATTTAGAGTGTTTATAAATAATCATCCTGACATAAAAATTATTCCTCTAAATTGTAATCATGAAGTTGGTCTTATGATAAAGCGCGCGCAGGAAAGGTAGACAGATACCAATTATGAAGATAGCAATAGCGCAAATAAATACTAAAGTCGGGGATTTAAAAGGGAATGCCGATAAAATAATAAAATATATCAATCAGGCAAAAGAAAAAAAGGCTGATTTGGTTGTTTTTCCCGAGCTTTCAATCTGCGGATATCCGCCTAGAGATTTGCTTGATTTTGAATGTTTTGTCGATGATAACTTGATTTATCTCGATAAAATCAAAAAACATACAGAAAATATAGCTGTAATCTGTGGATTTATAAATAAAAACCCTTCAGATATCGGCAAAAAGCTGTTTAACGCCGCTGCTGTTATAAAAAACGGCGAAATAACAGCAAAATATTACAAAAGACTTTTGCCGTTTTACGATGTTTTTGACGAAACAAGATATTTTGAACCCGGTAAAGAGCCTTTAATCGTTGAGATAAAAGGAAAAAATTTCTTTATAACTATTTGCGAAGACCTTTGGAACGATAAAGACTTCTGGAAAAGGCAGATTTATCATATAAATCCGGCTGATGAAATACAAAAACATAATGTAGACGTTATTATTAACCTGTCAGCTTCTCCTTATCTTTTGAATAAAGAAAAAGAAAGATTTTCAATTTTTAAAAACATTGCTGTTGCTAATAAATTGCCTGTAATTTACGTTAACCAGTCCGGCGGAAATGATGATCTGATTTTTGACGGCACAAGCTTTGTTATAGACGGCATCGGGGAGATAAAGGCTTTATGCGGGGATTTTCAGGAAGATTTTATTGTTTATGACCTTGAAAACAATGCGGGAGAAGTTCACCGCATTTCTGAAACCGAAGAAGAAAGCGTATTTAATGCTTTATGCGCGGGAGTTAAAGATTATTGCGACAAAACCGGCTTTAAAAAAGTTCTTTTAGGGCTTTCAGGCGGCATTGATTCCGCTGTTACAGCGGTAATTGCGTCTTATGCGCTTGGGAAAGAAAATGTTCTCGGAATTACCTTGCCGGGCATCTATTCCAGCGAAGGCAGCGTTTCAGATTCCGAAAAACTTGCGGCTAATCTTGGCATTGAATTTTTGGAAATTCCTATAACAGGAATTTTTGATTCGTATATAAATTTTTTACAAAACGGGAAAAAACTGCTTGATTTAACTGAAGAGAACCTTCAAGCAAGGATAAGGGCTAATATATTAATGATGTATTCTAATAGATACGGGCATCTTCTGTTGACAACAGGCAATAAATCCGAATTATCCGTTGGATACTGCACTTTATACGGGGATATGTGCGGCGGATTGGCTGTTTTATCAGATATTCCCAAAATTATGGTTTACAGGCTGGCTAATTATATTAACCGAGATCAGGAAATAATTCCGCTTGACACAATAACCAAACCTCCTTCAGCAGAATTAAGCCCCGACCAGAAAGACCAGGACACATTGCCGCCTTATGAGGTTTTAGACGATGTTTTAAAAGAGTTTGTCGAGCAAAACAAATCAATTAATGAGATTTCAGAAAAATATCCTGAAGAGCTGGTGAAAGAATTGATAAAAAAGATCAATATCTGTGAATATAAAAGAAGACAGGCGGCTTTGGGTTTAAAAGTAACCACAAAAGCTTTTGGAGCAGGAAGAAGATTTCCTATTGCCCAGGGATACGATTTTTATATCAATTATTAAAAGAAATCGGCAAATTAAGGACTTATAAAAACCTTCTTTTTTATTTATCGATACCTTTTATTCATTGGTATAGATTTAGTTTTTAGTATAAGCTTAAAACAAGCCTATTTCTGTATTAGACCTGCTCCCGTATATAAATCTTTTGGTATTAAATTAAAACTAATCCCCTTTGACTCATTTTGTTTTACGGTTACAACCTGAAGAATATAATCATCGCCTGTAAAAATCTCTCCTGCGTAGTCTTCATAACCGGAATCCGCTTTCTCGGGAGTTTCCCCATTATAAGACTCTATTGGCATTGTAGATATTCGATGTCCTGAGGATGTATTTTGTTTTATTGATGTAACGTTAATAATAAAATCATCGCATTGGAAAAAATCTTCGGAACTTTCAAATTTATTTTTTTCATCGGCGGCTTCTGGCGTTTTTTCTTCTTCATCAGATTTAACGATGGATTTTGTTTCATCTCCTTTTATTTCATCTTTTTTTGTTTCCTGTTCCTTGATCATAGATGCCAAAAGAACAATTAACATTGTCATAAGCTCTGTAATATTGTTAGATTTAGGTTCTGATAATGTATTTTGTTCCATAGCGTTGTTGGATAATAATAATTCAGAATTATCTGAATTATTATTTGTTTCAAATAAAGCTATTAGATTATTGTTATTAAGAATAGAATTATTACTTTTACCTTGAGTTAAATTATATAAATTAAACGCTAAATTTAGATAATCCATATTTTTCTCCTTTTGATAATTTAAACTTTCATCGTCGTATACTTAATAAGTATATATTAAATGATTCTTTATTATATAAAAACAATAAATATTATTTAATTGCCTTTAGCTCGCCTCTAAAAATAAGGTTTTTTATTTGTCGATTTCTTTGTAAGATCAATATAAATTCCATGCCGGATAGATTCCGAAACAAGCTTGGAATGATTGAATTAACAGAGCTGAGCCGTTACCTCAGGCATGAGTTTGTAAATAAATTTTAATTTTAATAAAAATTTTAGCAATTTTATATGAAAAAATTTTTTTATATAAGTGGAAGCAGTAAGGAAGATTTAAGGGAATTGGAAGTTGTTTAATACAGATTTTAAAATAAAAATATAATTTTATAAGGATATGTAAGCCTTAACATTGGGGTTGCAAGTTTTTTTTGTAACAGTGTTAAAAAAAAGGAATTACCCTAATATCCCTCCTCCTAGATAACATATAAATTATCGGCTCGTTCATAAAAAACGAGCTTTTTTATTGGCGTCCCTTATATGTTGAGCGCCTTTAAAAGCTTATTCAAATCTATTTTTGCTTTACATTGGGTACTATATATCAATCATTAAAAGAAATCGGCAAATGAAAAAGATGATCTTTGTAAAGTCTTAATTGGCTGGCGTTTCGGCGAAGCCGAAACGCCAGCCAAACACTTACTCAGCCCGCGCCGCCCGCAGGGCGGCGCGGGCTGTTTTAACAAATTAACGAAAACTTATATTGGATTGGTATAAAATTAAATTTTTTTTAAGGTTTATTTGTTATTAAATATTCAGAACTTATAATGTTTAAAGAACTTATTGGTTTTTGAGGTAAAAATTAATGCAAAAAAGAACTACGCTTTTAACAATACTGGATGGCTGGGGATTAGGCGGAAACTGCCCTGTAAATGCGATACAAACAGCAAATACTCCTACTTTTGATATGTTGCTTGAAAATTATCCTAATACAAAACTTTTTGCGCACGGAAGATATGTAGGACTTCCTGACGGACAAATGGGAAATTCTGAGGTAGGACACCTTAATATCGGCGCAGGAAGGATTGTTTATCAGGATTTAACGAGAATAAATCTTGCAATTGAAGATAAAAGCTTTTTTAAAAACCCGGAATTTATTAAAGCGGCGGAGCATGCCAAAAAAAATAATTCTTCGCTCCATTTTATCGGATTAGTTAGCGATGGAGGAGTTCACAGCTCACTTGAACACCTTTTTGCGTCTATTGATTTTGCTAAACAGCAGGGGCTTGAAAAAGTTTATGCGCATGCCTTCTTGGACGGCAGGGATACCCCTCCAAGAAGCGCTTGCAAATATCTTGCCGAGCTTGAAGAAAAGCTGAAAAAAGAAAATATGCCTCAAATCGCATCTGTTATGGGCAGATATTATGCTATGGACAGGGATAAAAGATGGGATAGAGTAGAAAAAGCTTATAATTGCTTGCTTTTAGGCGAAGGAAAAGCCGCTTCCAATTCAGCGGAAGCTATTAATAACTCTTATGATCTTGATAATCTCGGCGATGAATTCGTTTTACCGAGTGTAACCGCTGATGACGCAAATTCCAGAATAAAAGACAATGATTCTGTAATATTTATAAACTATAGACCGGACAGGGCAAGAGAAATTACAAATGCCATAAATTCCTCTGAATTCAACGGTTTTAACAGAAAAAAAGTTCTTAACAATGTTTATTTCTTATGCATGACAGAATATGACGAAACATTTAATTTGCCTGTTGCTTATAGGTCAGACAATATGACAAATATACTTGGCGATATTCTGGATAGAAACAATATACGGGAGTTTAGAACCGCAGAAACCGAAAAATACGCTCATGTAACGTTCTTTTTTAACGGCGGAGTGGAAAAAGCTTATGCCACAGAAACCAGATGCCTTGTTCCATCCCCTAAAGTCGCAACTTATGATCTTCAGCCGGAAATGAGCGCGCCTGAGGTTGCGGATAAAGTGATTGAGGCTCTTAAATCCGGCGAATATGAATTTGTGCTTGTGAATTTTGCAAATCCTGATATGGTTGGTCATACAGGCATTCTTGAAGCGGCGGTAAAAGCCATAGAAACTGTAGACAATTGTATTAAACGAATTTTTGAAACTGTAAAAGAAGTCAATGCGGTAATGTTGCTTACAGCGGATCACGGAAACGCCGAATGTATGGAAGACCCGGAAACTCATAAGCCTTTTACCGCCCATACTCTTAATCAGGTTCCATTTATTGTTATAAATTCAGGTGAAGAAATTCAATTAAGAGATAATGGTTGCCTGGCGGATATTGCTCCTACAGCGCTTGATCTTTTTGGAATAGAAAAACCTCAGGAAATGACGGGAAATTCTCTTATCTTATAATATTTTTTATGCAATTTGAATTGCCATTTAACTCGAGTCGCCAATTAATTTTTTTAATCATCATTCTGAGGGCTTTAGCATTTTCGTCATTCTGAGGGCTTCAGTCCGAAGAATCTTGTTGTATATATGCAATGAGATCCTTCGCTTCGCTCAGGATGACGGTTTTGCCTATTTAGCGACTCAGGTTAATTATGTCTGTCCTGAAGCCATAAGAAACCTATTACTTTTTTCTCCCAGGGAGCCTCAACTACCGGAGCATATTTGTTATTAAGATGCTTCATCAAACAAAATGCGTCCTCTGCTTTAGTTTCAGCATAAAAAGTCAATGGAAGCGTGTTTTCTTTCATTATATTTTTAACTTTTATATTTTTTAATGAATTTAATATATTTCCAAAGATATAAGAATTTAATTGAAGATAATCCTTAATATGCTTTTTTGTAAGATGACCACGCAAAGAAAAATTTTCATTTATAACGGAAATAGTATCTACATTAAATTTTTTCATATATTTGATAACTTTAAATAAATCATCATATTCATAAACATACAGAGAAGATTTTTTCATCAAATCTCCAACAACAAAACTGCTCATTTTGACCTCTCTTTCAGAAAATTTATATAAACCTCATAATCTATATAAAAAAGATTCTTTTTGAATTTAAGCGCAGTTGTTTTTAATTATTTAAATATACCTTATGCTCTAGCGAAAAAAAACTAACAATTCTTTTTTAACATTATCATTAATCTATATATACAAAAATTTTCAAATAAGATCACTTAGCCAACCCGATAATATTCATATAGATGATTAAACTATTGACTATACCAATTATCAAAAGAGTAATATTTTTTGATGAGGTTTTGCCTTATAACTTTTGGATTTCATTGAATTCACAGATAAAATCATCTGCTTTATACTCAAAAATAGGCTCGCTGTCATTTTTTTGCAGATATATATTTTTAATGCCGGCTTGAACAATAAATCTTTTGCACATAATGCAAACTTGATTATGCCCATAGACGTATATTGATCCATCTCTGCAAATTCCTTCTCCTGCTTGAATAATAGCATTCATTTCAGCATGCAGCGATTGGCATGTTTCATATTGGGTTCCAGAGGGTATTTTATTCTGTATTCTGTAGCATGATCCTTTTTCCAGGCATGAAATAACGCCGGAAGGCGCGCCGTTATAGCCTGTGGATTTTATTTTATTATTAACATCAACTATAACAGCTCCAACCTGAGCTCTTATGCAATTTGATCTGATTGCCGACTGTTTTGCAAGCCCCATAAAATATTCTTCAAAACTAGGACGCATTGATATTTCCCTTTCCAGATTTTTTGAAATCACTCTTACCCGACGATTTTTAAATTTTAAAAAAAATTCAAATTTATGTGTTTTTAGAGGAGCCCATTAATATTAATTATATATCAATCATTGAAAAAATCGGCAACTAAAAAAGGTTTTGGGCATTCCTCCGCTTTGCAGGGCAATGCCTCTCCCGCAACTTAAATGGCGCTAAATTTTTTAATAAGATAAATTGTTTTTTTCCAATTTTTGCAGAATTCTTTGGGACATGCTACCGTCATCAAGTTTTTGAGCGACTGTTAAAGATTTTTGATAAAGAAATTCCGCTTTTTTAAGCATGTTATTTCTGTTCATTATATCCCCGGCATGCTCATAATTTATTGAATAACCTTCCATATTGCCGATTTTTATATCGCATTCCGTTGATTTTTGGAAAAATTTTAACGCCTGTCTATCTTTCCCCTTTTCTTTAAATACAGAACCCAGATTACTTAATAAAAAAGCTCTGCCTTCAAGGTCATTAGTTTCTTTTGTAAGCGATAAGCCTACCTGGTAATGATCTACAGCTTTTTTATATTTTTTTTCAGAAGAAAAAATATTCCCGACATCATTTAAAGTATGGCTTTGGGCTTTTAAATTTTCAACCTGACCGTCCAGCGAGAGGGCGGCGTAATAATGCTTTATTGCGGCGTCTGTTTTCCCGAATTCATCGTAAATAGAGGCAATATTATAGTGGCATATTGCTTGGGTCTTGTCATTCCCTGTTTCAAAAGCGGTATTTGCCGCTTTATTATAGTTTTCGAGAGCAGAAGGGAAATTTTTACTTATGTCGTAAATATAAGCTTTATCAAGATATACCTTTGTTTCAGTTTTTTTATCGCCGTTTTTTTGTGCTTCCGGCAGGATTTTTTCATAATTAATCAGCGCTTGAGCAAATTCTCCGGAATCTACAAGCTTCTCTGTCTTTCTATAAAACTTTTCAAGCTTTTTATTTACAGGTAAGTCTTTTATAGACTGATTTTCCGGCGTAATAATCTTTTCAGGCTCTATCTCCGGTTTTTTTTCTGCCGGAACTGTTTTTTCAATACCTTCAATGCTTTCATCCGCTTTATAGTCTACTTTTTGAAGCAGAAGGGCGTCTATCCAGTTTGTAACAACTTTTGACGGCTTATTTAAGGTTTCAGTTATGTATTCATCGAGAATTCCTGCGGCATTAGTCAGATTTGTTTTGATTAATTTGACTGAGGGCTTTTCTTTTACCGCCTGAGCATCCACGAGTTTAAGGTAAGTCTTTACTTCTTCGTTAATTTCCTCTGTAGCATCAATTGCGGCAAGAGTTTTCTTGAAATCTTCAACAATTGTTCTTATATTTACAGGTTTTTGAGAAGAATATTCAAATTGCTGATTATTTTTAAAAGACCTGTTGTCTTTAAATTCCGCATTATCACGAGGAGGCTGAGGAGTTTTTTCAGCATTATCAATTATTTCAGCTTTTTTTTGAATTTTAGGCCGAAAATTATATGGATAAATATTTACAGGATAAATGCCGTTCAAGCTCGTTTTAATCGCCTTCTTTCAATATTTCTCTCTCTCCGCAATAAGGATTTTAACAAATCCTCCCAATAATATGATTATCGATAAAACACTTCAAGTTCTTTAGCTTTAGAGCGCCTATTTTCTAATCTATATGGAGGATTTTCTCTATAAAGAAATTTTAATGAAAATTTTTATTATGTCATATTAAACTGGAATTAAAAAAACACCGCTTGTCCATTGATAAAAACCGAAGTAATTTTAAAAATTTCATCTTCCCAAAAAACTAAATCAGCGGTCATTCCCTTTTTAAGGCATCCTAGAGTGTCTAAACGTAAATTTTTGGCGGGGTTAAAGGAACAATACATTAATAGTTGCGAAAATTCTTTTAAATTAAGATTTTTTCTTATGACTGAATCTAAAAACATAAGACTACCGGCAAATTTACCGGTTTCATTTATTGCAATTTCATTGTGTTTAAAGATTTTCTGCCCTCCGAAAACAGTTGAATCCAGCTCGCTATGGTTTAAAGGCAGACTATCGCTTATAAAAACAGCTTTAGAATCAGGCTTTATCCTTAAAATTAACTCTATAATATCCTGATGTAAATGATTATGGTCTGCGATAATTTCTACATAAATATCGTCATTAATAAGCGAATTGCCTATAATTCCAGGCTGTCTGTGATGTAAAGACGGCATTGCATTGAAAATATGAGTTACCTGCGTTAATCCGGAGCTGACTGCATCAGAAAAAACAGCCCTGTCAGCGTTTGAATGCCCTGCTGAAACTATAACCCCTTTATCAGAAAGATATTTTGTCAATTCAAAATTTTTGTCCAGCTCGGGCGCAATCGTGATTATCCTTATTTCATCGGATTCTATTCTTTTATAATTCTCTATTGTAGGCTCAAGGAAAAGCTTTTCACAATGCGCGCCTTTGAATTCAGCGTTAAGAAAAGGTCCTTCAAGATTTATGCCTATGATTTTAGTTGAATTTAAAGGAAGCGCGTTTTTTACTGCGGTTATTTTTTTAATTTGGATTTCAATATTTTCCGGCGAATCCGTCATTATAGTGGGACAAATAGACGTTACGCCGTGTTTAGGGAGATTTAGCAAGAAATTAAGAATCGCCTGCTCGTCTGATGTATTGAAATCACAGTTATATCCTCCATGAATATGCTGATCTATAAGCCCTGGCGAGATCAACATGTTTTGCGCATCTATATATTGAATTTTATCTATATCCACCGGAATTTTATCCGGCAGATCCTTTGATGTGCCTACGATTATATCTTTATAAATTAAAATGTTTTCTTTTGTCTTTTCTTCTCCGGGATTTTGTATAAAACCGTTTAAAATCAAGACAGCAGAGGCTTTTTTTGACTCTATTTCCTGGAATTTCTCTGAAAATAAAAGAGAATACAATATCTGCGCCTGAATTTTAGTTGTATGGTCAGGCTTAGAGACTTGTATGCATGAAACTAAAGTTGCCTTTATTTCTTCCTGCTTAAGATTGCGGCTTTTAATATCGCTTATAAGGTCTTGTATAGGCTTCATTGCTAAATAATATACCTTGTAACCCTTGATTTACTGCCGGGTTTTTCCATTTCCACGCCTTCTCTGCACAGAGGACAGTCATCGGGGCTGTATACGGCAGGGTTCATTTGTATTAAAGACTTTAACTCAAGCCCTGATCTGCCCATTGATCTGTCTACTATGCACGCCACGCCTGCAAGCTGGGCGTTATAATCTTTTAATATCCTGATATTCTCTTTAACAGACTTTGCAGTCGTTATAACGTCTTCTACAATAAGAACTCTATCGCCTTCATTGAGATGAAAGCCTCTTCTTAAGGACATATAGCCGTCTTTTCTTTCTGTAAAAAGAGAAATTCTGTTTAAAGCTCTGGCGACTTCATAACCTATGATTATCCCGCCAAGGGCAGGACCTAGAACCGCGTCGATTTGGTTTGCGTCAAACAATTCAGCTATTTTTCTGCCTGCGGTTTCAGCATGCTGCGGGTACTGTAACAGTTTAGCGCATTGACAATACTTATCGCTGTGCAGTCCTGAGCTTAACTCAAAATGACCTTCCAATAAGCTCTCGGTTTCCTTTAAAAGATCAATCATTTCCATTTTTGTTCATATCCTCTGTTCTTAAACTATGTATCAACGCTTGTAAATTATTATATCCATTAACTTTCATAAAATTTTCAAGTTTAAAAGCCAGTTTCTCACTTAGGTTTGGATGAGTAAAAGTACCTGTGCCGATTTGTATCGCATCAGAACCCACTGCAAAAAATTCCAGCATGTCATTCAGGTTTGATATTCCACCCATGCCAATTATTGGAATGTTTGTATGTTTCTTGATTTCATAAATAAAATTAAGGGCAAGAGGCTTTATTGATTGCCCTGAAAGTCCACCCTTAATGAATTTAAATCCTTTATAGTTCTTGTTAATGTTTACATGCATTGCTTTAACCGTATTTATCGCTGAAATAGCATCAGCTCCAGCGTTTTGAACCGCAATAGCTATTTTTTCGGGATATGAAACATTTGATCCTAATTTTACTATTAAAGCTCCCCGGAAAACCTTTCTGACTTCCAAAACCAGCTTATATAAAGATTCTTCGTCTTTTCCAAATTCAAGACATCCTTTATCCACGTTAGGACAGGATAAATTCATTTCTATGGCATTAATTTCGTTTTCCTGACAAATAGATGCTATTTTTTTATATTCTTCCGGGCTTTCACCGGCGATATTTACAATAAAATTAATGTTGTTTTCCTTTAATACAGGGAGTTTTTTCTCTATAAAAGCTTGAATGCCTATATTTTCAAGCCCTATAGAGTTTATTAAACCGCCATGAACTTCTTTTATTCTTGGCTGAGGGTTCCCCTGCCTGGGATTCAGGGTTATTCCTTTTGTAACAATGCCGCCAATGCTTTTTAATTCCATAAACTCTTCGTATTCATTGGTATAGCCAAAAGTTCCCGATGCGGTTATTATAGGATTTTTAAGCAACAAAGAGCCTATTTTTTGAGATGTATCAACAGTATTTGGATTTTCTACCGCCATACAACCTCCTCTCCTTTGAAAACAGGTCCATCTTTACAAATTTTCGCGCTTTCCAAAGCGTTTCCTTTTTTGATTTTAATTGCGCAGCCCATACACACACCGGTTCCGCAGGCAAAATCTCCTTCAAGGGCAACTTCTGTTTCAATGTTAAGACTTAGCGCATATTCAGTTACATATTGCATTGCAGGGTTAGGACCGCATATAAATATCTTTTCCGTTGCTGTTTCCGTGATTATTTGTTCAAGATAATCAGATAATTTGCCCTTTAAGGCTGAAGTGCCATCCTCTGTTATATGATAATCGTACTCTTTAGCGTTTTTATACTTGCTTCTAAAGCAGCCTATGGACTTATAAGGCAAGCTTTTTGCGCTTAAAACGTCCATAAAAAAATCAATCGGCGCAATTCCTACGCCACAACCGATAAGCAGGGATTTTTTGTTTTCTATACTGAAACCATTGCCCATTGGTCCTATAATATCAGTAATATCTCCTGTTTTAAGATTTGTCAGCCATTCAGTGCCTGTTCCCTTCACTTTATACAACAGGTCAAAGGAATTTTCCCGAACGCCTGCGACGCTAAAAGGTCTTCTTAAAGTCAAATCCGCGCATTTAATCGACACAAATTGACCCGGGAGAGAGTTCTGCGCGATTTCCTCGCTTTCAATCCTTAATTTATAAATGTTGTCGGAAATTTCCCTATTTTCAAGAACTTTCGCAAAAAAGGGTCCTTTGCTCACTCGTATTAAATTTTGGTCTTTTAAATTCTGCATAATTATTTACTACAAGCTTAATTCTTCTATATAGTAAAGTAACCCACTGGAACTTAATTTTCAAGTAAATAATATATTTAAAATCCAAACGGGTTTTAAGCTTGCGTAAAATTGGGCTTAACTACAGTAAAATCAACGTTCTGGAGATTCAGGAGTGCTTACAGCGTTGAATCCAAAATCTTTAACAGGCATTGTAATGTCTTTTTCGTAGATTAGGTTTCTAAAAAACTTCTTGAATTTGCTGTTTGTTACATCATCCGTTTCTTTTGCCAAAGTCCTTCTTTCCTGTATGTCTACCATTCTTATTATTTCTTTAGAATGTCCATGATTTAAAAGGTATTCCTGTGAATCCATTTCATGAACTCCTAAAGCGGAAGCAGGAAGCTTTATTGCGCCGCATAAAATACCTAGAAATAAAGCCAGTATTGTATATTTAACTGTTTTCATATTGCCGCCTCGCTTATTAAGCAATAAATTAATTCATCAGGCAAGAAGTCCATACCTACTGAAAAAATCGGGTAGGCAGAAAAAAATATTGCTTGCTTAAATCTTTTTAATTATAAATCTTTTTTTACAACAATAGAATACTTTTTGTGTATTATAATAAAAATCATTAACGGGAAGGGAGATTTAAATGATTTTATTAACGGTCGTATGTGTTATTATAGCTTATATTATAGGTTCATTTCCTACTGGATATGTTCTTGTAAAGGCTATTAAAGGAACAGATATTCGTGAAATCGGCAGTGGAAGCACTGGAGCTACTAACGTAAAAAGAGTTCTCGGTACTCCGGCATATATTTTTGTCATGTTTATTGACGCTCTTAAAGGACTGTTGCCGGTTTTAGCGGCAAAATATATTGAAACAAAGTATCTCGTCTTTGTTGATTTCAATATTTTGCCTGTATTTACCGCTATCGCAGTTATAATTGGGCATAGCAAGTCAATATTTCTTAATTTTACCGGAGGAAAGTCTGTAGCGTCTGGAGTAGGAACAATTTTGGGGCTTTGTTTTCCTGTTGGGCTCATTACTATTGTAATATGGGTTGTTATGACCTATTTTACAAAAATTGTTTCCATAAGCTCAATGACGGTTGTATTACTTACTCCTGTTTGGATGATCGTCTTTAAACAGCCTGCAAGTTACACCCTGTATTGTCTTTTGGGCGCTTTGTACATTGTTTATTTGCATAGAGATAATATAAAAAGATTGCTTTTAGGGTCTGAAAATCAGATAAGAAATTGATACTTTTAAGATATATCTTTGATAATAATTTAACATCGCTTAACAAATGTTTAGTTTATAAGATTTTGATATAATATCTTTATTAGGAAACGTTAAAAAAGAGGAAATAATTAATGGGATATGCGCTTATATTGGGAGGAAATTCTGATCTTGGAAAAGCTTTGGCTGAAAAGTACGCTTTTGAAGGATACAGCATTTACCTTGCGGACTCTGACACGGAAGAACTTGAGAAAACCAAGCAGTACATTGCAGAATTGTGTGAAGCGGAAGTGCAGGTAATAAAATTCAATGTTCTTGAGTTTTATACTCACAGAAATTTTTATAAAGACCTCAACCCCAAGCCGATTGGCGCGATTTTAGCCGTAGACTACATAGGCGACCAGAAAAGAGCTGAAAAAGATTTCCTTGAAACAAAAAAAATAGTTGACATCAACTATACAGGGCTGATTTCCATCCTTAATATCATCGCAAATGACTTTAAAGAAAGGAAAGAAGGCTTTATTGCCGGTATCGGGTCTATTTTGGGAGAAGAGAATAAACAGGAATTTTATACATATTCAGCGGCAAAACAGGGCTTTATTGTTCATCTTGAAGGATTGAACGCCGCATTGAGCAAATCAAATGTTCAGGTTCTTGAAGTTGATTGCGGTTTTGTCCAGACTATCTCCACAAAAGACTTTGAAACAAAAGAACAGCCCGTTTCAATACCTCGTGATATCGCTGAAAATGTATTTAAAGCTCAGCAAAAAGGAAAAAATGCTTTTTCTGCCAAAAAAAATATGGGGCAAAGGATTTTATCTCTTATTGGCAAACGTTCTTAAAACTTTAAAGGGTTAAATTCGCTATGGATGTAAGGCATGCCGCCTTAAAATGTTTGATAAAAACACTTGAGCATCAAAATTTTTATGAAGAAAGCTTTAAACAGTATGCTCACGAAGTAAACAGCCCTTCGGAGCTGAAAAATACGCTTTCAGGCGCTATAAAGTTTAAGCTTGCGCTGGATTTTTATGTTGAAAAGATTTCTTCAAAAAAAATATCGAAACTTTCCCCTGAAATTAGAAATATCTTAAGATTAGGGATTTTTGAGCTGGAATTCCTTAAAGCGCCTGAGTATGCCGTGGTTAATTCCTATGTTGAACTTTGCGGGAAGCTTGATAAAAAATCAACGGGGTTTGTAAATGCGGTTTTAAGGAATTTTATAAGGAAAAGAGCGGATATTTCCATAAACGAAAACGATTTAGGCGAAATAAAATATATAAGCATTAAATATTCTCATCCTGAATGGCTTGTTAAAAGATGGATAGGCTTTTATGGCAGGGAAGAAACAGAAAAAATATGCGCATATAATAATATGCCCTCAAAAATCAACCTTCGGATTAATTCTCTTAAAACAGGCAGGGAAAATTTACTGAAACTTTTTGAAGAAAAAAATATTAAATTTGAAGAAAGTTTGTTCAGTAAAAATTGCATAATTGTTAAAGAAAGCGGAAATATTAAGTCTATTCCAGGATTTGAAGAGGGTTTATGGGTTGTTCAGGGAGAATCTTCCTCTCTTGTTGCGGAAATTTTAGCTCCTGAACAGGATGACAAAGTTCTTGATTTCTGCGCCGCTCCTGGAGGCAAAACAACGCATATTGCCGCTTTGATGAAAGACAAAGGCAAAATTATCGCTGTGGATATAAGTTCTGACAGAATAAAACGTATTAATCAAAACTGTAAAAGGCTTGACATAAATTCAATACACACTGTCGTCGGTAATGCTGAGGAATTAAAATTTAAAGAGCCGTTTGATAAAATTCTGATTGACTCTCCGTGTTCAAACACCGGGGTTTTTGCTGCAAGACCTGATGCAAGATGGCAGAAAAATTCGAAAGATATAGAAAAATTGTGTGAATTGCAGATGAAAATCTTAAAAAATGCTGCATGTCAGCTTAAATCAGGAGGAATACTTGTTTATAGCACTTGTAGCATTGAACATGAAGAAAATGAAGGTTTAATAAACAGATTTTTACAAGAAAATGAGGATTTCAAGCCGGAAAGTTTTAAATTAGGCAGCGCTTTTGAGAATGCTGAGTGTTCCGGAATGTTGCAAATACTTCAATCCAGGTATCAAATTGACGGATTTTTTATTGCAAAATTGAAAAAACTATAAAAAATGCCCGATTATTTCGCAAGAAGTAACTACTGTTGCGTTAATACCAAGTTGCAATCAATGTAGTATTAAATCTCCCTCCCCCTGCCCCCTCCCTTAGGGAGGGGAAGAAGAGTTGGGGCTGTCCCAAAAGAATGGACAGCTCCTTTAAATTTTGGTAAAATAATTATACTGAAAGCATTGTAAACAGGGGAGCTAAGCCGGCATGAACAAGAAAGTTGTTTTTAAATACTACAATATG
>JAKLDH010000004.1 GCA_022703625.1 Cyanobacteriota bacterium | reverse complement strand
GTATCTTCAAGAAGATCAACAATAGGTTCTATTCAAAACAGATTAGAATCCGCTATTCAGAGTTTAAATATTCAGTATGAAAACATGTCAGCGTCTGAATCCAGAATCAGGGACGTTGATGTTGCGAACGAAGCCGCAAAATTAACTCGAAATCAAATATTACAGCAGGCATCGGCGACATTGCTTGCGCAGGCGAATCAATCGCCGGGAATTGCATTAAGTCTTATATAAAAAAATAAGATTTATATTTTCTCAAACAAAGGAGAACCTGCTTTTTGCAGGTTCTTTCTTTTTTTGCGCATATTTTTACAGACGCTTTAAAGAAAAAATTTTTTTTAGCTGTTTTTTATATATATTAATCTTAAGTTTAATTTAAAACTGTTATATACTAAACGACAAAACTAATTAACCTGAATTTCTTTCGGGCTAATGTGGAAAACTCGTTAAATATAAACATATTAATGATTTATATTATAATATATTAAATAACAGAAGAGATTAACAGCTTAAAATCATAATTTTCGGAGAATTTCCCGATGAACATGAAAGCAGTATTATTTTATAAGCCTGGCTTGATAAAATATGAAGAAACAAACATTCCTGAGATTAAAGCAGGAGAAGTTCTTATAAAAATAGAAACGGCGCTTACCTGCGGAACTGACGTAAAAACATATAAAAGAGGTCATCCTTTACTTATAAAAACAGTTCCTTCGGGTTTTGGGCATGAGTTTGCCGGCATTGTTTTTCAAGCAGGTAAAGACGTAAAAGACTTTAAGGTCGGAGATAGAGTCGTTGCCGCAAATTCGGCTCCATGCCAAAATTGCTATTACTGTAAGATTGGAGAACATAATCTTTGTGAAAATCTTGATCTTTTGAACGGAGCTTTTGCTGATTATATAAAAATTCCGGAATTAATAACCAGACAAAATCTTTTACATATTCCCGAACATCTTAGTTTTGAAGAAGCGGCTTTTACAGAACCGCTTGCAAATGTTGTTCTCGGAATAGAAAAAACCGATATAAAACCCGGGCAAACAGTAGGAATTGTAGGTTTAGGTCCTATCGGTCTTATGTTTGTAAGACTTGCCAAACTAAAAGGAGCAAGGGTAATAGCCGCAGGAAGAAATCCTCTTAAACTTAAATTGGCAAAAGAATTTGGTCTGGCAGATGAGGTTATTAACCTTCTCGAAGTTTCTGACCCCCAAAAAGCGTTTTTTGATTTAACCCCTGAAGGCAAAGGGCTTGATGTCGCAGTAGAAGCAGTAGGCTTACCCGAGCTCTGGGAAAAAGTTATTGACCTTGTCAGAAAAGGCGGAACGGTTAATTTGTTTGGCGGATGCAAAGCAGGTAGCGCTATAACGCTTGACACACGACGAATTCATTATGACGGAATTAAAATTATAAGTCCTTTCCATCATACCCCACGGCATTTTAGAGAATCTCTAAGGCTTATCAGCGAAGGTTTAGTTGATGTCAAAAAACTTATTACCCATAAAATGCATATTTCTGAAATTGAAAATGCTATTCAGCTTCATAATAACGGCGAAGCAATTAAAATTGCGCTTAAACCCTAATTTTAGTGTTTAGTTAAGTTAATTTTGCAGATTAGATATATATAGACCGATAATATTTTTTATGTAATTTTTTAATTAACGGCTTAACCTACTAAAAGTGTCACCCTGAACTTGTTTCAGGGTCTTTCCAGCATGCAATAGAATACTTACCGTTTGTTCATTTCTTTTTCTTTTTGACGCAAAAAGAAAAAGAAACGAACCAAAGAAAAAGAAAAACGAACATGACAAACTGACATATCGGTCAGGGGCAAGCCCCCGAACCCCCTCGTATTTAAATGCTCACTTTTTGCTTTTGTCTTTTTGTTTAACTCGAATTGCTAAATAAATAATTTTATATTTGGCGTAGCGGCTGGCGAAGCCAGCCGCTACGCCTTCTTAAGGCATGCGGCTCGCAGGCAAAGCCTGCGAGCCGCATAAAAAATTAAAATAAAATTTCAATTTATTTCAGCGTTTCGACTAATTAGCAATTCGAGTTAGTTAAACCAATCATTTCATTAAAAGAAATCGATAAATAAAAAAGACTGTTTTTGTAAAGTCTTAATTAGCTTTTTAAGCAATTAACGAAAACTTATTTTGATTTGTATAGAAAGAAAATTATTTGATTTTATTTTTGATGTAAACTTTTACTTATAAACTAAACAAAAAAAGAAATAATAATCATTTTTATTATAAAAACAGCTGGAGTATAAAATGAAAATTTTAATGGTTTATCCGGAATGTCCGGATACATTTTGGAGCATGAAACATATAATAACCCTGTTAGGCAAAAAAGCCTCGTTGCCGCCTTTAGGCTTAATGACCGTTTCAGCGCTTTTACCGGAGGAATTTGAAAAAAGATTAATCGACCTTAACACAACAGAATTAACCGATGAGGATATATTATGGGCGGATTTTGTTTTTATCAGCGCAATGATTGCGCAAAGAGCTTCGTCTATAAACGTTATTAAAAGATGCAGAGAGCTGGGAGTAAAAACTGTTGCCGGAGGTCCGTTATTTACCTCTCTTCACGATCAGTTTGAAGAAGTTGATCATTTTATACTTAACGAAGGCGAAGTAACCATTCCAATGTTTTTGGAAGACTTAAAAAAAGGCTCATTAAAAAGAATTTACGCTTCAGACTTTAAGCCTGATCTTGAAAACACCCCTGTGCCTGACTTCAGCTTGATTAATCCCGGCGATTATTATGTTATGCCGGTTCAAACCTCAAGGGGATGTCCTTTTGACTGTGATTTTTGTGATATTGTAAACCTCAACGGCAGAATTCCCAGATTAAAAACACCGGAGCAAATAATAAAGGAGCTTCAGACAATACATAATCTTGACTGGAAGCACAGCGTCTTTTTTGTGGACGATAATTTCCTTGGAAACAAGACTAAAACAAAAGAATTGTTGAAAGAAATAATCAAATGGAGAAAGAAAGTTAATTTTAAACCGTTATTTTATACGGAAATTTCCATAAATGCGTCTGACGACGATGAATTATTAGAATTAATGAAGCAAGCCGGTTTTTTTATGGTGTTTGTAGGTATAGAAACCCCCTCTACAGAAAGCTTGCAGGAATGCAACAAAGTTCAAAACCAGAATAGAGATTTAATTAAGTCTATCAGGAAATTCTATAACTACGGAATGGAAGTTACAGGCGGTTTTATAATAGGTTTTGACAGCGATGACGAAACAATATTTAAACGGCAGTTTGATTTTATTCAGGAAGCGGGAGTTTCTAAAGCAATGATTGAAATACTTCAGGCGCTTCCCGGCACAAAACTTTTCAAAAGACTTGAAGCGGAAGGAAGATTGCTTAACAACTCTTCAGGCGTTTGTTTAGATTCCACAACCAATTTTATTTCAAAGATGGACAAGGAAATTCTGGTTGACGGGTATAAAAAGCTTATTAAAAAAGCGTATTCTCCAAAATATTATTTTGAAAGATTAACTAATTTCTTAAAATATTATGAGCCCACAAGAAAAATTCCTGTCCACAAAAAAATTATTCCCTCAATTATTAAAGTTTATATAGTTTTTAAACATTTTAAAAAAGGGCGGCTGGAATTTTTAAAATTCATGTTAAACACGATATTAACGCGCCCAAAGTGTTTATCTGCGGCTTTGGATAATTCCGTTTTATATATTCATTTTAGTAAAGTTTTTAATTAATTTGCTAAAAAGTTGATATAGTGATCTGTAAAAGTTTTTGGAGTTTAATAAAAACCCGCGCCCCCAACCCTCTCTCCCTGATAGGGAGAGGGGGCTAAAGATTATTCTTGAGGGCGTTTTGCCTTGGGCAAAACGCCCTCAACGCCCTTAATCAGCCCTTAACGCCCTTAATCAGCCCTTGCCGCCCGCAGGGCGGCAAGGGCTGTAGGTATCAGCTTTTTAAGCAATTAACGAAAATTTATTTGGATTGGTATAACGAAATTCCTTTAGCTTGTAGTATATTATTACTATTATTTTATTTGAAAAAAGATATTTTATGAAAACAAATATTTCTCAAGGGAAAATGGGAGAAAAACTTGCCGCTGAATTTCTTGAAAAGCAAGGCATGAAAATTATAGAAAAAAATTGGCGGTTTTCCAGAATCGGAGAAGTCGATATTATTGCTCAAGACAAGGATATCCTTATTTTTGTAGAAGTTAAAACAAGAACATCAATAGCTTTTGGACATCCTTTAGAAGCAATAAGACCTAATAAAGTTAATACAATGTATAAATTAGCTGAAATTTATATAAATCAAAAGCAATTAAATGCATATAAAGGATTTAGAGTAGACGTTATAGGCATTTTAACTGGAAACATGCCGGAAATAACTCATATAAAAGATGTTAGCTATTAAAAAAACAGCGCCGGTCAAATTGTAACTGATCTGGTATAATTTCAGGTCAATTTTAAAATTTAGCAACTTTAAATATTATATAAAGGGCACCTCTAAAAACTCAATTTTTTGAAATTTTCATGAAATTGGGTTGGAGTTTGGTGTAGGGGCGAAGCCCCTACCCACAAACCGCTCCCCCCTTTGAAGGGGGGCAGGGGGGTAGATAAAAACAATAAAATTCTTTTGTTTTTAAAGGCGCCCTAAAGTCAAAAACTGAAAAAGCATTTGAGCTGGCTGGGAATTTATAAATTATGAGGCTAAATATATATAACCATACAACATGTTTAAGTTTTCAAAAAAAGTCTGATAAAAACAATGAACCTGTTGAAACAAATATTTTTTATGTAAATGATTTGCATGGGAAAATAAAGCCGCTTGAACCGCTGCTTCTAGCTTCAGCTAAATTTTCAGAAGAACATGCCGGAAAAGACAGCTTTAAGCTTGCCGCAGGAGATTTAAAAGTTGGCGGGAACGAAAAATTAAACAAATTAATCATGTTATGGATGGAATTAATGGGTTTTGATCTTTGCGCTCTGGGAAATCATGAGCTTGACGGCGGTGTTGCAAGATTTTCCTCCCAGCTTAAAAATATTGACGCTCTCTCAAAAAAATATTTAAATAAACCGGTAAGTTATAAATATATTGTTTCAAATCTCGATGCTCCTAAAAATAGCCCGCTTTTAGAACAATATAAAGACAAGATGTTTAATTTAAGCGAAAACAGGGAAGACAAAAAGCTTGTAAAGTCCTGTGTTATTGAAAGAAATGGTCATAAATACGGATTTGTCGGGCTTACTCCTATTAAGCTGGAAAAAAAGATATATGGAATAGAGGATAAAGAACTTATTAATTCTTTAGACAAAGAAAATACAATAAAAGAGCTTCAGAAAGAAATTGATAATTTCCCTAAAGAAGTTAATAAAATAATCCTTGTATCGCATGCCGGTTATTGGAGCGAAAAGGAAATAGCTGAAAAAACCTCCGGAATTGACGTTATAATTGGCGGACATTCGCATGATATCATTCATGGCTCCAGATTTTTAAAATCAAAAACCGAAGAACCGGTATTAATCGTTCAAGCCGGACGAAACGGCAATCTTTTCGGCAATTTAAAAGTAAATTTTGATAAAAATGGAATTATTGACCGCTCAAAAACTGCAAACCACGTCTTTAACACATACTCCGTCAGTTTAAATAATCCTCAATTTAATAAATACAATGATTTACGGCAAAAACTTAATGAAATCAAAGATGATAAAAACATATTGGGACCAAAACAAAAATTAGGCTATTTAGAAGACGATTACAGGGCGGTTTCAAGAAGAAACTGCGAAAACCCTATGACAAGCTTTTATGCGGATGCAATAACGGCATATTCATCAAAAAAAGGGGTTAATGCAAATGCGGTTTTACTTATAAACAATCATGATTTTATACACGAATTTCTTCACAAAGGCGCTATTTACGACAGAAATTTAATAAACATTTCAGCGTTCAGAAGCAAATTGTTTATTGCTGAATTATCCGGCGCTGATATTAAAAAAATCCTTGAATTTGGAGCAAAATCCAGCGTTTATAAAAAGCTCGAAAAGGGATTTAAAAAAAGCGAAAAACATAAACCAGGTCTGATTCAGGGAAATATTAAATATACGGCAAATCCTTTATCAGAAAATAATAAGATAATTGATATAAAAATGCCAAAACCAAACGGCGGCTTTGAAAACTTAGACGAAAACAAAAAATATAATGTAATTTTCGATGATTATTTGATTAAATCTTTTCATTACAGAGAAGGCGATAAAAAACATCAAATTGCTCTTCCAATAATCGAAAAAGCGCAAAAAACGCCGCTAAGCTGGGATAAAGAAGACGCTTTAATTGATTATATAAAATCTTTTAACGGAAAACCTTTTAAAATAGAGGGCAAAAACAGAATAAATGATCTGACAAAGCCGATAGGAATTAATTACAGTCTGGCTGATCAGGAAGAATTATTATGCCAATAATTGGTATAGCTATAAATATTACTATGCTTATTGCCCTTGTCTGTTGTCAAAATCTTCATATTGATCGATAAGTTTAGTTTCAGGATACAAATCATCAAGATCAGCGGCAAATTCATCGTTAAACTCTGAAAAAATAGTTTCATCCTCATCTGCGCAGTACAAAAGGATTTCTCTTCTGCCCGTTCCTTCAGGCAAGCCTTCTTCTTCATCAAAAATTAATACTTCGCATTGAATGTATTTTTTCTTCTCACTGTCATATATTTGTTTCATTATAGTATGCGCCATGATTTCTGTTTCCTCTGTTTATTAAAAAAATACCATTTATTTGTAAACTTTTTATGCTTAAAAAGTTTAATATTTATTTGAAAAGTTTATAAATGATATAATTTTTAATGTTAGAATAAAATTTTTTTAAAAAGATAAAAATATGAATTATGAATTTGATTTAAGTGTTGTAATACCTTGTCTTAACGAGGAAGAAACGGTTGAAACCTGCATAAAAAAATGTCTTAAGTCTTTCGAAGCGCTTGGCATAAATGGCGAAGTTGTAGTTTCAGATAACGGTTCTGTAGACGGAACCACTAAATTATCCGAGAAATTAGGAGCAAGGGTTGAATTGTGTATTGAAAAAGGTTATGGATGCGCCATAAGATACGGGTTCAACAAGGCGAAAGGCAAATATATAATAATGGGCGACGGTGATAATTCCTATGATTTCTCCTTAATTCCTGATTTTTACAACAAAATTGTTCAATGTAACTGTGATATGGTCATAGGCACACGCTTAAAAGGTAAAATTCACAAAGGAGCAATGCCTTTTCTTCACAGATATCTTGGAAACCCGGTCCTTACTTTTATTTTAAATATGTTTTTCGGCGCAAGAATTTCTGATTCGCAATGCGGAATGAGAATGTTTAAAAAAGAAAGCCTTGAAAAGCTTGATCTGGTTACAACCGGCATGGAATTCGCTTCTGAGCTTATGGTTAAAGCCGCATGGGCAAAGTTTAAAATCGTTGAAATTCCTATAGAATTTTTTAAAGACGGCAGGTCAAGAAAACCCTATCTGAGAACATGGCGGGACGGTTGGCGGCACCTGACTTTTCTGGTAATCTCAAAATGCAGTGAATTCGGACTTTTAATACCTTATGAAGATAAAATAATCAAACATGAAAAAGCCTTTAATTAATTATTCCCGATTATACGACTTTGCGCAGGATTCTTACTCTTTATTTTCCTGCAATTTCCTTAACGGCAAATCTTTACTGCCTCTTAGATACACTTTAGAGCTTACATACAGGTGTAATTTAAACTGCGGTTTTTGTTATGTCGGTGAAAAAATAAAGGAAAATGAACTTTCAACAGAAGAATGGCTTAATATTATTGATAAAATTCCTCCTTTCAGGCTTATAACTTTTGTAGGCGGCGAAGTTTTAATAAGAAAAGATTTTAAAACCATATTAAATGCGGCTTTACAAAAAGGCAAAGTAAATATCGTCACTAACGGTATGCTTATAGATGATGAATTAATTGAAACATTCGTAAACAAAAAGCTTTTGCTTTTAAATTTGTCTATAGACGCTATGGGCGAGAAACATGACAAGATTAGAAACCAAAAAGGCGTTTTTGACAAAGTTATACAAAATCTCAACAAGCTGGTTAAATTTAGAGGCAATAAAAAATACCCGTTGATAGACATAAAAGCCACGATTTTAGAGGACAATCTTGATGATTTGCCTGAAATTTACAAGCTGGCAAAGCATTATAAGGCAGATTTTTTTACGCCCGCTTTTTTGAAAGAAAGCGATCTTCAGCAAAATTCCAAGCTTAGAGAGTGTTTTGGAGAAGAATTTTATAAAACTCAGTATCCCATAAAGCCTTATTTTAACCTTGAGCATTTTGAAGAAGTCTACAAAAAACTGGCGGAATTGTCTAAAGACGGTCCTGTAATAAGATTTTATCCTAAATTCAAACAAAATAACGAGCTTAAGCAGATCAAGAAATTTTATACAGAAGCTATACATAAAGAAGTAGGAGATATTTACGAGCAATGTCTTTATCCGTGGGCGAATATTCTTATTACGCCGCAGGGAAACGTTTATCCGTGTTTATCTTACAAAATTGGGAATGTAAAAAACGCCTCGATTAAAGAAGTGTGGAACAATGAAAAATTTGCGGAATTTAGAAGAAAATTAAAAAAACATGGCGTATTTAATGCCTGTCAGGCGTGTTGCCAGCTAAAAGTTAAAGATTAATGCCAATTCGCGCTCAATCGAGCATTATTTGTTTGATGTATTGTGATCTGTAAAAGTTTTTTGGAGTTTAATAAAAACCCTCACCCCCAACCCCCTCTCCCTATCAGGGAGAGGGGGCTAAAGATTGTTTTTGAGGGCGTTTTGCCTTCGGCAAAACGCCCTCAATGTAAGGCTTTATAGAAATTATATTTTCATTTCCCAATTTCTTTTTAAAATCACAATATTTTTCGGCGGCGAAACCGCCGAAAAATACATCAAATCTTTACTCCCTCCCCTCGAGAGGAGGGGTGATTTAATACTGCATTAATTGCAACTTAGTATGATATGTTTTTGCCTTCAGGGGAATACATCTTTTTTCTTGAGTCTACAAGCTCATTTACATGCTTTATAAAGTTTTCTTCCTGTTCAACAAGTTCGTTTTCGAGCAACTTTGAATGTTCAATGTACTCTTTATAAGCTAAAACAACATTTTCTCTGTTTTGAAACAGCATATCAGTTGCTAATGTCGGATTCGTGGCGGCAAGTCTTGTCATATCCCTAAATCCGCTTGCCGCAAGCTTCATCGCAAGCCTTCCCGTTTCTTTATCAGGGTAATTGTTAACAAAATCAAACAAGGATTGGCTTAAAAACAAAGGGAAATGACTGATTAATGCGACTGCTTTATCGTGTTCATAGGCATCTGTAACTACAACTTCGGCTCCAAGCTCATTTATAATTTGTTTTAATATATCAACGTCTTTGTTTTGAGCCCATTTTGAAGGCGTTAACACCCATTTTGCTTTTTCGAACATATTTGAGTCAGAAGCGTCAAGACCTTTATTTTCAGTGCCTGCCATTGGATGACCGCCTATAAAATTAACAGGCGCATTATTTTTATTGACAAAATCCATTATAAACCCTTTAACTCCGGCAACATCCGTTATTATACATTCAGGCTTGGCAATCAATATAACTTCTTTTAACATATCAAGAGTTATATTGATTGGCGTACATATGAATATAATGTCAGCATCTTTTATAATGCCTATATTTGTTGATCCTTCGGAAATTATTTGTTCTTTTAAAGCTTTATCAATAGTTTCCTGTCGAGCCGAAACCCCTATAAGTTTATTTTTAGTGTTTTTAAGCTTTTTAAGAATTGACCCGCCTATAAGTCCCAATCCAATTACTGCTATAGAAAATTCTTTTTGCATAAATTAATACCCTTGTTGACCTGCAAGCCATTGAAGAGCTTTTCTTAAGAGCTCTTCGGCATCTTCATTATTTTCCGCGCATGGAATCGCTTTTTTCAAGCCTTCTGTAGCTTCTTTTTTTGTGTATCCCAGAGATAGCAAGACTGTTTCAGCTTCCAGCCAGCTTTCTGTTAATTCTAAATTTTCTGTTTCTTCTCTCTGAGCAACCTCAAGTGGAATTTTAGCGCGCCAATTCAGCATTTTATCTTTTAATTCAATAATTGCTTTTCTTGCAAGCTTTGTCCCTACTCCTTTTGCTTTGGAAATAGCTTTGTCATTATCGCTTAAAACGGCATTAACCAGATTATATGCCCCTAATTCTCCCATTATAGCTAATGCGACCTTAGTTCCTATTCCTGAAACGCTGTTTAGTATAACAAATAAATCTCTATCTTCCCTTGCATTAAAACCACATAAGGACATAGAATCTTCTCTGTGTATTAAAACAGTATATATTGTAACATTCTCACCTTCTGGAGGCAAAAAAGACAAGACCCTTTTGTTTGTTAGAATAAAATAACCGATATTATTAACTTCTACTGTTATATTGCAGCCTGTTGGGCTGTCTTCTATCTTTGATACAAGCGTTCCTTTAAGATAATTAATCATTTTTTCAGTTTTTTACCTGCTCTTTCAATTAATTTATTGTCTTCTTCAGGCGATATGCCTATTGTTGTAAGATAATTTCCGATCAATACGCCATTTATACCAGCTTTTATGCCTAATTCCTGATTTTTTAGAGAAAGTCTTAAACTTCTTCCTCCTGCATATCTTATAACTGTTTTCGGCATAAAAATCCTGAAAAGCATTA
This sequence comes from Cyanobacteriota bacterium, assembly GCA_022703625.1. Taxonomy (GTDB): domain Bacteria; phylum Cyanobacteriota; class Vampirovibrionia; order Gastranaerophilales; family UBA9971; genus JAKLDH01. The sequence continues at coordinate 46,961 of JAKLDH010000004.1, read as the reverse complement.
GTGTTTTTAATATTTCTTCCTCGTCAACAGCATCTTTATGAACCTCAAAAGGAGTTCCCTCGATCGGATGCAGAAAATTTACAGGTACAGAAACAGGCTGCAACTCTAAAAGCTCCATAATAAGTTCTGCTCTTTGTTTTCTTGTTTCTCCCATCCCTATAATTCCGCCAGAGCAAACTTCAATATTATATTTTTTAGCCAATTTTATTGTTTCAAGACGTTCTTCATATGAGTGTGTGGTACAAACTTCAGGATAATATGAACGACATGCGTTTAAATTATGGTGATATCTTGTAAGCCCTGCATTTTTTAATGCCTGTATCTGTTTTTCGTTAAGAATACCGATTGAAGCGCACGCGCTTAAGCCTTCTATATTATTAATGGCTTCGATCATCCTGATAAGCTCCTCGAAATCTTCTTCATCGGGAGATTTACCGGAGGTAACTATGGAAAATCTTGATGCTCCGCTTTTTTTTGCGCTTAAGGCGCATTTTCTCACTTCATCAAGGCTTACAAGAGGATGAGTTTCTATTTCTGTTCTATAATGTGAGCTTTGAGCGCAATATTTACAATTTTGCGAGCATTTACCTGTTTTTGCGCTGATTATACTGCAAAATTCCACTTCATCGTTGAAATTATCTTTTGTTACATCCTGAGCTTGCTTTAACAGTTGCTTTAAAGGGAAATTATAAAGCTCAAGAATTGCGTCAATCTTTGTTTTTAATGCCATTTAATTGCTTCCTGCGGGTAGAGTATAATTTATTCGAATTAATATAATTATACAAATAATTTTTTATTGTATATAATATTATTGGAAAAAGATCACAAAACTTATTCTGCTTGAATGAGTTTTTAGGTGGTCAAAGTTCTTTTGTTATTTATAAAATCGGCATTATTATCAAGGATTTTTAAGAATAAATGAAGTTTAACTTTAAGTATATAAAGGAACTGGCGGCTCCAGGCAGTTGGAGAAGGGGTTATGACTACTACAGAAAAGGTCAGATAATAAAATCCGAGCTGAAAAACAGCGAGGTAAACGCTTCTGTTAAAGGTTCTTTCAAGGATAAATACGATATAACCCTGCATTTCACAACAAAAAAAGTTACCGCAAAATGTACATGCCCCCTTGAGGAAGAATGGTGCAAACATGCGGTTTGCGTTGGGCTTGAAAGCGTAAAAAGACATTATTACGAACAGTTTTTGACGCAAAAAACCGGAGAAGAATTTTATTTTGAGGAAGAAAACCCTCCTGAAGTTGAAAACCCAAGAGGAACATATAAATTTATACTTAATGCTCCTGAAAATGCTAAATATATAGGGATACAGATAGTTGACAGGGTTAAAAATGACATTATCAAGAATATAGAAGTTATTTTAAGAACAATTATCAATTTACAAAAGGAAAGTAATGGAACTTTTACGTTAAATGACGCTCAAATGAAAGAACTTGCTCTTTTGCGGCATATTTTTAAGTTTGAACTGGTAAAGAAAAACGTTATATGGCATAATATTCCGCTAAATAAAGCTGATATGCTGATGTCGTTCCTTGCAAAAGTCGAAGAAGTTGTGGACAGCGAAACTAAAAAAAGAATTTTGTTTAAAAACGACATCTGGAAGCTAATTTTCAGAGTAAATGTTTCTGTAGCAGGTAATGTTCTGCTTTCTTTGCATTGGGATAGACCTGATCCGGAAGATACTTTGCCTCTTGAGGAACTTCAGTATTTTTCAAGAAACGCAAAATGGGCAAGATACAAGAATATTATTGTTCCTTTGGATACAGAATTGGCAACGCTTCCTGCATATCTTACAAAATCGACTTTTACAGACATAAGGGACGCTGATGGCGGTAAATTTGTTTATGAAGAACTGCCTAAACTTAAAAAATTAACTACTGTTGAAGTTTATGAAAAGCTTGAACAGCTTACTCTCGAACAAAGATTGCCTTTAAACGTGTTAAGCCTTGAAAAAACAGAACATGGAGCAATTAAAGCTACTTTAAGCTTTGAATATGAAGGAGAAGCTGTGCCTTATGGCAAACTTGCCGAGAAAACACCTTATGTAACAATAAAAAAACGTGAAGAAGACCTTATATACTGGGTAAAAAGAAATCTTAATTATGAAGAACAGGCTTATCAGAACTTATTGCAGGCTAAATTTACTCCTACACAAACCAATAACCTTGTTGTTGAAGGTGATTGCGCAATCGATTTCTATAACTACCTGCTTCCAAACGCTAGAGAAACTTGGAAAGTCATTGAGTCCGATGATCTTGCCGAATTCAAAATTTCCGATACTCCGCTGAAAATTACAGCTGACATTGATTTTACAGAAGCCGGAGATAGCTTTGAAATCAATCTTTCCGGCGCTGTCGGCAAGGCTGAGGTTGATTATCAAGTTATACAAAAATACTTTCAACAGGGGCAAAAATACTTTTATCTTGAGGAAAAAGGCAATATAGAGCTTCCTGTCGCTAAAATGATGAAAATAAACGCCGCCCTGAGCGCAGTTGACGCTTTGGAATCCGAAAAATCCAAATTTGTCATAAAAACATACAGGGCTGGAATTGTTGCAGAGCTTGAGGAAAACGACGTTGTAATAAAAATGGGCAGAAAGTTTAAAACCTTCTGGAGCAAGATTAGCAGCTTTAATGCCATGGAAGATGTGCCTTTGCCTAGAGCTATCAAGGGAGAGCTTAGGGAATATCAGAAAAAAGGTTATAATTGGCTTTGGTTTTTATATTCGTATGGGCTTAACGGCATTCTTGCCGATGATATGGGTCTTGGAAAAACGCTTCAAGCCCTTGCTCTTTTGCAAAAAGCTAAAGAAAAAGATGGAAAAGCTCCTAGTTTAGTTATTTGTCCCACTTCTGTAGTGTTTAACTGGGAAGCTGAAATCGAAAAGTTTGCTCCAAAGCTTTCATACATAAATATAACAGGTCCAACAAGAAAAAATTTGTTTAAAAAGATTGAAGATTATGACGTTGCGATAACTTCTTATGCTCTTTTAAGAAGGGACATAGAGGATTTAAAGAAATTTAAATTCAGAATCGTTGCGCTGGATGAATCTCAGAATATAAAAAACTATGATTCCTTAACATCAAAGTCCGCAAGAGAATTAAACGCTACTCATAGACTTGCTATATCAGGCACGCCGATTGAAAACAATTTAACAGAACTCTGGTCAACGTTTGATTTTCTTATGCCAGGATTTTTATACGACGGCAATGAATTTAACTATAGATATGCTGTTCCTATTCAGGAAAAAGCTGATCGTACGGTTGGCGACAGGCTTAAAAAGCAAGTTTATCCGTTTATTTTAAGAAGATTAAAGCGTGATATCGCAAAAGACCTACCTGACAAGATAGAAAATATTGCATATTGTCACATGACACCGGAACAGAGAGATTTTTACCTTGATGTTCTTGACAGCACAAGGCAGGAAATATTTTCACAAATTTCCGGCGGCGGCCTTGAAAAAAACAAACTGTCTGTATTTGCGGCATTACTTCGTTTAAGGCAAATTTGCTGTCATCCGAAGCTTTTTGATAAAGATGGACAGTATAATATCAATAATTCCGGCAAATTTGAACATCTCAAGGAAATGCTTGAGGAAATTATCAGCGAAAACCACAGAGTGCTGCTTTTCAGCCAATTTGTTCAAATGCTGGATATTATCAAAGAATGGCTTGAAAAAAGCGGCATAAAGTACGAATATCTCACCGGTTCAACAAAAGACCGGAAAGCAGTTGTAGATAGGTTCAATAACGACAGTGCTATTCCTATATTTCTTATCAGCTTAAAAGCCGGAGGAACAGGACTTAACCTTACAGGGGCTGATTATGTCATTCACTACGACCCTTGGTGGAATCCTGCCGTTGAAGATCAGGCAACAGACAGGGCTCACAGAATTGGGCAGACCAAAAATGTCTTTGTTTACAGGTTAATAACCAAAAATTCCGTTGAAGAAAAAATTATGAAGCTTAAAGAGCGAAAACGCGATCTTGTTGATTCTGTAATTTCTGTTGAACGTGATATCTCGAAAACGCTTACTTTTGAGGATATTAAAGATATTCTTTCTCCCGATTAGGCTTGCGTCTTTAATTCGTTAATTGATTAAAAAGCTTTTTAGCTCTTTTGCCTTAAAAACAATTTCTCTGTTTAAATCATATCTTTCGGAAATCGTTTCTTCAAGCGAATTAAGCTCCTGTAATTGAGTATAATTCAAATCACCGCTTAAGTGTACGGATTGCGATTCATCAGAAATATTGAACAATCTGATAACCACCCCGTTGATTTCGCTGTTTTCCGGCTGCTTAACAGCGTAAACAATAATATTATCATTGTTTACGTTTAAGAATTTTTTAAAAGACAATTTCTTTTCATCTTCAGAAACAAGTCCTATCTCTGCAATAATGCTGCCCATAAACTCATCAGCTTCTTTAAACAATGATTCAGGCTGTTCTGTAGGATATAAAGCGTATCTTGCAGAACATTTGCCGAGGCATTGAGCGGCAGGAACCTCAATTGCCGGACCGGCAGGGAAATTTCTTGCATTAAGACTCAAGGCGGACAACATTCCTGTTGCTCTTAAAATAGTTACATACAACGAGTTTTTGCTTGCAACATACTCTGAAAGTCCTTCTGCAATAATTCCAAGCCCTTGCGAATAAACAAATCTTTGCATAGGAGCGGAATTTGTCTTTAATTCTTGCCCTTTTTCTGCGGGAATATGATCTTCCAGTCTGTAATCAGGGTCAAAAGTCCTTTTTATAAGTCCCAGCGTGTTTTCTGAAATAGTTTCTCTGATTTTTTCCGGAAACTTAAATTTTATCTGCATAATGTGATTTTTACATGTATTTTCCCAGAAAGTATTGAATTCCACTCGTTTAGAGTTCGACAAAAGACTTATTTCTGTTGTTATAAAAACCTCATGCACTTTTTGATTTCTTAAACCTGTTTTATAATCAAAGTCTTCAGGAATCAGGATTTTGTAAAACAGTTTTAATGCGCTTCTTAAATCCCCTTTTTCCTTTATTTCAGACCTTATAAATTTAGCTGAAAGCGGTTTTTCTTCAGACAAAGGGGAATAAGTATAAGTATCTCCCATATCAGCTCTATCTACAATAATATGCAGATTTTCAAACAGCTTATTGCTTTTTATATCCTTTAAATTAATTGAACCATCTACGTTTACAATTACTTCTACAAGTGAATTTTTGATTTTATTCTCAAATACCTCGACAGGATAATCCAAAACGCTGGAAGACACGGTTTTTATTGAAAAAGACGGGATGTTTTCAACATATGCAAGATATTCTTTAAATTCTTTTATATCCTCACAAAACGGGACTTTTTGAGTATCAACCAAAATTTCCTGCGGGAACCCGAAAGTTGACTTAACATATTGATAACACAGTGTTTCCGGCAGTTTTTTGTGTGTTTTTACAGAAATGACTCCTGAAAAATCATTGTTGGATAAATTGCATACAAACAAGCTGTTTTCAGAAACATTATCCGCTATTTTATTTATACATCTTGCTATAATGGCATCAGAAACCTGATCAACCTGTTTGAATCTTGATATATTTTCTTCGTGAACATCATCAACCGAACACCCACAAATGCTATCGTGGGGATGATTCTTTAATAATAGTTTCCATGCATAATTTAGCTCATTTTTTTTGTTTTTTACAAGTCCTAAGCTGTTTAAAAAAGTTTGTAACGGCTCTGCAATTCTTGACAGCTTCCATGTGGAGAGCGCATTCATTTGTTTTAAATACAATCTTGAAGAAAAAGCGCCTGGAAGTATTGGATTTTTTTCATTATCTCTTAGTTCTCCTTTTACTTCATCAAGTTGTTCTTTAGGCTTGTTTAAACTGTCAAAATATTCGCTTATTTTACCCTGTTTAAGATTATAACCGGATATTTTCCCGTTAAGTTCCGTTAATAAGTCGTTTAAATTTAAAATTACTCCTAAATGATCTCCTCCGGCAGGCAAAAGAATTTTGTCAGATACCGAATGCTCTTTCAGTTTGTCTAAAAGCTCTTTGAGCTTTATAATTTTCTCTTTTATATTGATTTTTGAATGAAAAATATCCTGAAAATAGCCTTCTGTAAGATATGTAGTTAACACACAAGATTCATCGTCTGATTTCCAGAGAAATTCCGATTTTTTATCTCCCGCGCCTCGCCACAAAACAGCTCTTTTTATGTTGAAAGAAGATAAAATTTTCGGGATTTCCGAATTATGTCCGAAAGAATCCGGCAAATACCCGAAGAAATCTTCGCCCCCAAATTCTTTTGCCTGATTTATTCCTATCAACAAGTTTCTTATAAGGCTTTCGCCTGAAACCAAAAATTCATCCGCCAAAACGTACCATGGGCCGGCAAAAAGTTTTTTCTTTTTGATTAAATCTTTTAATATTAAGGCTTTTTCGGGATAAATCTCCAGATAATCTTCCAGTATAATTGTTTGACCGTCAAGATAAAAGAAATTTATGTTATTTTTGGAAAATTCTTCTATCACGTCATTAATGACTTCTGAAAGTCTGATTCTAAAATACTGAAAGGGCTTATACCATTCTCTATCCCAATGTGTATGCGAAAACAGGATTACGTCCATATTAACACCCAACTTCTTTAAAACTGTTTTTTTATGATTTATCAAATAATATACTAAACTAAACGACAAAACTAATTATACCAATTATTGAAAGAAATCGACAAATGAAAAAGATAATTTTTGTAAATCCTTAATTCGCTGGTGTTTCGGCTTTGCCGAAACACCAGCGAAACTCTTCCCTAGCCCGCGCCGCCCGCAGGGCGGCGCGGGCTGCAATTATCAACATTTTTAAATTAGCGCAACATGAATTGTTTACGGGATAATCAGGAAAACTCGCTGAATGTAAACAGATTAATGATTTTTATTATAATACAACAAATAAATGATTACACCTTTTGTAAATTCTAATATCATAATAAAAATGCCGCTTAATTTTTGTTCCTTAAAAGAGTTGATCACTGATAGCAGTAAGGGAAAAACAAATGAAAATCGTAAACAGGAACTCTGATCAGAAAATTCAATATATAAATAAAAAAGATAAAAATGAAATTTCCAATTCAATTACAAAAAACTGGACAGACCAAGCCATGAGATGTTATTTAACCGGCTGTAATTGCATTGATTGTTCTGTGGCAAAGGGAAATTACTCTTTTGTTTGTCAAATGCCTGCTGTAATTGAAATTTTGCTTGAGCAAATAGGACCACCCGAGCAAAATAAAATAAACAAACTTTTAGCTTAAAAGCTTCTCTAAGAAACTAATAAAAACTTCTACTTTTTAGGCGCTTTTTTCAAAGATAAATTATACTTCTGCTACAGATTTATCGAACTCCAGAACTGTTTTAAACGGCTTTTCAAGCTTAGCCGGCTCTTCAGGGGTAAAAGAAACAAGCTTAATGGATGATTTGAGCTTCCATCGACGGATTTTATCAGGCGTATCAAAGCGTTCTATCTGAGTTGCGAAAGAACGCGCAACCGCATTAGGCGTTCTTTCGGCTGTCCGGCGGGAAGCCCCGAATTTTTCTTGTATATCATAAAGTGAAAGCCTCTGATGGTATGTTTGTAACATTATTGCAAGTTGCAAGATGTCTTCGGCTCGTTCATAGCGCCTTTTGTAAAAATCCTTTAACAATTTTATTTAATATGTCCGATTTAGACGTAGGCGTATGATAACATATTAAAATCATAAAATAAAAGTCAAAATGATTTTTAACATAAATATAACTTATGCTTTTATATTTGATACTTCTATGTTAGAATCTCACAACCGGTAAGAGAAGGAAATATGAATTAATGTTTACATTAATAAAAGAATTAGCAGAGCTAGATGGACAGGACAGCGGGCTAGATATTAGGGATAGCCTTGAAAATCCAAAAAGCAAATCTTGTTACATGGCTTATTTTTTGGAATTAAATGAAAAAGATTTAAAAATTGAATATACTGGAATTTACTCAAAAGAATTAGATTCAAGTGATGTTGAACTGCTTTTGTATCCTAATAAAACAGTTGCTAAAGGAATAAATAAAACACCAACAGTAAAATTTAATGATTATGAAAAAAGTTATAAACAAAAAATTTATAACTGGTTTGACAAAAAACAAAATGATAATGCGCTTTTTAAAGCAATAAAAGATGCTCTGAATGATAAAGAAATAGAAGAACAAATAAAACAAGATATTGCAAAAATACCTAGTAAAACATATTTTCTGTCAATTAAGATAAATCAGGAATTTATAGGAAAACGCCCAGAATTTATAAATCTTATAGTTGATGAACAGGAAAAAATTAAGGAATATTCAACTTCAATCCAGGATAATATTAAAGACTCTAGGTTAGATAATTCCTGTTGCAGTATTTGCCAAGGTGAAAATAAAGAAGTTTATGGTTTTGCCAGCCCCTTTAGTTTTTATACAGTTAAAGGAGGGCGTTTTAGCTATGAATTAAATCCTGGGAACTCTGTTAAGCAACTCCCCATCTGTCTTGACTGTGCAAATAAAATAAATAACAAAGGCAAGAAATATTTAAAAGAAAATCTTAGCTTCAAGCTATTTAACATTAATTATTTTTTTATTCCTGAGCTTGTGAATGATAATCCAGCTAGATTTAAGGAAATTGTAGAGAAAATTTCTAAAAAATATGAAGAAATAAAAAATCTTCCAAAACAAACAGACGGTTCTACTGTTAGAAGACTGGAACAAGGGATTTTAAAAGAACTTTCAAACGAAAATAATTACCTGAATTATAATTTTTTCTTTTATGAGCAAAAACAGGCTAAAACTGATATTTTAGCAAGTATAGAAGAAGTTGCCCCCACCAATTTAAGGAAGTTTTTTGAAACAGCAAGGGAACTTTCGGAGGAATTTAAACATGTTGATATGAGCCATTCTTCAAATGTATACGATAATCCTTTATTTGTCATAAAACTTTTTATGGTGGATAAGGACAATAAAGGGTTGGATAAAAACAAGGAAGAGTTTTGCGCTGTACTGAATAAAATTTTTAATTTAAAACCATTAAATTTTTCTTATATATTAAATAAGTTTATGAAGCGCATAGATGAGCAAATTCCAAAATATTTACAGCCTAAAGAAAATGATTATTTCAAAAAAAATATACTTGATAGCTTTTATTTAATAAACGTTTTTACAAAGCTAGGATTGTTTAAAGAAAATATTAATTTAAAACAGGGAGATAAAAAAAATATGGGAAAATTAGAAACACCTTTATTGGATGAATTTTGCGGTTTGTTCCCGCATTACTTTAATCCCAATGATGAAAAATGCGAAGCTAAAAAAGCTGTTTTAGGATATGGTATTTTAGTTGAAAGAATCGCTATTTTGCAGACCTTGTATTATGAAAACTGGGATTCAAAACCTATCTATAAAAAATATAGGAATTTTAAAGTTGATATAAAATTTTTGCAAAGTTTTAGGCTTGCTGAACTAAAAGACTATCCTCAAAAATACAAAAGAAAAGTTAAAAAATTTAGTTATAAAAATTTGGATGAATTAATTAATGAAGTTGCTAGAGTTATGGCTAATGTTAAAGAAAACGATTTAAGTCCATCAGAAACAAGTTATTTATTCAGTCTTGGAATTACTTTGTCCAGGGATTTCCATAAAAAAGCGTTTAAAGAACAAGAAGAGCAATTAGTAGAAGTATAATAAGGAGTACAAAAGATGTCAGAAATTAAAAACCGCTCAGAGATTATTTTCCTCTATGATGTTAAGGACAATAACCCTAACGGCGACCCCTTAAACGAAAATAAACCCCGTATTGATGAAGAGACTAAAATAAATTACGTTACAGATGTCCGCTTAAAAAGGACTATCAGAGATTTTATGGCAAAATTCCACAAACAAACCTCGCCGAATAATGTTTTTATGCTCTCTGACAGAACAGAAGACAATAAAGTCCGTTCAAAAGAAGAAAGAATGCAGGATTTTGATAATTCAATATCAAAAGTTTTAAATGATTGTATTGATATAAGACTCTTTGGCGGTACTTTTGCAATAAAAAGAGAAGATAAAAAAAGCAAAAATGCTAAAGCTAATGAAGAAAATTCAGAGGAAAACGCTGAAGCGAAAAGCGATGACTCAAATGCTATAACCGGAGCAGTTCAGTTCAGAACAGGCAGATCATTGCACAGAGTGTCTGATAGAGAAGACCAGCTTGCAGTAACAATGCAACACAGCTCTGGCAAAGGCGCAGGAACTTTCGGATTTGACCAAAAATTAAATTATTCATTAATCAGGTTTTATGGAGTAATCAATGAAAACACAGCCGCGCATAATAAATTAAGCGAAGAAGATGTACAGAAACTTCTCCAGGCAACGTGGTGGGGAACAAAAGAACTTAACACCCGTTCAAAAATTGGGCATACTCCAAGATTGCTTATGAAAATCGACTATAAGCCAGGGTTTTATATTGGCGATTTGGATTCAAAAATCAAAATGGATAATCTTGAAGGCTTACAAGACGAACAGCTTCGCTCTATTGACGACTATAAATTAAACATGAGCAAGCTAGAACAAGCTCTTGCAAAACATAAAGACAAAATTGAACGCATTTACTATGAATTTGATGAAGATATGGAATTATCGCTTAATGTAGAATGCGTTCAAATGATTAAGTTGTCAGAAAAGCCGTGGTTCAACGTATATTCTATGGTGTAAAGATGAAAGCATTAAAATTTGAAATATGGGGAGAGTTTGCCCACTTTAGAAAACCTTATACAACCTCTTCCCCCCTTACTTTTCCATTCCCGACAAGACCAGCTCTGGCAGGCATAATTAGCGCAATCATCGGATTGCCAAAAAATAACGATACCTGCCAGAACGAGCAGAGCTATATAGGAATTTGCTTAAAAAATTCTGTAAAAAAAATGCGTCTGGGTATAAATTTATCGCTTGCGCCGGGAGTCAGCGCAATGAAGACCGGTTACTATGATGTTCAAAAGCAAAGTAACAGAATGCCGCAAATCAGGTATGAATATCTTAAAGACCCATATTACATCGTTTATTTTAGCCACGAAGATGAAACCATTTATAACAAACTAAAGGAGCATTTGCAGAATCATACCAGTGTTTATACTCCTTATCTTGGAATAAGCGAGCATATAGCAGACTTTAAATTTATAAGTGAACTCAATTTGCAGGAGAAACAAGCTGATAGCGCAGTTTATATCCATTCTGTAATTAATAAAAAGTATGTTAAGCCTAATTCTATTGAACTTGATTATGAAGATTCTGAATATTTCAATGTAAGAATGCCTAACAGATTAGATAAAGAAAGAATTGCGCAAGAATATTGTGAAGCGCTGTTTGAAAAAAACTGTAAAGCCATAAAAGCAGAGCCTGTAAAGTATTGGAGTTATGAAAATGAGCCTCAGTCAGAGCGAAATATCCTGTTTTTGCGATTATAAAATCGAATCACATCCTAATAAGCCGCTTATCAAGCATTTAGAAAATGTTAAAAATCAAATTCTAGATAAAATAGAAAAAACCGGATTAAATTTTGATATTTCTAAGGATGAAATAAAAAAAATCGCTAAAATTATTGCAATTGCTCATGATTTTGGCAAATCAACAAAATTTTTTCAGGAATATCTTTACGATAAAACAAAAAAAAGTGATAAAACAAATCACAGTAAATTATCTGCATTTTTTGGGTTTTATCTTGCTGAAAAATTGAATTTGCAGGAAAAATTATCTGTTTTTATTGCTATTAATTCCCACCATGGACAATTACCGAAAGTAATTGAAAATAGTTTTGATTTTGACATTGGTTTTACTGAAGAAAAACAAATAAAATCAATTGATTTCAATGAAATACAATCAATCTATAATTATTTTTTAAAAGAAGATGGAATTGTTATTGATTTTAAGGAATTCATATTGCAAGTTGAGGAAGATTCTGAACTGATTTATCAAATTATTGATTTTATTGATTCCATTAAAAATAATAATTTAAATTCCTTCTTCCTGATCCAATTCCTGTTTTCGCTGCTTATAGATGCTGATAAACTCGATGCTTCGGGGCTTTCCGAATCAGATGATTTTAAAAATATTATTAAAAACATTCAGGAATTTAAACATACCTCAGCTTTTGTGGATAACCACAAAAATAAACCCGATAACCTCGCAAAAGCAGGTATAAATAACATCAGAGAGGACATATACCAACAGATAAACAAGTTTCAATTTAATCCGGAGAAAAAAATATATTCCATAAACGTCCCGACCGGAACGGGAAAAACATTTGCCAGCCTGAATTTTGCTTTTAAGATAAAAGAAAAACTGGATTTTAACCCCAAAATCATCTACTGCCTGCCGTTTACCAGTATTATTGACCAGAATTACTCTGTTATAGAAGGAATTTTAAAATCAAATGGCGAATTAATTACTTCCGATAAGCTCTTAAAGCATCATCATCTTGCTGAAATAGCCTATAAAACACAGAAAGACGAAAAACCCGATGAAAATGAATCCCTTGAAACTGACAAAAGCCTGCTTTTAACTGAAAACTGGATGTCGTCTATTGTCGTTACCACGTTCGCGCAGTTTTTCCACAGCCTGATAAGCAACCGGAACAAGAGCTTGAAGAAATTTCATAATATAGCAAACTCAATAGTTATTCTGGACGAGATACAGGCAGTGCCCTACAAGTATTGGAAGCTCATAAATGAGGTTTTGACAGAATTTTCAAAAGTGTTTAATACATATTTTGTTCTGGTAACTGCTACACAGCCTTTAATCTTTAAGGATGATGAAATAGTTTCTGTGATTGATGAAAAAAAGAAGAAAGATTATTACGAAAGCCCTGAGTTGAACAGGATAATCCTCGATACTTCAAGATTAAAAGAAGATATGACTTTAGAAACTTTTAAAGGGGTTTTGGTCAAGGATATTAAGGATAATCCCGATAAATCATTCTTAATCATACTCAACACAATTAAATCCTCGCAGGATGTGTTTAGTCATTTATATAAGGAACTTGATAAAAACAGAGTTGAGCTGAAATACCTTTCCACTACGATTTTGCCTTTTGAAAGAAGCAGGATAATTAATGAAATAAAAAATCCTATTTTGTGTAAAGAATGCGAGAAAAAGCCTGAATTTAAAGAAATAAAAGAAAAGATGAAACAATATGTCATAGTCAGTACACAGGTGGTTGAAGCGGGCGTGGATATTGATTTAGATATTGTGTACAGAGATTTAGCGCCGCTGGACTGCATTTTTCAGTCGGCAGGAAGATGCAATCGCAATGGTAATGGCGGAGAAAATAAAGGTCAGGTAAAGATAGTTAATCTCAAAAACGAGAATGGCAACTTCTTTTCAGGTTATGTCTATGAGCAGATTTTGAGGGAAGCAACAAAAACAGTTTTAGAGAAAAAAAACGAATACAGCGAAAATGAATTTTTCTCGCTGGCTAATGAATATTATAAAAAAGTAAATGAATGCAAGTCGGATGATACAAGCAAGAAAATTCTTGACAGCATGAAATCCCTCGATTTTGAAGGAATTAAGGAGTTTCAGCTTATTGAGGATAGCCAATCTCAGGACTTTTTTATAGAACTAAATCCTAAAGCTACAAAGATTAAAGATAAATTCAAAGAAATTTATGACACTAAAAAAGGATTTGAAAGAAAAAACGCATTACTGGAACTAAAAAAAGAGTTTTATCAATATGTTATTTCAGTCAGGGTAAAGAAAAATCAAAAATTTGATTTTAGTGAAATTCAGTATCAGGAATTGGATGGAAATCCGATAATAATTCCAAATGATGAAGTTAAAAAATATTATAAGTCCGGGGGAATTGGACTTACGTTTGATGAAAGTGATAAAGATTTTGATTCAGGGATAATGATTGTATAAATTATGGTAAAGATAGCGAAATTAATACTAGAGCTGGACAAGAAAGCAAAATATCAGGAAGCGCAAAAACTTCGGGGATTTTTCGCTAATACTTTCTCTTCAGTTGACCTTTTTCATAACCATAATGAGGACGGAAGCCAGATTTACCGATATCCTCGCATACAATACAGGTTCAGCAACAACAGACCGCTTGTAATTGGATTCAATGAAGGCGCAGAAAGCATAATAAAGCATTATGACAGCTTTAATTCAATAAAAATAGGTTATACAGAATACCCCATCATGGAAAAACGTCTTATTCTTGAAGATAAAGAAATAAAGCTGGTTGATGACTATATCCAGTATAGATTTGCGACCCCATGGTATGCTCTGAATCAGGAAAATTATGCTCAATACAAAGCACTGACAAGTAACCGCGAAAAAGACAAAATGCTGGAGAAAATCCTGACTACGAATATTTTAAGGATGTGTAAGGAATTAGGTTATACAGTAGAAAAGCAAATTGAGGTTCAATTATTTCTAAAACCGGTTATATCAGAAATAAAAGACTTAAAAGTAACGACATTCACGGGGCAGTTCAAGACGAATATTATAATCCCGGAGCAGGTGGGATTAGGCAAAGGCGTGGCTAAGGGGTTTGGGGTGGTAAATATAAATTAGTGTATTTAATAACATAAATTAGTTCTAAAATTTGACTTTAAATTCGACCTATGATTTAATTATCATATTCAAAATAAAGCTGAATTGAAACGAACTAATTTACGTTATTGTACTTTCTATTTCCAATAAAATCCGGATCAATTAGTGAAAGTAGCAAGTTTAAAGAAGGGAGGTGAAAAGGCGATGCCCGACAAATGGGAATTTTACAAAGACCCTAGCAGTCAATGGCGTTGGAGAAGGATAGCTCCTAACGGCAGAATTGTTGGCAGTTCCAGCGAAGGCTATCATAACCAAAGTGATTGCATAGCTAACGCAAAAAGAAACGGCTATAAAGGTTAATTTTACAGCCGTCAATAAATTTTCTTAAAAAAAGGATACCACAACTTTATGGTTGCTGGTATCTTTTTTTAAAAATCAAAAACCCTGGCGATTATGCGGCGAAGCGCAGGGAAAACATCCAGAGTTACCTAAATCAAGACATCGGACCCTGTGTTTTCACAGGAAGAGCTTCCGATGTTTACATACATATTATAAATTATTAGAATTAATATTTCAATACAATCTATCCCTTTCTTAAAACATCTGGTATCCTTTTCATGTTGACAGCAATTTTATAAATCATATTTATGCAACTTGTAATAAACACATACGGAGCATATTTGCGCAAACGGGATAACTGCTTCCTTCTGAAAACAGAGGAACGTGAGCAGGAAATCTCGGTCAAAAAGGTGTCCAGCATACTTATCTCAACTGCGGCGCTGGTTTCTACCGATGCTCTAAAAATGGCGCTGGAAAATAATATTGACGTGGTTTTTATTGACGATTTCGGCGAGCCGTACGGCAGGCTCTGGCACTCCAAGCTTGGCAGCACAACCCTTATAAGGAGAAAACAGCTCGAAGCCTCCTGTGGGAAAGAGGGGCTGGAATTTGTCAAAGCGTGGGCAGGCTTAAAACTGCATAATCAGGAAAATTTCCTCAAAAAACTCATGGATAAACGCCCTGATAACGAAATCCTGGATAATGCAGCCGGAAAAATTCATGAGATGAGAAACAAAATCCTAGCCCTGTCAGGTTGTACGGATGAGGTGAGAAATAGTCTTATGGGTTATGAGGGAAACGCCTCTAAATCATATTTTGATGCTCTTTGTTCTGTGATGCCGGAGAAATATAAGTTCACCGGTCGCTCCCGCAACCCCGCAAAAGATGAGTTTAATGCCATGCTGAATTATGGTTATGGCGTGCTGTATTCAAAAGTTGAAAAAGCCTGCCTAATTGCGGGCTTAGACCCATATTTGGGTTTTCTTCACGCTGATAATTATAATAAAAAGTCGCTTGTATTTGATTTAATCGAGGTATATAGGGATATTGCCGATAAAACAGTGGTTTATCTCTTTACCGGCAAGCAGATCAGAGATGCGTTTTTCGATAAACACCCGTCAGGATTTACTTTAAACAAAGAAGGCAAAGCTGTATTAATCACCGCTTTGAACAAAAATCTTGATGACACTGTCAGATATAAGAACAGAAATATAAAAAATATTGATAAAATTCAGTTTGACTGTCATGAAATAGCCAAAAAGCTTTTGGGGGAGGATGATTAATGTTAGTATGGGCAATTTATGATATATCTAAAAACAAAATAAGAACTAAAATAGTTAAATTATGCAAGAATGTTGGACTTTATAGGGTGCAAAAAAGTGTTTTTCTTGGCAAGCTTGAACCAAATGATATTGATGAGCTAAAAGTGCAATCCGGCGACTTGATTGACGAAAAAACCGATTCTGTTTATATCTTCCCAATGTGCGACGCTGACTTTAAGAAAGCTGTTTTATTGGGGCAGGCATTTGACGAGGCATTGGTTACCGACCAGATAAAGGAGCTTTTTATTTGATATGGCTAATATCACTGCTTCTGATGTTATCGAATATCTTTATTGCCCAAGGTTCATCTATTTTATGCGCTGTCTTGATATTCCCCAGCATGAAGAAAAAAGGTATAAAGTTCAAAAAGGCAGGGATATTCACTTAATTAAAGCGGAAGTTAACAAAAATTATCTGCGCAAAAAGCTAAATGTAGTAAGAAAGGAAATCAACGTCCCTCTAAACTCTGAGAAATACAATATTCACGGGATTCTGGACGAGATACTTTTTGTGGAAGACGGTTCAGCGATGCCATTTGACTATAAATTTGCTGAATATAAAGAGAAACTTTTTTCAACACATTTTTACCAATCCAACATTTATGCCTTATTAATTCAGGAAAACTTTAATGCGCCTGTAAATAAGGGATTTGTGTGTTATACTCGTTCAAGTAATCTTGTTAAGGAAATGAACTTCAGCGCAAAGAGCTTTTCTGACACACAAAGCTTAATAAACGATGTGGTTAAGGTCATAGAAACCGGATATTTCCCCCCAAAGACGAAGTCTGCGAATAAATGCCCTGATTGCTGTTATAAAAATATATGCGTAAGGTAATTTTCTCCGTACAGAATTATTGGAGAATCGGCTTAATAATTCTTAAAATCCTTGCCAGCCAAGAATTTTCGTGATATAATTTCTGCGATTGCACCTTGAAAATATAGAATATTTAGTAATTTTGTTAAGCAAAAATTGCAAATTTGAGCGTTTCAAAAAAAGAGCGATAATCAGTAAGGTTCTATATTTTCAGGTCATAACGGATTTATACCTCTATTCCAACAAAATCAGGATTGAAACAAAAAAACCGGCTAAAAAAAAGCCGGACTAGTCAATATTTATACCTCTATTCCAACAAAATCAGGATTGAAACTATACGTAATTGAATGAAATGTAAGCCTTTCGCCTGATTTATACCTCTATTCCAACAAAATCAGGATTGAAACAATTAATATATTTTTTAATAGGCAAGCTACAAGGCTATTTATACCTCTATTCCAACAAAATCAGGATTGAAACCACTAGTCAATGCATGAATGAGAGGGAGGATCAGGAATTTATACCTCTATTCCAACAAAATCAGGATTGAAACAACGAAATAATCAATAAAATAAATAAAGACAAAGAATTTATACCTCTATTCCAACAAAATCAGGATTGAAACTATCCAAAGCATAAGCCGTTAGAACTTGATGATTCATTTATACCTCTATTCCAACAAAATCAGGATTGAAACAAGTAAGGGATAAAGAATTAGGGAGCTATTATGGTATTTATACCTCTATTCCAACAAAATCAGGATTGAAACAAGAAACTAGGAACTATGTCTAACGGAAATGTTATTATTTATACCTCTATTCCAACAAAATCAGGATTGAAACATTGTTTGTTGCATTCGCTCGCTAAAATACCTCACTATTTATACCTCTATTCCAACAAAATCAGGATTGAAACTAGAAGTGAGTCTTAAATCAAATCTAGGTTCATCTAATTTATACCTCTATTCCAACAAAATCAGGATTGAAACGATAAATAATTGGAGGAAATCTCATGAACCCAGAAGATTTATACCTCTATTCCAACAAAATCAGGATTGAAACGCAAAAGACTTGAATAATTCTATATCTGTTATAATTATTTATACCTCTATTCCAACAAAATCAGGATTGCAACTTGATATACTAAACGACATAAATAATTTTACAAAATAAACGATTTATAGCACTCTATTCTTGATAATAAAGGAGTTTTAAGATGAAAAACGGTTTAAAGCTTAAAGAGACAGTACAAAAAGAAATTAAAAATGTATTTAAAAGCAGTGAAAGCGCTAGGTTTATAAGAAAAATTGATATTTTAGCTCTTGTATCAAATGGACATCATATAACATCAGTTTCAAAGCTTTTTAAAATAAGCAGGATGAGTATATCAAACTGGATAAATCAAGCAAATGATAAAGGATTAGAAGCGCTTAAAGACAAGAAAAGACCTGGAAGAAAATCAAGCATAATTCCAGAAATAGAAGAACTTTTAAAAATTGATATAGAAAAAAGTCCTCTGGATATTGACTATGAAAATAATGATTGGGATGGTAAGTTACTGGCGCGCCATTTAAAAGAACAATATCAGATAAAACTTGGAATAAGACAATGTCAAAGGCTTTTTCATAAGCTTGGTTTGTCCCCTGAGGAGGCCTCGAAAAATTCCACCGGAACAAAAACAAAATAATGACAGGAAAGAAAGGTTTAAAAAACGCATTAAAAGGCTTTTTGAACTAAATAAAAAACTAAAAAAGCGAGTAATAATGTTTTTTGACGGGGCTTTCTTTCATCTTGAAAGTACAATAAAAAGAGTCTGGCGGAAAAAAGGAAGCGCGCCCTGTGTTCAAAGCTCCGCTTCAAAAGATAAAATAGGTATTTTGGGTTCAGTAAATGTTGAAAAAGGTGAAATTCCTGATGTTGTATTCAAGGGAAATTTTGATTCTGATGTCTTTATAGCCTATTTAGAACTTTTGATTAAAGAAAAATTTGATGGGATTAAAATTCTTTTGATTCTTGATAATGCAAGTCCTCACAAATCGAAAAAAACCAAAAAATGGCTTAAAGAGAATAAAGACAAAATTAAGCTTCTTTATTTGCCTCCTTATTCTCCGCAATTAAATCCAAAAGAAATAATATGGAAGGATATTAGAGAAAAGAAAACCCATAACACATGCTTCGGAAACATTTCTGGCTTAAAAAAGTCATTAGATAGCTATATAATTCAATATTCAACCCCTAACGAATATATTAAGTCAAAATGTAAATTTAAATATGTCGCTTAGTATAATTATAAATTTCTTTCCAATTTTCTTAAATTTCTAATTATACCAATACAAATAAGTTTTCGTTAATTTGTTAAAAGGCTGAGTAAAGATGTAGCCGGTGTTTTGCCTTCGGCGCATGAATGAGTTAAAACTCGCGCTTGCGCTACAAAACACCGGCTAATTAAGGATTTACAAAAACCATCTTTCATGCGGCGAAACCGAAACGCCAGCTATACCAAAACTTTTTGAGATTGATATAGAAATGCCCGCAAGAGGGTTAAATAATATTCTCTCTTATTGCTTTTACAGCCGCCTGAACTCTATCATCCACACACAGCTTTTGAAGAATGCTGCACACATGGGCTTTTGCCGTATGAACACTTACTATAAGGTCTTTTGCAATTTCAGTATTGCTTTTGCCTTTTACAAGAAGTCTTAAAACTTCCATTTCTCTTTCAGTCAATTGCGCTCTGGCATCGGTTATTCCAGCGGCGTTTAATACTTTTGTTGACTCGGGTTTAGGAAACATTTTAAGCGCAACTTCAGCTATATTTGGATCAAGCCATGCCGCTCCCTGTTTTACATTTTTTATTACATTTACAAGCGTATTAGGCTCAATATCTTTAAGACAATATGCGTTAGCGCCTGATCCTAAAGCGGCAAGCACTTCTTCATCTCTTTCATGCGAAGTTAAAACTATAATTTTAATATTCTGATCAAATTCTTTTATCTTCTGGGTTGCTTCTATTCCGTTTATACCAGGAAGTCCCAAGTCCATTAAAACCACATCAGGCTTAAGGTCCTTTATTTTTTGTATCCCAAGCTCTGCTGTTTCAGACTCTCCTGTTACTTCAATCCCTTCAAATTCACTTAAAGACGACTTAAGACCAACTCTGGTCAATTTGTAATCCTCAACAATAATTACTTTCACAACATTAGTTATTGTAGAATTCATTTTGTTTCCCTTCCTCAAGATTTTCTGCCTGCATTATTTAAAATAATGACATATGTACTATTACAATAATACTTACGTTTATTTTTATATTTCATTAAAATACTTCAGTAGCTAACAATATTTTTAAATTAATTAGTTTCGTGTATTTAGTATAATATTTAAAAATAGATATTATATTAATATTTTCTGATAAATTTATATTAACATGAAATCTTTTTTCTACATAATAACTATAAAAAATAGCCTGACTGACTATAGTCTTTTGGTAAATTTAATTTATCCTAATAAAGAATTTTTTTTCGCGACAGAATGTGTTTTAGAAAGATATCAATCATTATACAGATTCATCTTTAATCGAGAATTATTTATTTAACGTGTTTTTTAGCGGCTTTATAGCAAATTAACAGAAACTTATTTTGATTAGTATAAAGAATAAAAATTTCTAAATAATATTTACATAATAATAATAAATAAGTAATATTATATTATATGCAAATAAGTTTTTGTTAATTTGTTAAAAAGCCCTTTAAGGACTTATAAAATGCGAGCAGTATACAGATTAAATTGTTTTTGCAACTTTTTTAAGTTCTTTAACAATATTTTCCGCAGAATCCGGCTTTGCAAGCTCTCGATTTGCGTTTTTCATATTTTGCAGTTTTTCGGGATTGTTGAGAATTGAATTTATTAATTGTACAAACTTTTCAGAAGAACAGTCCCGATCTTCAAGATAAACCGCTGCGCCTAACGCTTCCATCGCTTTTGCGTTAAAACGTTGATGGTCAGCGGCGGCGTAAGGATATGGAATAAGCGCGGAAGGAAGTTCGCATAAATTTAACTCGGAAATACTGAGCGACCCTGCTCTTGAAATTGCGATATCAGCGGCATTCAAGGGGATAGACATATCATCAAAATAAGGTTTCACTATATAAGCCGGATTCGCCTTTAAGTCAGGGTATTTTGCGTAAAACGCTTTTATATACTCATCAAACATCTTTTTCCCTGTCTGATGTATGATCTGAAATCCGTATTCTTTTATAAATAGCGGAACCGCATCCATCATTGCTTCGTTAATCGTCTTTGCTCCCTGAGAACCTCCTATCGCTAAAATGGTTTTCTTCTCAACACTTAATCCAAGTTGGCTTAAAGCTTGTTTTTTGTCTGTGGATTTTAAACTTCCTCTCATTGGATTGCCATACAGCTTAATATTAGGGTTTTTAATATGTTTTTTAGCCTGTTCAAAAGCAATAGAAACAGTTTTTGCCCACTTTGACATAGTTTTATTAACAATACCAGGATGCGCATCAGGATCATGTATTATATATGGAATTTTCAAAAGCCATGCCGCCAGTAAAACCGGTCCTGAAACATAACCGCCTGTTCCAAAAACCACATCCGGCTTAAGTTTTAACAAATAAAAAATAGCAACATTTGTTGCTATAATTAGCTCTATAGTCCATAATAAAAATTTAAATCCGGTTTTTCTCGGCATGCCAGAAACATTTAGCGAGAAAAATTCAATATTTTCTTTAGATACAATGTCTTTTTCAGGATTTTTTTCACATCCGATATAATAAATATTGGTAATTTCAGGGTCTTTTTTCAAAATTTCCGTAACAGCAATGGCAGGATAGATATGTCCTCCTGTTCCACCGCCTGTTAAAACGACTGAAATACCGTTTTTCATTCTCTGATCCTTTGTGTATGGAGTCTTCTGATTCTTTTTCTGGAAATATTAAGAAGAATACCGGTCATAAATAACGTCAACACTACAGATGTTCCGCCATGACTGATTAATGGAAGTGTTACTCCTGTAACAGGAAGCGTTCCAACCGCTACGCCTATATTAATAAATGCCTGGACTATTATTGCAAAGGTAATCCCAAAAGCAAAAAGCTTTCCAAAAGGGTCAGAGCATTTATTCGCAATATAAAAACCTCTGTGTAGAAACGCAAGAAATAATCCAAGCAATGCAAGACAGCCAATTAAGCCTAATTCTTCGGCTATAACCGCAAAAATGAAGTCCGTATGGCTAAACGGAAGCCAAAACAACTTTTGCCTTGAATTACCATAGCCCAATCCAAAAATTCCGCCTGAACCTATTGCGTAATAAGACTGAATGAGATTATAACCCGTCCCTTGCGGATCAGCCCAAGGATCAAGCCAGCCTTTAACCCTGTCTATCTGATAAGAATGTATTGAAGTCATAATTGCCAAAAGAGCCATTGTCGCCAATGAAAGGAGAAACCGGAATGATACTCCCCCTATAATCATTAATGTAGCGGTTATAAAGCAGAGAATCAGCGCATTACTCAGGTTTGGCTGTAATAAAAGAACAACTATCATAACGCCTATTAAAAATAAATGCTTAATCATTTTAGAATCAAAAAAGTTTTTTGATTCAACAATCGCCGATGAAACAAGAATTATTGTAGCGAATTTGCAGAACTCTGAAGGCTGAATAGGTATTCCGGCAAGCCATCTTGATGAGCCATAAATTGTTTTGCCCATTCCTGGTATCAATGTAGCCACAATTAACGCTATAATTATGTATGTTATTGGAATAACAGATTTTTTCCAGAAATTATAATTTGTATTAAAGGCAACTATTAAACATACAAGCCCTATCACAACTGCGATAAGGTGCCTAATCAAAAAATAAGCAATATTTCCGTACAACTCCGCGCCTTCAGGCGCGCCTGCGCTGAAAACTGCCATTATGCCAAAAATCACCAACGAGCATATAATAATAACCAAAATGCTGTCTGGCGGTCCAAGCATTACAGCTTTTGGATTTAACGATCTTATAACTCTTCTTTCATCTCGAGCCAGTCTAGCCAGCCGTCTTCTTTTTATTGAGGACATATTCTTTAAACGCTTTTCCTCTTTCTTCAAAATTTCTGAACATATCAAAACTTGCGCACGCCGGCGATAATACAACAGGACCCAGTTTTAATGACCCCGCTTTATCAATTGCGCTTTCCAAAGACTTTTCTCTGTAAATATTGCTGTAGCCTTCATGCCTTAAAGCTTCTTCAAACCTGTCGGCGGCTTCGCCTATAAGCGCTACTGCGGCGGTTCTTTTCTTTATTTCTCTTGAAAACTCGGTTAAATCAGTTCCTTTATCTCTTCCTCCGGCTATTAACACTATTTTTTTATCTTCAAAAGCTTTCAATGCGCATATTGTAGAATCGCAATTAGTTGCTTTTGAATCATTATAATATTCTATGCCGTCAATTTCGGCAACATATTCCAGTCTATGCTCAGGAGGAGAAAATTTTATTATTGTTTCCCTTATTACATCATTATCAACCCCCGCAATATGGCAAACCGCAATAGCCGCCATAATATTTTCAAAATTATGTTTGCCTTTGAGAGGAATTTCGCTTAACTTTATAATTTCATGAATTTGTCTTTTTTTATCTTTAAGTAAAATTTTCTCATCCCTGATAAAAACGCACTTATCATCGGCTTCCCTGTTGAAAAAGTATGTTTCAGAAGAGAGATCAAGTTTTAAATAGGCAATTTTAAGGTTTTTTGCGTTTAAAACAGCCCAAGCAGGTTGTCTGTCAATAAATAATGACGCTTTTGCCTTAAAATATTCTTCTTCTCCCCCATGCCAATCTATATGATCCGGCGTATAGTTTATAAATAAAGCTATTTGAGGCGTAAAAGCTTTGCTTGTAGCGATTTGATAGGAACTGACCTCTGCCACAAAAAAGTCAACATTCTGCTCGATAAAGTCTGAGCAGGGAATCCCGATATTTCCGCACGCAGGAGCATTATATCCGGCGTTTGTCAGTATTTCAGATATTAATTTTGTGGTTGTAGTTTTTCCGTTTGTGCCCGTAATCGCAATAAAAGGCTTTGCAGCTTCTCTGTATGCAAGTTCGAGCTCTCCAAAATGTTCGATATTATGAGCATTTATTAACTTCATTACATCCGAATGAGGCGGTATTCCTGGGCTGGTAATTATAACATCCGAATTAAGTATGGTTTCTTCTTTATGCCCACCCATTTCAACCTGAATTTCAAGTTTTTCCAGTTCTTTTATTTTTTCCTGATCTTCTTGTGTGGCTTCTCGTTTTTCGCTGATAATGCAGTTTGCGCCTTTTGAAGAAAGATATTTAGCCGCAGAAATCCCGCTTTTTGACAAGCCGAGTATTGTTACATCAAAATTAGTCCATTTTCTTTTCATATTTTTTCACTCTTTATAAAATATGTTTAATAAGTTAAATTAAAAATAATTATACAATAAAAAACGGTTTTGTTGATTTGCGATGAGCAAAAAGGGACGTTATACCAATTTAAATAAGTTTTCGTTAAGTAACAGACAAAAAATTTTCAGCTCTTATTAAATTTTGCCGAACGAGCGAAGCGAGTGAGGCAAACAAACAATAAAAGCCCCTTCCCTTCAAAGGGAAGGGGCTGGGGTTGGGTAGATAAAAACCTGAAAACTTTTTGTTACCTACTTAATTGGTAAAAAAGCTAATATTTACAGCCCGTGCCGCCCTGCGGGCGGCACGGGCTAGGTAAGGGTATAGCGGGTGTTTTGCTGAAGGCAAAACACCCGCTAATTAAGAATTTATAAAAACCATCTTTTTTATTTACCGGTTTTTTAAATTGATTGGTATAGGCGCATACCGGTTAAATTCTCTGTTTCGACAAAACCGTTCCCAATAAAATAAGCGACTCCGAAAGACGCAGGTGTACACCGATAAGCGTCTTTCTTTATTTCATAGAAGGAAAAAGTTTTTAAGTAAAATTTTTTATTCTTTTCTTTCTACATTGATTGTAACTTGGCATAAGGTTTTGTTTCAAGAACTTTACTTAGTCTTGAAAGACTAAAGCAGATTATAAAATATACAAACGCAATAAAAATCAGGATTTCAAATTCATGATAAGTTCTTTCATAAATGATTTCTCCAGCCCTTGTAAGTTCAATAAGCCCTATTGTGGATGCCAGAGAAGTGTCTTTTATAAGAGCGATAAACTGACTAACAAGCGCCGGCATCATCCGCTGAAACGCAAGCGGAAGGATTATGTGTTTTAATCTTTGAATTCTGCTTAAACCAAGGCTTCTTGCCGCATCAATATGCCCTTTTTCTATGGAATTAAGACCTCCCCTTATAATTTCCGCCACATACGCCGAAGTAAAAATGATTAAAGCAATACACGACGAGAGAAAGAAAGAAGATTCAGTTCCCGGAAAAAAATAAGGCAAAAATCCGAAATGAATAAAAACAATAAACAAAATTAAAGGGATACTTCTGGCAAATTCAATGTAAGAAGCGCTAATCAGGCTAAAAAACGGCAATCTCAAGTATCTTGTAATTCCCAGAAAAGTCCCAAGCATTAAACTTCCAAGTATCGCAATAAAAGCAAGCTCTAAAGTTATTAAAAGCCCTTTCATCAGAAAGCCCAGGTTATTTATAACATCTGCCCAATGCGTCATACTCTGGCTTCCCTTCCATGTAGTTTAAACATCTTCTCAATTCTGTTGAAAATTACCGCTATAATTCCTGTTAACGTCATATAAACAAAAGCTCCGGCGATAAAAAACTCAAAGAACCTGAAATCGTCAACAGCTCCTTTATAAATGAAATAAAATAAATCTGTAACAGCAATAAAACTTACCAGCGAGGAATTTTTCACAAGGTTGATAAACTGGCTTCCAAGCGGCGGAATTACTATTCTTATTGCCTGCGGAAAAATAATAAGCCTGAAAGTTTGCCATTTATTAAGCCCAAGCCCTCTTGCCGCTTCATATTGCTGAGAAGTAACGGAATTTACGCCTGATCTTAGAACTTCAGAAATATAAGCTCCTGTATAAAGGCTTAAAGCGATAATTCCGCAGGCAATCGGATGCAAAAACAAGCCTAAATCAGGTAATGCTTTATAAACAAAATATAATTGTATTAACATAGGCGTGTTTCTTATGATTTCAACGTAAATCGCGCCTATAGCCTTTAACAGACTGCCTCCCATTGTTCTCATAAAAACAATAACAAGACCAATTATAAAAGCGCAAACTGAACTTATAACAGAAATAAAAATAGTTGTTTTTATTCCCTGTATAAGCTGTGGAGCGGCTTGCGCAATTACATCAAAATTAATATTGTACATTTTTAAGATTTATTTTCATTAACTTTAACTTTAGCAAGTTTTTCGCCATGAACGGTTTTCAGGTCCCCAAGCCATTTATCTTCAAGCATAGCTAAAGTTCCGTCTTCCTGAAGTTCCTGAAGAACAAAATTTACAGTTTCCACAAAAGATTCAACTTCCTGACCCTTTTTGAATCCTATACCGTAAGGCTCTCTTGTAATTCTGTCTTTAAGCATTATATATCCGGGATTTTCTGCGATAAATCCGTAAATTATCGTATCATCCGTAGTTAAAGCATCTCCTCTGCCGTTTCTCAGGGCGGAAAACGCATCTGTATAGGTTCTGAAACCAAGAATTTTAGCTTTGGGGAAAAGCTGTCTTATATTTATTTCACTTGTTGAACCAAGCACTACAATTATTTTTTTGCCGTCCAAATCGTTTATAGATTTGACAGGACTGCCATGAGGAACCATTATTGCCTGTCCTGCAATATAGTAGGGACTGCTGAAATTTATTATTTGAGCTCTTTTAGGGGTAATAGAAGTTGTTGCCGCAATTAAATCTACTGTTCCTGACGTTACGGCAAAAATTCTGTTTGAAGAAGTTACCTGTTGGTATTCTATAGCATTTTCATCGCCGAGAATTCTTTTTGCCAACTCTTTACACAGATCAACGTCAAAACCCTTGATTTTTTCATCCTGATCAATAAATCCGAATGGTTTTGCGTCATATTTTACGCCTACAATTATTTTCCCTCGGGATTTTACTTCTTTAAGCAGGTCGGTTTTTTCTTTTTTTGCGCAACCTGTTGTAACAGACATTAAAATTAATATGCCGGTGAAGATTATTATTAATTTTCTAAAAAATTTCAATGGTCTTACCCCTTTTTATTCTCTAACAACTCTAATAACCTGTTTTAATGCTTAAGAACGCTGTTTATAAAATCTTCTGTAATTTTTTTTTCGGGATTATCAAAAATCTTTGAAGGTTCGCCTTCTTCAATTATTTTGCCTCTTGAAAGGAAAATAACCTTGTCGGCAATTTCTTTTGCAAATCCCATCTCATGAGTAACAACGACCATTGTCATCCCTTCTTTGGCAAGGTCTTTTATTGTATCAAGAACTTCCAGCGTCATTTGAGGATCAAGAGCGCTTGTAGGTTCATCAAACAACATTATTTTAGGTTGCATCGCTAAGCTTCTGGCTATCGCAACTCTTTGAGCCTGTCCGCCGGAAAGCTGGTCAGGATATTTATCAATTTTATCAAGCACTCCAACTTTTTCTAAAAGATACATTGTTTGCATTTCAACATCATTTTTTGGCATTTTTTTTACTTTGACAGGAGCAAGATTAATGTTTTCCCTTACTGTTAAATGCGGAAAAAGGTTAAACTGCTGAAAAACTATGCCGACTTCTGATCTTATTTTATTTAAATCCACGCCTTTTGCGGTTATTTCAAGGTCATCGATATAAATTTTACCTTCTGTAACAGAGGTAAGTCCGTTTATGCACTTTAAAAAAGTGCTTTTGCCGCAACCGGAAGGACCTATTAAAGAAATAATGTTTCCTTTTTCTATATTTACATTTATGTCCTTAAGCACACAAAGATTTTTGTAATATTTACTTACGTTTTCCAGTCTTATCATTTTTTTATTAAAAAAGTCTTTCTAACCCAATAATTTATATATGCAGGATAATTAAATTTTTAAGATATTTTTAATTCTACAGATATTCTCAAATTTAGTAAATAAACTCTTTGATATATTTTTTTATGGGCGCCTCTAAAAACTCAGTTTTTTGAATTTTTTACAAAATTTGATTGGGGGCTTGGTGTAGGGTTGGGGATGGGTAGATAAAAAAATAAAATTAACAAGCCTCTACATTAAGCGCAACTTGGAATTAGAAATGCCTCACAATGAAATTACACTACTATATCCTGAATAACACCGTCTTTAACGATAATTTCAGCGTCTTTAAATTTTTCATATAAATTTTCACCAGGTCTTAATTCTACATAATTTTCAAGACTGCCGGTAATAATAACATTGTCAAGGGCAAGATGTTCAATATTTTCCTGCTGAAACTGCAATTCCTGTTTTAGTTCGCCCATCTGCTGAAGCCTTCTGATAATTTCGTCAAGTGAAACCTGGATTTGCTCAAGGTTTTGCTCTCCGTAATATAAAGCGGAAGCTCCGGAAATTTGGTCCTGTATTTGCTTGCCTTGTAATTCCAGCTGCATTATCTGATTTTCAACGAGGCGTATCTCTTTACTTAATTCTTCTTTAGCCTGGTGTTTAAATCCGTCAGTTACTATAGTCTTGACTTTTACAGGTCTTTTAACCCGAATCATCTTATTTCCCATAATTTTACCTCTTATATATTCTAAAAAATTATACATATCAGCGCAATTTCTTTTTTAACCAAACAATACCCTTTTAGTTAAGTTTATTATATAAACTGATTTTTTAAATCACTAATTATGAGAATTTTTAAATCAAACATTAAAAAACCGGTAAATATACGAAACGACAAAACTATACCAATCAATTTAAAAAACCGTTAAATAAAAAAGATAGTTTTTGTAAATCCTTAATTAGCGGGTGTTTTGCCTTACAATTATCCGCATTTAATCAAATTTTTTTAAAAAACTTATGACCGATAATATTTTTTATGTAAAAAGCGAAGAAAAAACAAAAAGTAAGCATTTGAACAAAAGGGGGTTCGGGGGCTTGCCCCTGACAGTCTTGTCCCCTTTGGGGTTCAGTTTTTCTTTTCTTTGCTTCGTTTCTTTTCTTTTTGCGTTCAAAAAGAAAAGAAATGAAGAAACGGCAAGTATTGTATTTGCATGCTGGAAAGATGCTGTTGCGAAGCAGTCGGCGCTGTCCGCATTTCGCAAACAAGTTCAGCATAACATTTTTAGCAGGTTAAGCAGTTAATTAAAAACTTACATAAAAAATATTATAGGTCGTAAAAAGAATTAATTGCCTGAAAAAGCAATAACAAGTCCTGATATATTCTCAATACCGTTTTTTTGCAATTCTTTAATCATTTCCTGCAACGTTGCGCCTGTTGTGGAAATATCATCAAGCAAAACAAGTTTTTTGCCTGTATAAAATTCCGGAAAAACCCTAAACGCCCCTTTAAGATTTTCTTTTCTTTCTTTTTGCGAAAGATTATATTGAGGAGGCGTGTTTTTAACCCGTTTAATTAATTGCGCATTTACCGTACAGCCTGCAAGAGCAGCAAACTCATTTGCAATAAGCTCTGTTTGATTATATTTTCTCTTTTTTTGTCTGTCATTATGTAGTGGAACTGGTATTATTTCAGTATTTTCTTCTGAAAATTCTTCTTTTTGCGTAAGATTATATAATATTTTTGCTGTATCCGCCGCAAGCTCCCTTTTATTATGGTATTTAAAACCCCTTATAATGCTTTTAATCTCTTCTTTATAGAAATAATATCCTTCAATTTTAATGCCTTTAAAAGTTCTCAGCTCTTTAAATCCGTCAGCCTCAATCTTTTTAAAACATTTTAGGCATAAAAGTCCGCTTTTTGTTTTATTTCCACATAAATAGCATTTTTTATAAAAAATATAATCCAGTAAATTACTATAAATACTAAACATTATTAAACCTACGCAGGATTAACTAATCAAAAAAATAATATAAAAATGAATTATATTAAATAGAAAAAGAATAAAAAGAAAATTGGAAAATAAATATGAATGCTTATAATGAAAACTTGCCGGAACTTCCGACTATAGATGAAATTTCTATTGAATTGCCGGCTGTTTCTGAATATTGTCCGGCAACAAGATTGCCTGAATTATTTAAAAGCCTTGCTATAGACACTTTACCGGTTGTGAACACTTTTGGAAAACTTGTAGGCATAATTTCAGAATATGATCTGGCAAAAATTCTTCCTGAATGGAGTTTTAACGAGGAAAGCTACCTGCATGACTATCTTGTTTCGTCGCTGATGACAAGTGATGTATGGACAGAAACATCGCATACCAACATTTCTGAACTGTTGGCGAAGATTAATAAAATGCATACAAGGGTAATTCCGATTGTTGAAGAAAACGGAACATACACCGGAACAGTAATTACAAGAACGGGGATAGTGGAATACCTTACGCGGTTTGTAAAACCCCGTTCTCTTGGAGGACTTGCCACGCCGCTTGGAGTTTATATAACCGACGGAAAACATCAGGCAGGCGCCGGCAATTTAGGACTGTTTCTGACAGGAGCTTTATTGGGAACCATTATTTATATTGTACAGTCTGTATTTTTATTTATATTCGGCATATCAGAAATTGAAAAACTGGAAAATCAATATATTCCATTATTTTTAGTGGGAGAAATCTTTTTATTCCTGTTAATATTACGCTTTACTCCTCTGGTTAAAATTCATGCGGCGGAACATCAGACAATAAATGCAATTGAAAAAGGCATGCCTTTGAGTATTGAAACGGTAAAAATGCAGCCAAAAGAGCATATTCGCTGCGGAACAAATTTAATGGTTCTAATATTAGGCATACAATTCGTTATATTAGTTTATGCCAGTTATTTAACCTCTATTAACCCGTTATTTCAGTTTGTTTTTCTTATAACCGCATTTTCATTTGTTTTTTCGAACTGGAAAAAAGGCGGGATGTTATTACAAAAGTATTTTACAACTGTTAAAGCGTCTGAAAAATACATTTTGTCAGGGATAAAAGCCGGTCAGGAAATTCTTAAAAAAAATAAAGAAGATACTGATCCGGCTTCGTCGTCGTTTTTGTCAAAATTATGGAATATCGGGCTTATTCAAATAATTAGCGGATTTATCTTAATTAATTACTTTTTTGATACAATACGGGCTTTATTATTTATCACAAAAAGTATATGATTATAGTAATTATTAATTTTTTTATGATGAAAATTTATGTTTAATGGAGATTAATTACAAAATATGCACATAATTACAATGTTGTTGCTTTTAAGCGTTCTGATACTTGTCCATGAGTTTGGCCACTTTATTGTAGCGAGAATGCTCGGAATAAAAGTCGAAAAATTTGGGTTTGGACTTCCTTTTGGACCGACGCTTTATGAAACCAAATGGGGAGAAACAAAAATCTGTATACATTCCTTTCTTTTAGGAGGATATGTATCATTCCCTGATGATGATCCCGACAGCGACATCCCGAAAGACAGCCCTGAAAGAATTGCAAACAGAAAAGTCTGGGAGCGTTTTTTGGTAATTTCAGCCGGCGTAACGGCAAATGCTATAATCGCATATTTAATAGTGCTTATGGTGGCTGGTTTTTCAGGTTCAGTTCCTGCAAATAAGTACGCTCTCTCTATAGAAGAATTACAGGAAGGGAAAACCTCAGCCGCAAGAATAATCGGAATGCAGTCAAAAGATGAAATTATATCAGCAAACGGCAAACAGATAGATTCTCTGTACAAATTCGTCGGTACTGCCAAAAGAAGCGGTAAATTCAATGATTATATAACTTATGAGCGTCATGAAAACATAATTAATCAAATTCGAGCATTAAATCCTGAACTTTCTAAAGATGGAATTATTCCTAAAGGGACGGTTATAAAACTTCCTGAAGTAACGCCTGAAGAACCAGTAGATGTTCCTGAAGATATTTTTTCAAGCTATAAGCAATATAAACCGCAGGGAAAATATCTTAACGAGCAGGAAAAACAATTAAGAGCAGAAATTCAGGGAAAAAGTCAATATATTACGGAAGAAAACGCAACAATTGCCCAGATTGCAGCAGCAAGCGGCGATACAGTTCACCCGATAAATATAATCGTTAAAAGAAACGGGGAACTTGTAAACCTGCCTCCTGCATTTCCTGATGAACAAGGGATTTTAGGAATTAAGTTAAAGGTAAATGAAGTCAAAGTAATTGTTACATCCTCTTCTGACGCTGTTATTAAGTCGTGGGATTATTTACAGAGAAATGCTGTTTATATGGTCAGAGGTTTATGGATGATTATAACGGGTCAAATCCCTCTTAATGACCTGCATGGCATTGTTGCTGTCACTAAAATAGGCAGCGATATCATTGAAAATAAAGGCATATGGGACGGATTACTTTTAACCGCGCTTATAAGCATTGATTTGGCAATAGTAAACCTGCTTCCTATACCGGCATTAGACGGCGGTCATCTTTTATTTTTATTTATTGAAAAGCTGCAAGGCAAGCCTGTTAAAGAAGAAGTACAGGAATCATTCGCAAAATACGGATTTATATTTCTTATTGGTCTGATGTTACTGATTATTTTTAATGATATTTTTGCTTTACTGACGGACAAATTATAGATAAAAGCATGCGCGGGCTGTAAATATCAGCTTTTTAATCAATTAACGAAAACTTATTTGGATTGGTATAGATTGGTATAACCTAGCCATTTAAGACTTTATAAAAATTATCTTTTTATTTACGGGTTTCTTTCAAAGATTGGCATACAAAAAAAGCCCCTGTTAAAGGGGCATTGGCAAAGGAATAAGTAGAGGTTATATTGTTTTTCATTTTATTTATTCTTGATAATAAAAATCAGTAGACTTAAAAACATTTTCTATCATACTGAATAATGGCAATAAAGCGTAAATTATCAATACAAAAGACACTATAAAAAAAGAGACTTTTTTTATATTTTCAGGCATAAAAAGCAATCACCGCATTAAAAACAATTTTTAGAGATATTTAAATTATAAACTTTGTTTTCTATAATCGCAACCATATTTCTGTTTTTAAAAAATTACATTACAAAAACATAACAAATACGAATCCGAGCAGATTTTGGAATTGCGGGAATTTTGCCTTCGACAAAATTCCCGCAATTTATACTAAACGACAAAACTAATTAACATGAATTTCTTGCGGGTAATGAAGAAAACTCGTTAAATGTAAATATACTAAAATGAGTTTGAATTTAGGAAAACCGGCAAAGCCGGATTTTCCCAACTTCATCACTCCTGCTTCGCCATACCGCCCCTAACGTTTTAAGAAAAAATCCGAAATTCATTTTGGGGGCGGTATAAGTTTTCGTTAATTTGTGAAAAAGCTAATATCTACAGCCTGCGCCGCCCTGCGGGCGGCGCAGGCTGAGTAAGGATATAGCGGGTGTTTCGGCGAAGCCGAAACACCCGCCAATTAAGGATTTACGAAAATCATCTTTTTCATTTGCCGATTTCTTTTAATGATTGGTATAAGTACTTATAAAAACAATCTTTTGGGCAGATCTAAAAACTCAATTTTTTGAAATTTTCATGAAATTTGATTGGGGTTTGGTGTAGGGGCGCGAAGCAGTCGGTACTGTCCGCATTTCGCAGCGAAGCCCCTACCCACAAACTTCTCCCCCCTTTGAAGGGGGGCAGGGGGGTAGATATAAATAACTCGAATTGCTAATTAGTCGAAACGCTGAAATAGATTGAAATTTTATTTTAATTTTTTATGCGGCTCGCAGGCAAAGCCTGCGAGCCGCATGCCCTTAAAACGGCGTAGCGGCTGGCTTCGCCAGCCGCTACGCCAAATAGAAAATTATTTATTTAACGTGAATTGCTAATTAGCAGAAACCGTCATCCTGAGCGGAGCGAAGGATCGCAACCAATTGTCAAAAACAGGAGATTCTTCGGGCTAAAGTCCTCAGAATGACGATTAAAAAAATTAATTAGCAATTCAAGTTAAATAATAAAATT
The DNA here is from genome assembly GCA_022703625.1 of Cyanobacteriota bacterium. Classification (GTDB taxonomy): domain Bacteria; phylum Cyanobacteriota; class Vampirovibrionia; order Gastranaerophilales; family UBA9971; genus JAKLDH01. The sequence continues at coordinate 12,892 of JAKLDH010000004.1, read as the reverse complement.
CTTTTGTTTTTAGAGGAGCCCTTTTTTATTTATCGGTTTCTCTTATTGATTGGTATAAATTATAAAAGTGTAGGGCAGCAAGGAGAAGTACCCTGTTCATCACCAATTTTTTCTTATTTTTGTAACTCAAACCAGAAAAATGAATGCGGTTGCATCTTAAATAAAGACGCATCTCCTGTAATCCGCGCAAATACTTTCTGCTCAAATATTTCAACAAGATTGTTTCCGTAATATTCGCTTAAATCAAGCTCTACAGATTCTCTTGAGCCGGCTAAATTCACCAGGCAGATAACAATCTGATCTTTATAAGTTCTTGAATACACAAGTATTTTTTCATTTCCGGATTTTAAAAATTCAATTTTTCCCCTGCCAAAAACTTTATATTTTTTTCTCGTTCTAATCATTTTTTTTACAAAACTTAACAGAGAAGATGGCTGTCGTTGCTGAGATTCAACGTTTACAGACTGGTATCCGTATTCTTCATCGATTATTAAAGGTAAATATAATTCATCGGCAGAAGCTTTTGAAAACCCGGCATTTTTATCGCTATTCCATTGCATCGGCGTTCTTAATCCGTTTCTGTCTTGTAAATAATAATTGTCGCCCATCCCGATTTCATCTCCATAATAAATAATCGGTGTTCCGGGAAAGGAAAAAAGAATTGAACATAAAATTTCCAGAATTTTCTTGTCATTATTGACTAAAGGAGCAAGTCGTCTTCTTATTCCAAGATTAAGCCGCATTTTAGGGTCTTTTGCATATTGGTTATACATATAATCCCGCTCTTCATCGCTAACTTTTTCCAATGTAAGCTCATCATGATTTCTCAAAAAGATTCCCCACTGACAATTTTCAGGAATTTCAGGCAAATTTTCCATAATTTCCACTATCGGTTTTCCTGATTCTTTTTTTAAAGCAATAAAAATTTTAGGCATTAAAGGGAAATTAAACGCCATATTGCATTCATCGCCGTTTCCAAAATATTTAACCACTTCATGAGTATGTTGATTCGCTTCTGCAAGAAAAATTTTTATATTTTTATATCTGTTATCAAGATATTTCCTCCATGTCTTAATAACCAGATGTGTTTCCGGCAAATTTTCGTTATTAGTGCCTTCTTTTACGCATAAATACGGTATTGCGTCGAGTCTGAATCCGTCTACGCCCATATCTCCCCAAAATTTGATTATTTTATTCATTTCATGCGCAACTTTTGGATTATTATGATTTAAATCAGGCTGGCAGGTAAAAAATCTGTGCCAGTAAAATTTTTTCACATCAGGCTGCCATGCCCAATTTGATTTTTCTGTATCACTAAAAATAATCCTGGTTTCTTTAAATAAATCTTGTGTGTCGCTCCAGATAAAATAATCCCAAAAACGGCTTTTTTCTCCCAGTTCAATAGCATTCTTAAACCAATAATGCTGATCCGAAACGTGATTAACCACAAGTTCAATAATAAGTCTGATTTTGCGTTTTTTACATTCTTTTATAAAAATTTTAAAATCCTCTAAAGCGCCGTAATTTGGATGAATATTAAAATAATCCGCCACATCATAGCCGTCATCTTTTAACGGGGAAACAAAAAAAGGCAAAAGCCAGATTGTATCAATGCCTAAATCCTCTAAATAATCAAGCTTAGCGGTTAACCCTATAAAATCGCCGATTCCGTCATTATTGCCGTCAAAAAATGATTTGACGTGAACTTCGTAAATTATGGCGTCTTTATGCCAGGAATTATTATTTTCAGATAATTTGCCAATTTGCATAAGAAATTTCTTTTAATAAATTTTTAAATGAGTATTATAATGCGCAAATTTTGTTTTAGAAACCAATATCCGGCTTGAATCCAGGCTAATTAACTCGAGCAATTTTTAGAGGCGCCCTTAACCTATAGATCAATATAAGATTGATTTCCGGATTAATGAGTATTTCATTTTTATATGGAATAATTACAATAGAAATCAAAAAGCGGCAACGAGGCTCAGGGAGAATATATTAAATCGATTAGAAAAAGGTTTCTAACTTCAGGGGGGAATACAAATCTCTGAACAGGGAGAAAACATAATACCAAACTGTGGGAGTTTATACACAGTTTGTTTTTTTATTTTATACCAAGTTGCAATTAATAAAGTAAAAACACGAAGATTGTCATGTCGAACTTGTTTCGGCATCTATCCGGCATGGAGTTTATATTGATCTTACAAAGAAATCGGCAAATAAAAAAGGCGGCTTTTGTAAGTCTTTGTTGAAATCAAAAGAGTATTATTGTGATCTTAAAAAGAAATCAGGAAACAAAAAAATGTTTTTTGTAAAGCCCAGCCAATACTCTCTTCAAGGGGCGGGCGGCGAAGCCGCCCGCCCCTTCTATAAAAACAACTTTTTATAAATTCCTGAAAACTTATTCAAAATACAATATCAACTCTTCTTCCCCTCAATATAATATAAAGGCGCCTTTTAAGTTTTAAACATCTCTTCTATCAAATCCTGATATTTTTTCTGTATTTCAGCTTTTTTAAGTTTCATTGTCCGTGTTAAAAGCCCATTTTCCACAGTGAAAGGCTCTTCTAATAGTTTAAAACTCTGAATTTTCTCATACTGTCTGTAATTTGCCCTTTTTTGAATTTGTTCTTTCAGCTCTTTTTTAAACAAATTATGAACTTTCGGACACTTGTAAATATCAGAAACATCCATATAATTAAGCGATTGTTTTTTCGCCCATTCCTGCACAGAATCAAGATTAGGAGCGATTAAAGCTCCGAGATAAGCTTTATCCTGACCGACAAGCACAATCTGATTTATGTAGGAACTTGAGGAACAAGCATCTTCCAAAGGTTGAGGCTCTATATTTTCACCGTTTGAAAGCGCAATGATATCTTTGTTCCTGCCTGTTAAAACCAGGTCATTTTGCGGCGTAACCCAGCCTAAATCGCCTGTATTAAGCCACCCATCGGAAGACAATACTTTTTGTGTCGCTTCAATATCCTTGTAATAACCTTTCATGACCTGTGGACCTCTTGCCATGACAAGCCCTGTTTCTAAAAAACCTGACTCCTTATTGCTTTCAGGGTTAACAATCTTTATTTCAGTTTTATTTAAAGGCTTTCCGGCTGACTTTCTGAGGTTATAGTCAGGATTTCTGATAGTTAGCGCCGGCGCGGTTTCTGTAAGTCCATAACCGACAATGATATTAACCCCTATTGCTTCGTAAAAATCCTCCAGATATCCCGCTAAAGCTCCTCCGCCGCTTATTCCAAGTTTAAAATTTCTTCCTAAAGCAGATTGAAGTTTTTTTTGCAAAAATTTTTCTGAAAATTTATGAAACGGATAAGATAAACAAAAAAGTATAAAAGCATGAATTTTTTTTATAAAAGAGCAGTTTATGTTGTCAGCGCAAAGATTTGTTAAAATTCTCTTCGATTTTATATAGAACTCGTCTGCTTTTAAGAGGAATTTGATAAATTTCTGTCTTATAACAGTCTGTTTTTTAAGCTCATTTTGTATGCCGGAATATATAGCCTGCCAGATTCTAGGTACAGCTATAAGGTAATTTGGCTTATAACGCTGGATGTCAGCTTTAAAATTCAGCGCATTGGTGTAATGAAGGGTTACTCCGCAGGACAACAGGTAGTATTCACAGGTTCTTTCATAAACATGCCAGGGAGGAAGCGTGTTTAAAGCGGTTTCGCCCGGTAAAAACCTTAAAACGCCTGTAAGAGTTTCGAGCTGGGATAAAATATTCTCATGGCTTAGCATTACTCCTTTAGGCTCTCCTGTAGTGCCGGAAGTATAAACCAGAGTTGCAATTTCGTTTTTATTTACATTAATAGGCTTGAGAGGATGTTTTTTACCGATGTCTACAACATGATTAAAGCTATAAATATTATATTTAGCCTTAATTTCTTCTGAAAACTCTTCTTCTGAAAGGCAAACTATAAAATTCAAGTGATAATTTTCAAGACAGGGTAATAGTTTGCTTATTGTTTCAAAGTTTTCAGCAATAAGAGCCTTGCTATCGCTATGCTTAACAATATAAAAAAGTTCGTTAACGGGAGTTTGTGAACCTCTAACGGCATCAACCCCGCCTGCTAAAAGAATTCCCTGATCCGCAATCAGCCATTTCGAGCTGTTTTCGGAAAATAAAGAAACATGATCGCCCTTATTAAGCCCTAATGCCTGAAGCCCTGACGCAAACAAGTAAATTATGTCATATAATTCTTTATAAGTAAGTTTAATGCTGCTATATCTGTCTACAACAGCGATTACATCCGGATAATTTTCTAAAAAGTCTTGCCAGATATCTGTGATAGATTTTTTTACATTATATTTAGTTGTAAAATCGTTATTTTTTAACTCTGAATGAGATGTAATCATTTAATAATAACCTTTATGCGATATTATAACCGTCTATCCATTTTTTAGCTATGGATTCGCAAATTTCATCCTGCGAATTTCTGTCTATATAAAACCAGTGAATATCTTTATTTGCTCTAAACCAGGTAAGTTGTCGTTTTGCGAAATTTCTGGTTTTTTGTTGAATTTTCTCCACGGCTTCGTCAAGGCTGTAAAGCCCTTCGAGGCGCTCGCAAATTTCTTTATACCCCAAAGTCTTTAAAATTGAAACCGTCCTGCCATATTTTAATATTAAAGCTTCAACTTCTTCAACAAGTCCTTTTTCAATCATATTCAAGACCCTTTTGTTGATTCTGTCATACAAAAACTCTCTGTCTAAAGCGTTTAAGCCGACATAAAAAACTTTATATTTAGAATTACTAATAGTTTGCGCCTTTGACATGGGACAACCTGTTATATGCTGAACTTCAAGAGCCCGTATTATCCTAAAAATGTCGTTAGGATGCAGTTTTTTAGCTATTACAGGGTCAGAATTCTCGAGAATCTTATGCAGAGCTTCTTTCCCTTCCTTCTCGGCAATCTCCCGCATTTTTCTTCTAAAATCCTCGTCAGGGTCAATTTCAGGAATATCAAGACCTTCAAGAAGAGCTTTTATGTAAAAACCGGTTCCTCCGGTTATAATAGGAATTTTATTTCTTTCCAGGATTTTTTCAATTGCCTTACCGGCTTCTTTTTTGTATCTTCCGACGGTATAAGTGTTTTTTGGATCTTCCACGTCTATCATGTGATGAGGAATTCCTCTTTTTTCCTGATTATCAGGCTTTGCCGCGCCAATGTTAAAATCCCTGTAAACAAGCCTTGAATCAGCGGATATGACTTCTCCGCCGAGCAATTCAGCAAGTTTAACAGCTATTTCCGTCTTACCCGAGGCAGTCGGTCCTACTAGCGCAATTAGTTTTTTCAATTTTCCCGTATTTTTCAAGATATAAAAAGGTCATCATTACATAAGATATAAGCGAATATACGAATAAAAGTATCGTTACAAGCTTGATTATAGGATTCATTACCATTATAACGCCAATAAAAAATATGGTTAAAATTAAACTTAAATTCAGGAAAAAAACCGGAAATGTTTTAGCAAAATCTCGAATTATTGCCTTGATACTTGCCACAAATGAGCGTAACGGCGATATTTCCGTCAGAATTAGAAGCTGCGACCAAAACATCGTAAGATAAAAGAACATAAACATAAAAATGCACTCAAAACCGACTATTTTAAAAATTTTCAATTTGTCGGAATCGCTTATCGTCTTCCAGAATGCCAAAACTTTATCATGGCTTTCCATAGAATTAATCATATCCTGCGGAGAAAAGCTTTCAAAAGCTCCAAAAATAGGTATAATGGTCATTTCTACGGTTAACATCATAATGTTAAACAATATAAAATAAATGGATAATCCTAAAATCATTTTTCCAAAATATTTCCCGACGCCCGGAAAAAACTCCCTGAAAAGCCAGAACGAATCAGCTGTACGTTTTTCGTCAGGCAGGTTTTGATCAACAGAAGTTTCTACACACTTTTTAAACATATTTAACCAACCTGACAGGAAAGCCGCTTTTAATGCCAGTATTAAAAAAAGGGTAAAGAAAACCCCATTTCCAGCTCTGGCAGAGCTTAAAGGAGCCAGGACAAAGCCTAAAACCAGCCAAAACGCAAAAAACGGCATGGTTAAAATCAAATTATATTTGACCAAACTAAAGTTGTGTTGAAATAAACTTTTTAATTCGCTGAAAATTGTCATAAATTTAAAATTAATCCTTTATGCAGGGTTTTATCAGGATAATTGAATTTAAATTAAGCTGTATAAAAGAATTTGAATCTGATATTTTCTCATTAGACTTTCTACATCTTATTTCTGCATCTTTTATAGCCACAAAACGCTTACTGCTATTTAAGATATCAGACAACATCCTGTTTTTTCTGCCTGTTTTAGGCATAAAAACATAACCTTTAATTTCATAATCCTCTGTTATAACAAAAACTTTTTCTGACCAAAAACCTGACATAGACGGTTTTATATCTTCGTCATATCCAATATCTGTTTCGTGTGAAAATCTTTCCTCAGCCATATTTATAGTCCTTTATTTATTTTTTACTAATTTTTACGCCAAATTTTTTTTTTGCGGCAGCCTCTTTTTAATAATTTAACTAACCTATATTCGAGTATGCCTGGAACAAAGGCAAGTATAAAGACAACCCTAATGTAAGCACTATACCACCTATAATTAGAAATAGGAAGGGTTCAAATAATTTACTAAGCAGTTCAACAACTCTGTCAACCTGTTCTTCAATATAATCGCTTGTTTGATTCAACATCTCTGTAAGAGAACCGGCTTCTTCCCCTGTTGCAAGCAAACACATAACTATTCCCGGAAAAACCTTAGATTTTTTTAACGAATTTGACAAAGAAGACCCATATTGAACATCAATAATTACCTTTTTTAAAGAATCCCGTAAAACAGCATTCCTGACAGTATAATTAGCCAGCATAAGACTGTCAACCATCGGTATGCCAGCTTCAAAAGCTACTCTTAAAACTACAATAAAATTTGCAATAGCCGTAAATCTGACAAATCTCTCAAATACAGGGATTTTTAAGCCTAAATCGTCCAGAAATCGTCTGGAAACATCCCAGGTAAACATAAAGTAAACCAAAAATCCTAAAGATAGAAAAATTAAAGGGATTACATACCAATGCGCCTTTAAAAACAAGCCTATTGCCATGAAAATTGCCGTTATTATAGGAAGTTCTGAGCCCATTGAATCGTACATACCTTTAAAAGCCGGAAATACAAAAGTCAAAAGGGCAATTGTAACCAGAATCGCTAAAGCCATAACAAATACCGGATATGCCAAAGTTGAAATAATACTGCTCATAAGTTTATCCTGCTTTTGAAGCAAAACATATATTCTTTGCAGCGTTTCTTCAAACTCTCCGCTTTCTTCGCCCGCTTTTATAAGTCCAACATAGACATCATCAAAACTTGACGGAAATTTAGACAACGCTTCGCTTAAGCCTGCTCCTCCAAGAATTTTTCTTCTTATTTCCATAGATAAATTTCTAATATTTTCACTTTCAGCATTTGTTTCTAAAAAAAATAATGACTCAACTAAAGAAATCCCGGATTTTGCAAAAGTGTACATAATATTGGTAAAATCTATTTTATCCCTCATTCCGAGAGGTCTTATTATGTGTTTTTTTGATTTACCGGCTTTTTTAGCGGTTTTTTCTTTAACATTAACGGTTTTTTTAGCAGAACCCAATTCATTTAACTTTAAAGGAAGTAAATTCTGTTTTCTTAAGAATTCACGAGCTTCTTTTTCGGAATTTGCTTCAACTTTTCCGCTAACTCTTTCTTTTCCATCTTTAAGAGCTTCATAATCAAATAACGACATATATTTTTATTCTCTTTAATTAACCGTTTACAACCCCAAAAACCCTTACAAACTCTGCAATTGAAGTTTCTCCAGCCAGTACCGCATTTAAACCGCCGTTTTGAAGAGTTTTCATTCCGCAGCTAATTGCCAATTCCTCAATTTCATTATCTGTAGAATTATTTGCAATTAACCTTTTTATTTCTCTATTAACTGTAAGAACTTCATAAATACCCAGTCGTGAGGAATATCCGGTATGATTACAAGCATCACAGCCTTCTTCAGAGGGTTTATAGAGAGAGTTATTTAAAAATTCTTCTCTGTCGTCATTTGAAACAGAAACAAACCTTAATTCTTTGTCGCCGGGTTCATATATTTGTTTACATTTAGGACACAATTTTCTTATCAATCTTTGAGAAATAACGCCTTCAAGGGCAGACGCAATAAGATAAGGAGTCGCTCCCATCTCAGTAAGCCTTGTAACGGTTGTAGCCGCGCTGTTTGTGTGTATTGTGCTTAGAACCAAATGACCTGTAATTGACGCGTGAACAGCAGCTTCAAGTGTTTCAATATCCCTGATTTCACCAATCATTATAACATCGGGATCCTGTCTTAAAATTGATCTTAAAGAAGAAGCAAATGTTATATCAGCTTTAGTGTTGACCTGAACCTGATTTATTCCTTCAAGCTTAATTTCAACAGGGTCTTCAACAGTTGTAATATTTATTTCTTCATTATTAATTTTATTTAAAATTGAATAAAGAGTTGTTGTTTTACCGCTTCCTGTCGGTCCTGCGGCAAGAATAATTCCGTGCGGTCTTGCGGTCATCAGCTCAATTCTTTCAATGTCTGCCTGTGTAGCTCCAAGTAGCCTTATTCTTTTATCGCCTTTTTTTACTTTCAAGTCCGGCGCAAGTATTCTTATAACCATTTTTTCTTTTTGGTTAACGGGCAAAGTGCTTACCCTCAGGTCATAAACCCTGTCATTGTATTTAAGAGAAATGTGTCCGTCCTGAGGTCTTCTGTGTTCAGAGATATCCATTCTTGCGATAACTTTAAGTCTTGATATAACCGAATTTTCTGCCCTTTTAGGTATGTCAAAAACTTTTTTCATTATCCCCTGAGTTCTGTAGCGGACAATATAACCTTCCGCGCGGGGCTCAATATGTATGTCGCTTGCTTCTCTGTCAATGCCATCAGTAATAATGGAACTTGCAAACTTTGCAACAAGGTTGGAATCTTCTTCAACTTCTTTTTCAAACTGATCCCAAACGTCATTTTCCTGTTCCAGGACATTTTCGCCTTCTGTTTTAATTTCTTCAAGTATTTTTTGAGTTTCTTTTACTGTTTCAAAGAAATTTTTAATGCACTGCTCAAATTCTATATGAGTTAAGATCATAGGATTAGGCTTTAAGCCGGTAAGATATATTATATCGTTTAAAACCTGTGTGTCATTTGGGTTTACCATACCGACAACAAGAACTTTGCCATCAGTTCTTATTGGAGCAACTTTGTTTTCTCTTATAAAATCTTCCGGCAGAAGTTTAATAACAGCCGGGTCTATGTTTAAATCTTTTTCTCCGACACTTTCAAAGCCCTGTTGTTTTGAAAGCGCCATACGAAGCTGTTCAACCGTTATAAAGTTTAATTTGACCAGAACTGAACCGATTGGAGTTCCTGACTGTTTACTGTGAAAAAGAGCTTCATCAAGCTGATCTCTTGTAATAATTCCATCATCTAAAAGTTGATCTCCAAGCCGTTTTTTGGGAGCATTTTCTTTGGGAGCTTTTTCAGGCAACTTGACTGTTCCTATAGAAACCATATTGTCGGAAACAGAAATGCTTTCAGGTTGTTCGCTTATTTCAACAAGTTCTTTACAATAAATATATAAAGATTCAAACTGTTCTTTTGCCAATGGGAGAATTTTCGGTTTTAACTTTGTATTTAATACTATTTGAGTTAATATTGCCGTTTTATGTTCATTTGTATCCGCATTTAAAATTCCTACTACAAGGTAGTTTTCAGCTTTATTTATAGGAATAAATTTCTTTTCATATAAATTTTCCAGCGAGAATTTTTTTACATACTGAAGATTAATATTATTTTTAATTTTTTCTGTAATTTTATCTGAAGACATTTTATATAACCCGTTTTTTATGAAAACTTTTGTAACCGATAAACTTTTTAGACAGGCTCAAGATCATCATCTTCCACAATAATTCGTGGCGTAATCATTATAATAAGCTCAGATCGTGTCTTTCCGGTTGCCTGATTCTGAAAAAACACTCCTATTACAGGTATATCAGCCAGAACAGGGGTTTTCTTATGAGTGATTGTTTCTGTTTCCTGAATTAAACCGCCTATTATAAATGTATCTCCGTCTTTAACCCTTACCTGTTTTGTTTCAACATCTCTGGAATTTGTTAAAGTCGCAATTAAATTTCCCTCCGCATCTTCAACAGTTCCTTTTATAGTATTAAAAGTAAAGCCCGTAAGAGAAAGCGTAACATAATTATTTGGAGAAACTTTCGGTAAAATTGAAAATTCTATTGTATCGCCGTCCCCTACAGATACGTTTGAGGTAACGGTGTCAGCATCTCTATCGATCTCGACTTCTCTTGTCTGAACGACTTGAGAAGATATTTTTACTTTTGAGGTTACGTTATTTGCGGCAATAATTCTTGGATTGGCAAGAACCCTGCCTTTATTCTGCGTTATAAGAGATTGAATTTCCCAGGTTAATAATTTATTGGTTCCCAGATTATCCACCGGATTAAGAAGAACTCTTCCGTCAGCAAAATCCCAGCTTGTTGAACCTTTTTCATAATTCCAGGTTGACGCCAAACTTTTTGAGCCGTCTTCGCTTAATTCAACTATGGAAATTTCAAGGTATATCTGAGGTTCTTTTTTATCAAAATTTGTGATTATTTCCTGAGCCATATTTAATTGCTCGGAAGTCCCGCCGTAGATTGTTATCTGATTAAGCCCCGTATCCGCTAACACCCAGTAAGAAGCTGTCTTAAAGTCTTCCAGGTCGCTGCCGTTGGACTTTTCGTCCGACTCCATCGTATTTCCGCATATTATTTTTGCTTCGCTTCCCTCTTTAAGATCAGCTTCTTTTGTAAAACTCTGTTCTCCTTTAGAGGATTTAAAAACAGCCCAGCAAATTTTTGAAGCCAGACTTAAAGGACTGGCATAATTTACCGTAAAAGATTTTACCTGCGGCTTGGCGTCAAGATATTTAATTACTTCTTCCGCCAGTTGAATATCGTCATCGCTTCCAAAAATTAATACTTCATTATTATGCGGATTTGTTGTAACGATTGAAGACGTGCTTGTATTGGGTCTATTCAACGTAAAAATATTTTTATTTAAAAAATTTGCCACTCTTTGAGCGTCAACATATTTAATTTTTATGGCTTTTATTTGAGCTATATTAAGACTAAGGGTTTTTGCGGTATTTTTATCCGCAATTATAAGCGTATTGCCGTCTTTCCAGTATGTAAGGCTTTTAACCGTCATTATATATTCAAAAGCTTTGTTTAAATCAACTTCTATAAGGTCAAGACTTATTGTTCCGGTAACTGAATCGTGTATCATCACATTCATGCCGGCTTTATCAGCCATCATTCTTAAAACCTGTTTAAGGTCTGAATCTTTAACGCTTAAAGTAATAATTTGTTTGTCATGATCAATTTTAACTCCGCCTTTTAATTTAATTGACGAGTCCTGTCCATTAATTTTATTTCTCAGAGGAATTGCTGTCGGATTTACAGGCTTTGCAAAAGCGGCGTTTAAATTTAAAACAGCCGTAAACCCCACTATCAGGAGTATTAATATTGATTTTTTTTCAAATCGTTTCATTATTTAAATTATTCCTCCAGATTTAAAGTCGGTAATGTTGGTAAATCGTAGTTTGATCCGGCAAAAACTTTTTTGCTTCTTTCCACCTGATCATATTTTATTTCTTCTGATGTTTCAACTTCTGTACCTACAGCTACTGTATAGCTATTTTGACCGTATTTTAAAGTAACGCTGTTTTTATTAATTTTAATAACTTTTATTCCGGCGACAATATCTCCTTCGTGAAGCATATATTCCGATTCTTTTATATTAACGATCGCAACTGAAGTTGACTGAGGATCGTATAATATGCCGTTAACCTTACAATTCATCAATTCTGTTATTTCTTCGCTTGCTTCACCTTCATAAGCAGGAGGCATTGGGATATCATCCATTTTTATAATCTTTTTTGATTCAGGGACGATTTTTGTAGGTTTTACATAGGGTTCAAAGGGATTTTTTCTGCCAAAATTTACAATGCTGATAATTACTGTTTCTTCTTCTCCGTCAAAAAAAGTTTCATCATTAACTATTTTTGTTTTATTTACATCATTAATTTTCCCCTTTTCAGCGTTTACGGAAAAAGGGAAAAAGGAAGCTATAATAAAAATATTCACTATAAATATTAATTTATTTATAAGATTTTTCATAACAAAATTTTAACCATGGTATGTTCTTTTTCATTAATATTGTATGTTTTTAACCCTAATTTAAATATCCTTTAAACAAAGGATATTTGGCGCAAAGTTCTAATCAAAAACCGAAATTCCTTTAGATCATAACTTGTACTTGGGCGCCTCTAAAAACTCAATTTTTTGAAATTTTCATGAAATTTGATTGGGGTTTGGTGTAGGGGCGCGAAGCAGTCGGTACTGTCCGCATTTCGCAGCGAAGCCCCTACCCACAAATTTCTCCCCCCTTTGAAGGGGGGCAGGGGGGTAGATATAAAAAACAAAAATTCCTTGTTTTTAGAGGCGCCCATTTGAAAAAATTACATAAGAATTTTTTTATTCCCTTATTTGCGAAAACTTATTTTGATTGGTTATAGCCAACAGCATAATTCATTTTTTCTTTTCTGATGTTAATATTTCTACTGTTTTTATAAGCGCTTTTGCGGGATATGGAGGAAACTCGGTTCAATGTGGATTGTTGTGAAATAATAATATTATTAAGTTACAGCGCAGCATGTAGTCCAAAAACGAGGCGCTGTCATTGCGAGGCGTTATAATGCCTCTAAAATACTTTAATATAACTAACGAA
>JAKLDH010000039.1 GCA_022703625.1 Cyanobacteriota bacterium | reverse complement strand
TCCAGCATGCAATAGAATGCTTACCGTTTCTTCATTTTCTTTTCTTTTTGAACGCAAAAAGAAAAGAAAACGAAGCAAAAGAAAAGAAAAACTGAACCCCAAGGGGACAAGACTGTCAGGGGCAAGCCCCCGAACCCCCATATATTCAAATGCTTACTTTTTGTTTTTTCTTCGCTTTTTACATAAAAAATATTATCGGTCATAACTTGTAGGCGTTGCTGTTTGCTGATGCATTTCAAGGTCTGATCAATTAAATGCTGAAACAAGCTCGGCATGATAAGCTTCGTATTTTTTCTTTAAAAACCTGAAGGAGATGCTAATTTTTCTTTAAAACCCGCATAATTAATACTGTTTGAATTTATTGTGGTTGTAAAAAAATTGCTCGCAACAGGCATGTTGAAAAAGTCGGGTCTTAATGTTTTACTGCCAAGAATAAGCGTATTTTCGTTATTTTCATCAGTTTTTATTTTTCCGCCCATCGTTTTAGATAACCAGTTTCTGTTTTTTAATCTTTTCTTTTCGATTTCTTTTAATTCTTCATGCGTTTTCGTTAAAACAGGCTGACCCACAAATAATCTGGTTAAAAGTTCATATCCGGCGCAATTTAAAACTGATGAGAGAGCTGAGCCTCCAAGCGAATAGTTTGCAAGACCTTTAAAGACGTCATTAAATGACTTGACAGCCCAGCAGGAAATGCCTTGTCTTGTTGTATCCTGAATAGCTCTTTGTTTTGCTTTTTCTGTTGAAATATGCTTGTTTTTTGTTTTTTCCGCTGATACGTTATATGCGTCTATAGTGAGAAAAGGAACTGAAGCAAAGCCTGTAAACTTCATTCCGGTGCTTAACTGGTCATTTCCAAAATCCATTACTTTTGTGTCATGAAACGTTCTGGGATTTTCTCCAATTCTTGTTTTTAATTGATGAATAATATCATCAGACGCGTTTTCCATATTATTTACATTAAAATTTGGATTGTCTTTTAATTTGTCTGTCGCATTTTTAACCCATTTAACAAGATTTTTGACTTTAAGTTCAGGATTGCCGACAGTTGATTTTTTTGTAGTTTCCGGTTCTTTGCCAAACATATTTAATACCGGTTTTGTTATTAATTTTCCAAGTCCTATTACAAGATTGAACGGGAATAAAACTGTATTTATTAAACTTTTTCCGACATCATACAGATAATTCTTTCCGATAATCACCTGTCCATTAGTATTTTTAGCGGCATTTTCAATATCTGAAAGCGACAATTTCTTGTCCGCAGGCATATTGTCTGTAAGACCCATATATTTGCCTGCTGTTTTAAGCATATCTTTTGCATAGCCGTCGTCAACTTTTTCTAAAACCTTGTAACTTTCCGCAAACTCGTTATATGACATTTTTGCCGGCAATGCTTTTATTGCTTTTTTATCCATAGATTCCAGCCAGTTTTTTGAGGCTTTCATCATTTCTTTATAGTTCCAGCCGGTAAAAGATAAAGATTTTTCTTTATTATTATTTATATTTGAACTGTAATAAAGATTTTTTCTCAAAGGCGCGGCAGAAAGAATGTAAGGTTTATTATCCATTTCCTTTGGATCTTTTGGAAGCAGAGGAATTTTATTAAAGACTCTGCTTATTATGTTTGCGCCAATAGCTGAAGCGAATCCAAGTCCAACCGAAAAAGACAGGGACCTGTTCGCGACGTTTTTAAATGTGGCGTCCAGAACGTATCCTAAATAAGCTGTTATTCCTATGTATGAAGCCTGTTGAGTAAATCTTATTTTTCTTTCTTTATCCGCTTCTTTTTTATCGTTTGACGTGAGCATTTTAAGGTTATAGAAGTCATTTGCGATAAATCCGCCGGTGATTACGCCTGTAACAAGTCTTGTTACCAGTTTTGAATCATCCATGCTAAAACCCGGGATATAGCTTCCTCTTTTTTTATCTTCGGCTTTGTTTATTGAATCTTTTATATAATTTATTTTTAATTTTTCAATTAAACTTTGTGAATTGTTCTCATCAAGTAACTTGCTTTTTAAATCCCCCAAATTACTATTGTTTTCTCCCAGAATTAAAGAAGGTGTTAACCTCTTTTTTTCTAAAAACTTTTCAAGTTCTTTTACTTTGTTATTTTTCAATAAACCTTTTACAGTTTCAAGATTTTCTCCTGAAAACACATCCTGAAACTGTCTTGTATGCTTATCAACTTCAAGATAATAGCCGGTAAGTTGATTTAGTATTTTTTCTTTTTTTTCAATTAATTCAATTTGCCCTTTTTTTTCTTTTCCGCCAAAAATCTTTTGCGCAGTTCTGGCTAAAGTTTTTGGCAAAGCAGAAAGAGCCTCAAGAAAACTGTGTCCTATTTCAGTATGAACATGAACATCAGATTTAGCTATATTTTGCTTTGTTAAAGGATCAATTGTATTTGTAATTGCATCTTCAAGGGAATATAAACCAAGATTTTTTTTAGGGTCAATAATTTCTTTTACACGTTTTAATAAGACATCAGCTTTTTCAATTTCAGATTTAGGAAACAGGTCTTTAAACTTTAAACCCTTAAAAGCAAGTTGGTTTTGGTTAGAATCCGCCGCTCTTAAGGGTTTAAAGTTATTTTTATATTCGGAATTTTTATTTTTGTTATAAGTATCCTTGGTTAGATTACCGCTATAATGAAGGTTCCTTTTCTCATTAAACGATTTTTTTCGTATAGTATTATCCCTGTTTTGAATTATAAATTCAGTTGGGGGCATTGCTACCATATTAAACTTCCTTTTTCTAGCTTAAAACTTGATTTTTTACTCTAATTGAAAGGTGTTTCATATATAATAAAACAAAATAAAAATAAAATTTACTTATTTATTATTATTAAATCAAAAAATTTCTAAATTGGGTTAATTTTAAAAAATACATTTACAAATTTTTATCATTTTTTTTTTAAACAAATAGATTTTTAGAATATGTTTAATTTGCCGAACATTTTAAACTTTATAAAAATTATATATTTTTTTCATCTTTTTAAACAAAAAACCTTATCAAACATATAGAAAAGATATCTTTTTTCAGACTTAGCCTGCTATTCAGCCAATTGTTTAGTAATGTAATAATTGTTCAATTAATTGTTGTGTTATACGCATGTATATATATAATCTTATGTATAGGAGGAATGATTAAGTTTTTTTTAATATCTGTCAATTAATCAACTGCCTTGTTTTTAGGAAAAGTTAGAATAATTTGTATCTAAATAAATTATTTTTTTAAGATAGCGAATTAGTAGGAGTTTTGTAATTTTGGGAGGAAAATTTGTGATTAGGAGTAGAGACCTGGGAAAAGTCGCTTCTGTCAGAAGATGGACGAAAGCCGCAATAGACTGTTATCAACGGGGATGTGTATGTGAATCGTGCTTTTATAGCGAGTTTTTTCAAAACAGTCCGCAAAGATGTCAGATGAAAGCAACGGTGCTGGAGCTTGTAAGAGTTCTGGGGATACCGCAAAACGTTGAGCCGTTGCCGGGAGTTATGGAAGAAGAAGTTGTTTAATCAGATTTAAGTATTCGTAAAAGTTTTTTGATATCTTCATCCGGTTCAATTTCAATTGTTACGTTTTCTTTTGTTTTCGGTTTTAAAAAGCTTAATTTATAAGCTTGAAGAGCCTGTCCATTCAGCTTGATCCTGTTGATTTTACCGCCATACATTTCATCGCCTGCCACAGGATGATTAATATATGAAAAATGAACTCTTATTTGATGTGTGCGCCCTGTTTCAAGAGCCGCTTCAATAAACGTGTATTTCTCGAAGCGCTCAAGAACTTTCCAATGCGTAACGGCTTTTTTACCACCCTCAACCGCACCCATTTTATGTCTTTGGATCGGATGCCTGTCTATGGGCTGGTCTATTTTGCCTGAATCTTCTTTCAAAACTCCATGCAAAATTGCCAGATAATATCTTTTTGCTGTTCTTGTTTTTATCAGGTTAGCAAGAAACTTATGAGCAAAGTCGTTTTTGGCTATCATAAGAAGCCCGGAGGTTTCTCTGTCAAGTCTATGCAAAATTCCGGGACGCATTACGCCGTTAATTCCTGATAAATTCCCCTGATAATGATACAAAAGCGCATTTACAAGTGTATGAGTTTTTTCTGTAGACGTTGGATGAGTAAGCATGCCGGCAGGTTTGTTTATCACAAGCATATCTTCGTCTTCATATCTTATATCCAGAGGTATGTTTTCAGCTTCCAGGCTTAGGGGTTCTGTTTCAGGAATTTTAAAAAAAATCTCGTCGGCATATTTAAGCTTGTACCCGCTTTTTGAGGGCTTGCCGTTAATAAGCGCATTCTGACCTTCTTTTATAAGCTGTTGAAGTTTTGAACGTGAAATCTCCGGCAGAAGAGCGGATAAAAAGACGTCGAGTCTTGTTCCTTCTTCTTCTATATCAACTTCCAGCGATATTTCTTCGGATTTATTCATAATTTTGGGATCATGCCTTAATAAATTATCTGAACATAAATACAACGGGCGCGCGGCTTATTGTCAAAATCAATTAAAATGATCTGCTGCCAAGTTCCAAGTACTAATTCATGGTTTTTTACAGGGAAATTCTCGGAATTGCCAATCATAGTCGCTCTGACATGAGCGTATCCGTTCCCGTCATGCCATGTTTCATCATGGTGGTAGGTTTTATTTGCAGGCGCAATTTTTTCAAACGCTTCCGGCAAATCTTTTAAAAGCCCCGGTTCATACTCCATTGTTGATATAGAGGCTGTGCTTCCTGCGACATAAACCATAACCTGAGCGTTTTCAGGGTTATGATTTTCGATTATTTGTTTTATTTTTTCGGTTATATCAATTATATCAGTAAACCCAGCGGTGTTGACGTTGAATCTTTCCGTTATAATAGGCATTTTTCAACCTCCTTGTTAATTTATTCACATAAAATCGGATTAGAAAAAATCCACGGCTTATTTTTCAAATAAGCTTCAAATCTGTATTTACCTACTGAAAGGTCTTTAATTTCCAAAAAATTTGTTTCTTTTTCCAAAACAATTTTTCCATCAAGTAAAAGTTTTATTTTAGCTTTTTCAGGCAGTTTTATTATTAATCGGGAGTTTTCATCATGATATATTTTTTCTCCTGAAAATACTTCCTGATTTTTAGTAATTATTTTAAAACAAAATTCATCGTTCTTCTTATTCCAAAATCGGTTTACAATCATATTATTACCGTTTTTTAAACCGTTCAAAATTTGTTTTTTAGCTTCGTTAAAATCAGAAGATAATTTTTCTTCAAGAAATAAATAATTTGTGATTGTTTTAAAATTGTCAAAATATGGAAAAATTTTAACGAACTTAAAATCAAACGCATGCGTATCAAGGCTTCCCACAGCCGGAACAATGGTTGCGGTTTCGTTATTTACGTCATCCCACCATTTTAAAATATTTTTAGAGGGACCTTTAAGGATTCTATTTTTTACAAGAATGTGGTAAAGGCTAAAATTTTTATTATAGTTATCAGTCCAATCAGAGAGATAATTCCAGATTTCAATTCCGTGAAAGCCTCTTAAATTCCAGTCATCCCATCTTAAAGGACGGCGATTATTTTTTCGACTGCGGCTTTCATCAGGATGCGCCACAAAACCAAAGCCTCCTTGGTCGTTTACAGCGTTAATATATTCCTGAGGGTTTGCAGAAGGAGGGATTTCCTGTTTTATGTCCAGCGCTAAATAATGATTACCGTTATCAGGAGTGATTTCTTCGCATACAATCACAGCTAAACCATCATGCCAGCCTTCTTCGTTATTTTTTAATCCTGCAAGATTATTGTGATCGGTTATAATTATCCAGTCCAAGCCTGCTTTTTTAGCGTCTTTTGCTATTTGCGGTATTGTTCCTGTCCCGTCGGAATATTTTGTGTGTATATGAAATGCGCCTTTGCTTATGAAGTTCATTATTTTTCCCCTTTATTATAATAAAAAGCATTAATCTGTTTACATTTAACGAGTTTCCCCCATTCTCCCGCAAGAAATTCATGTTAATCAGAATAACGATTTTAAAAATCTACCGGAAGAAATTCTTTTTGAAATTTCTTTTTCTTTTTCTCTGTTCAACAAAATTTTTTCTGACGAGGAATTTAAATTTTTATCACGATATGGAATTCCTGCTTTTGTGTTTAAAATTCCTGTTTCTTTTTCAGAGAGATGATTTTTTATTGATTCATTTTTTTTAAAAGCTATAGTTCCGGTTGTTTTCTTGCCTATCGGCGATGTTTGCCCTATAAAAAAGCCCGCTTCAATCAATCCGGCTCTTACAGGAGCGGCATTACTGTATGTGGTAAGATTTCCGTTTTCCTCTAAAAGATTATAAAGAATTTTAAAAAAATCAACCGTCCATAAAATCGGCATTTTTGATGGAGTAAATGGATCGTGAAAAATAAAGTCAAATTTAGCGTTTAAATCCAATACGGCTTTTCTTGCATCATTCAGGCGCATCTTGACTTTTATATTTCTGTCAGAAATAGACCTATAACATATATTATGTAATTTGGCTTCTAATTCATCCAACATGATAAGTTCGTATTGCTTTGGGATTTTCTCTCGAATTTGAGGCATAATTTGAGCTGATTTTTTAAGATAAGTTTGAATTATGCTTTTAACATCGATCTGACTGTTAATTTGATGGAAAAACAAAGAGTTTATGACTTCATCAAAACATTCGCTGCCTAAAACAGTTGAAAAAGCTAAAACAACAGGGTCAATTTCAAGCAGTGTTATATCAATATTAAAATCAGGGTTAACTTTTATTATTTCATTTATCGCCGTCTTTGAGTTATAGCCCAATCCATAGCATATATCGAGGATTTTTACCTGTTTATTTTCATTTACAAAATCCAAAATCCCTGACGGAATAACATATTTATGTAACGCCTCTGTGTAAGCGCCGATTTTACTGTGATATACGTCATTAACCTCAAAATTAAACAGGCTAATTGTGCCGTCTTGTGTTTTTATAGGATAAAAATTCAATTTTCTTCCCCTTAGCATAGTTGTCAAGACAAATGTTGTTACTGCAACTATTTATTTAAAATAATAAAATAAAGTCAAACTTCCCTGTTTATTATTTTATAATAATACCAAGTTGCAATTATACCAATCTAAATAAGTTTTCGTTAATTTGTTAAAAATCTGATATTTACAGCCCGCGCCGCCCGTAGGGCGGCGCGGGCTAAGTATTGGTATAAGTTAATTTTATGGAATTTATAACCGATAATATTTTTTATGTAAAAAGCGAAGAAAAAACAAAAAGCGGACATTTTTAAGCAAGGGGGTTCGGGGGCTTGCCCCTGACCGATATGACAGTTTGACATGTTAGTTTTTCTTTCTTTTGCTTCGTTTTCTTTCTTTTTGCGTTCAAAAAGAAAGAAAATGAAGAAACGGCAAGCATTCTATTGAATGCTTGAAAGATGCTGTTGCGAAGCAGTCGGCGCTGTCCGCATTTCGCAAACAAGTTCAGCATGACACTTTTAGCGTCGTTAATCAGTTAATTAAAAAATTACATATCTACAAAATTAACTTAACACAACATTAATATAAACTGTCAATAACCTTCCAGCTTGGAGCTTTGCTTTTAAGATAATCTTCACAATATTTTATCGGATAAATCATTCTGTCCCACCTTGAAGCAGGAAAGGCGACCGGTTTGGTTTCCAGCAAAATCCAACTGCTTATTAAATCGGCTTTTCTTAAAAATTCCTCTTCCGCTGGAATTTCTACTCTGATTAATCCAAAATTGTTATCTCCATGCCGTTTATCAGAGTGTAATCTTAAATACCAACTGTAAATATTTTCACCTTCCGGTTGAAAAACGCTTGAACGCTCACCTTTTTCCATTGAATAAATTTTGTACTGATCTTCATAATCAAAATAGCAGGCATGATGGGATTTAATTATCCCAACAATGTTTGAGCCTGAAATTAACTCTTTATTTTTATTTTCCAGTCGTCCGTCAATAAAAAGCCAGCTTCCCTGAGAATTGCCGGAAAGCCATCGTTTAGCCAGAGCCTTTTCTATATGTCCCCTGCTGCCTTGAATAGAGTTATGAGCGGCTTGTATAAACTGTTCCGGCAGTAAAGGGTAATCCTTATTAGCGCTATTTACAGGGATTTTTCCAATATTAACAATATTTTTACCGAGATTTTTAACTTCTTCTTCAGAAAAATAATGTTCGGGAGAATCAGCGCCGTCCTTTTTAGGAAGATAAAAATTTTCTTCTGTCATTTCCATATCAATGGAATGCATCTTTTTATCGGTTCTTTTTAAGATAACAGCGGCGACATAGCCGTAAATTACCGGAATTGATCTATAGTAAAAAAGGATTTTCTTTTTTTCGATCCCATCTAAAAAATATGAAAACCCTGATTTTTCTTCTGTTAAATCAATTTTTTTTGTAGTTAATTTTCCGTTATTTTCAATTACTACAGCATTTTTTTTATCAAAAATTTCTTTTACAGAAAAATTTTCATCAATTTGCGTTGATTTACGAGGAATTTTTATATCAATTCCCTGCGATTTTTTTTCTCTTATAAAGCTGATCCCGCTTTGTATGATAGCTGAAGTCATAATAAATACCTAAATTTCTACAACTTAATTGATTTTTAGAGGCGCTTTATAGTTTATCCAGCGCCTGTATTGCATTTTTGTCTTTTGGGTTTAATTCCAGACATTTGGAATAAAATTGTTTGGCAAGTTTTTTATTATCAAGCATTTCGAGAGTTACCGCAATATTATAATAAATATCCGCATTTTCAGGAGCTAATTCCAGCGCTTTTTTAAAGGAATCCAATGCTTTATGATAATTTTTCTGTTTATGATAAACATTTCCAAGATTATAATGAGCATACATAAAGTCAGGTTTTAATTCAGCAACTTTTTTAAGTTTTTCTTCGGCAGAAATCAGCGCATTTTGTTTATACAAACAAACAGCGGATGTATATATTATCTTAAAATCATTAGGAGCAAGGGTTTCCGCCTGTTTTAAAAGCTCATACGCTTTAACGCTTTTGTCTGACTGTATATAAAGTTTTGCAATATTTGCAATGCTTACAGCATTATTGCCTGCTGTTTTCTCAAGCTCTGCAAGTATTTTCTGCGCTTCATAAGAATTTTTTTGTGTTTTTATTAAATTTGCCGCTTTTTTAAGTTTTTCATTAAATTCATTGCCGGTTACTTCAGAAAAAAGGTTTAATTCCGCTTTTTTTGGCGCATTTGAAGCTATATTGTTATTCACGCCAGAGTTGCCGGAAATATTTATATTATAAATTCCGCTGTGGTTTTGAACTTCGTCAACAAAAACTTTTTCTTCTTCTTTTTTTGTATAAATATTCGGTTCAAATTTAGGGTTTCTTACGGAAAAAAGTTCATCCAGATTGAATTTGCCTGCTAAAAAATCGAAATTATCAAAATAAATTTTTTCAAGACCAAGTTGTTTATTTTCATTTTCAATAATTAAAGTATCGTGAAAATCAGCGAAATTTTCCCGTGTAACCCTTAAATTAAAAGCTTCAGAGGATTGTTCATTATGTAAAGAAGCGGCTAATACAACTTTACGCGCTATAATTCCTGAAAACAGGCATGTTAAAGCAAAAAATATTAATATTTTTATAAAAATAAATTTCAAATTTTTAGTTCCAAATAAATATAGTTATTAAATTTAATTGTAATAAGTTTTTATAAAAAATCCAGTTTTGTCGTATTTTCAAATGGTTCGGGATATAGAGGAGTCCAACCGCAAACATTTTTAGTTACAGCGCTAACTATTGTCAATACAACTTTCTTAGCATGACTTCGTTATAAAAATACCCGAGTATTTGATAAGCGGTGTAGCCCATGTTTGCCATTGTGTTTGCGCCTGTTTGCGACATCCCGACCCTGTGCCCTTTACAGGGAACGTTTTCGTCAAAGGATTTTACGCCTTTTATATAAGGCAAAAACTTGCCCCAGACCTGTTCAGCGGGTAGGGTGCTTCCGCCTGCGCTTGCGTGGTAATATGCGGGGATAACTTTCCCCCCGTAAACTAAAACCTGTCCTTGAGTGTCGTCTACCGCTCTGTTTGTCCGTGTTGTTTCAGCGGAAACGCCGATATAATTCTGATCCAGCGGAGTATCATACAAATCAAATCCGTATTTTAATCTTTTGCCTAAATTTGCCGCCGCATAACTCCTTGCCGCAATTGCCTGCGCTTTATGCGCCTCTATATTCCAGCCCGGAGGCATTTCTGAAGGAACAACCCCCTTTATATAGTTCTCCATATCCAGTTCATTTATTACAGTTAAGCCTTTAGAGTCATTTTTAATGATTAAAAAACCTCTATACCAGCGTTTTTTAGTATAAACAAACGCATCTGACTCATTTGATTTTATAATTATTTCTTTAGCGTTAATGCCGTACTTTTTTTTATTAATCTCTATTTCTATTATATTTCCGTGTTTTTTAAGTCTATACGGCTTCATTTGCTCTAAATTCGTTAAATAAGAGCCGTCCTGAACGTCTATAATCGCTCCGGCTTTTGAAACGCCAATATAAATGTCATCGTCAGTTTGTGTCAAAAGCCCAATTTTAATTGCGCATGCGGCGGAATTTGAAAAAAAACTGAAAAACATTAAGAGTATAAATATTTTTAAAAATTTCATAATTATAGACGCTAAAATTGTTAAATTATACACTATGTTAAATTATAATGATTTTTTTCTTAAATTCATCAATCATTAAAATGAAAATTTATGTTTAAATGCTGTTATGTACACACCCCAAATAAGTTTTGGTTATCGTAAAGCTAACAGATAATATTTTTTATATAAAAAAAGATAAAAGTAAAAAGACAAAAAATAAGCATTTGAACACAAGGGGGTTCGGGGGCTTGCCCCTGACAGTCTTGTCCCCTTGGGGTTCAGTTTTTTCTTTTCTTTTGGTTCGTTTTCTTTACTTTTTTACAAAAAAGAAAAGAAAATGAACAAACGGTAAGTATTCTATTGCATGCTGGAAAGATGCTGAAACAAAGCCTGTCCTGAACTTGTTTCAGGATTCAGCATGACACTTTTAGCGGCGTTAAGCGGTTAATTTTTTAATTAAGCATCCATTATATTTTTTAATTTTTTATAAAAATTTTCATGAAATGCAATTAAATAAATATAAATTATTTTTTCTTCAAGATTAATTCCATAAGCAATTCTAACCTCTCTGCCTTTATATTTTAAGTGGTATGAATATATGTCAGAAAGCGGCGAAACAAGCTTTTCGCCTGAATCTTCAGGATTGCCGGAAATTTTTTCAATTGCTTCTTTGATTTTTATTCTCAGCGGTTTATCCAGATTTTTTTGTGATTTATCCGCTGAATTTGTTAAAAAGATATTAAACACAACGCTTCGCATCCAGGACTAATAATATATCTTATATTAACAAAATTAGCTTCTTTAAATCAATGGAATTAAAACGCTTTACTGTAATTGTCATAGCAACGATTGTCTAGATAACTGTATTAAGAGATTTGTCTTTATGTCAATATTTTAATTGTCATAGCAATAATTGCCTAAACAATTATAATTGATTTTTTATTTCCCGATACGTTTTAATGGTGAGTATATTTTGTTTTAAGATAAGAGTTAGCTCCTTCAAACATTGAATTAACAAGTTCAGAATTCAACATCATGTCAATACCGCCTGCGATAAGATACTGTTGCATTCTTGATTTCCAGAAAGGATAAATTTCCTGAGCGGAAACATTGAGGATTTCCGCAATCGAATAGAGATATGTCCAATCTA
This sequence comes from Cyanobacteriota bacterium, assembly GCA_022703625.1. Classification (GTDB taxonomy): domain Bacteria; phylum Cyanobacteriota; class Vampirovibrionia; order Gastranaerophilales; family UBA9971; genus JAKLDH01. Next base: position 8,152 of record JAKLDH010000039.1, on the reverse strand, counting down.
ATGGCAAAGGCAGAGCGCCTCTCCATAAATCTACGATTTCCACACGTCTTTTTCTGGTAAATTTTTTGATTAAATCCAAATTAGAAAACCCTTGTTCTTTTTGTTTTTGTTTTAAAAATTGTATTCCCGGATCAACAAGTTTTGGTTCTTCGGAAATTTTGTATTCAGGAAAATCTTCAGGATGAATTTCCATCACTGCGGCGATTCTTTCCAGAGTTGTTGTTCTTGTGGAAAACGGTATAGTGTTATCAATCAAGCTATAAACATAAGAAAGCGTAACGCCTACCATTTCCGCAAAATCTTTTTTATGCAAACCTGTGTCTTCAAGAAATTGTACTAATTTTTCACTGCTGTTAGTTATAATAACAGAAGATTCCTGTCTTTTTTCCGGCAATTTCTTATCCTCCCTTATAATTAATATGAAAATTTTTAATTTTTTTGAAAATAACCTTAAAAACTCGTTAAAAATACATATATTAATGAGCTTTACTATAAGCTATAAAATAGTATTACATTAGTTTGTTTAATGTTTAAATTAGATAGTTGATTAAATAATAAATTTATTTCGGTAAAAATTTTTTTATAAGGTTTTACTATAAAATAGAAAGAAAATATAATAAAAAAAACAGAAAAATTTTTTGGAAAGAAGCATTAAAGTGATAGTAATTGCAGGATTAGGAAATCCCGGGGAAAAATACAAAAATACCCGTCATAATATTGGTTTTAGAATAACCGGCGTTTTAGCCGAAAAATTTGGCATTGTCGGCAAACATTCTTCAAAATTTGATTCAATTATAGGAAAAGGTGAAATAAATAATACGGAAGTCTTGATTGTACAGCCTCAGACTTACATGAATCTTTCAGGAGAAGCTATCTCAAAGCTTTTAAACTGGCATAAGCTTGATAATAATAATTTATTTGTAATATTTGATGATGTAACCCTTGATTTTGGGAAGATTCGTTTCAGACCTTCAGGTTCAGCGGGAGGTCATAACGGGATTAAATCAATAATTTCAAACTGCGGAAGCGAAGTTTTCGCAAGATTAAAAGTGGGAATAGGACCAAATCCGGGTGAACATCTCTGGCGCAGTTATGTTCTTCAGGAATTTTCCAAAGATGAGCAAAAACATCTTCCTAAAATAACAGATTTTTGCGTAAAAGCGGTGGAAACTTATTTGCGCGAAGGCATTGCTTCTGCAAGCAATAAATATAACGGCATAAATATTCTGGAAGAAATAAGTTAACAAGACAGTAAAAATTTATATAAAAAAGCCATATAATGATACTTTTTAAAGGACACTTTTAAAAACATCTAAAATTGAATTTTTTTTTGGAGAAAAATTTGGTCTTTATATTAAGAAAAGCCATTGATTCTGATCTCGAAAAAATAAAAATTTATGCTGAATCATTTAATCTGGATTCAGAGGATTTAGAACCCCAAAAACTTTATATAGCAGAAAAAGCGGGGGTTTTAGCGGGTTTTGGAAGATATAAAAATTATAGAAATATTTATGAAATTTCCACAATTGGCGCGCTTAAGGAATTTAGACGAATGGGCGCGGGAACAATTATTGTAGAACAGCTTATTAAATCAGCTTTTCTTGATGAAATCTGGCTTACAACAGTATTTCCCGAATATTTCCAAAAATTCGGATTTAAAAAAACAAATAATAATCTGCCTGAAGAACTGGTTTTAAAAACAAAAAAGTTATGTAAAAAATATAATAAATCATTGGAATTTAATATTTATATGAAACTGGACAAAGCAACGTTGAGCTTATAATCGGAAAATCTTTATAAACTCCGATTTGCTTATAGCCGGTATTTTCATCGCAGGTTGAAACTTTCCATCCTATAAACGCGCCAATAATCGCATTTAAAGAGGGTAACGGGAGTAAATTCACAGGCATATTTGAAATCTCCAGTTTTTCTTCAATAATATTCTGTAAAAATTTACATGCCGCAGGCGTTCTGCTTTTATAAGGGGGATTAAGTTTTAACAGATTTTTTGTATAATACGGACTGTATCTGTAAATTTCCATGCCTAAACTGTCAAAATAAACGCATAATTCTGAGCCTCTGTCGCTATATCTTTTTTGCCATGAACCTTTTAATGTATCCGGCATGTTTTTCATGCTTAATATTTGTGTTTGTTTTGATTCTATTCTCCATTTTCCCGTAAGCATCATAATATTTTTCGGCAGATCAACGCAAAGTATTGTATTTGCGGGAGGAGAAATATTCGAAATAAGTAATTTCAGTTCGCTTAGGTTATAAGCTTTATCTGTTTTAATAAGATTTAAATTTCTGTCAAGAACAGCTATTCCTGACTCCGAAGAGTTGTCAGGACCAATGGATATTCCAATAAAACAAAATTTCCCTTTATAATTATGCGATTTTATATCTGATTTGTTTTGCAAAATTTGAGAATTCACTTTAGTTACATAATTCTAATATATTATAATATTTTAACCTGAAAATAGCCATAGGGCGCCAGGGTTTTTCAATTCCAAGTTATGCTAAACAGGAGTAAAATATCACCCTGAAATTGTTTCAGGGTTTTTCCCGCGGGCGGCGCCAGCTTTTTTAATCAATTAACAAAAATTTATTAAAACTGGTATAGATTTTTGTTAATTAAATTACAGAATATTTATATATTTAAATTATATTTTTAGTTTAAATATTGTTACAAACTAAAATTTACTTTTATGTTTTTATAGTAATTAATATTTAGGATCGTGAGACATAATTTTTTTAAAGGAGATCATTATGAAAAAAATTCTTTTAGCAACAAGCCTTTTGCTGTGTGTGGCTCAAACACCTGCGCATGCTCTTTCAGTAACACAAAATAATGACGCAAATGCGCTTGCATCTTTGCTTGGCGGAAGCGGAATTACAATTTCCAATGCGCTGGCTACCGGTAATCAAGCAGCATTCGGCGTTTTCACAGACGGACTTTCTTCAGGTCTGGATTTCAACAGCGGTATTATCTTATCAAGCGGAAACGTTCTTGATGCAGTAGGACCGAATAATAACAGCGCTACAACTTCATATATGGCTACTCCTGGAGATGCAGATTTAAGCGTTCTTTCAGGTTTTAATACAAATGATGCGGCTTTACTTGAATTTGATTTTGAAACTGCAAACGGAAATTTATTCTTTAACTTTATCTTTGCTTCCGAAGAATATAATGAATGGGTTGATAGCAGTTTTAACGATGCTTTTGGGCTTTTTGTAGATGGCGTTAATGTTGCTCTTGTTCCTGGAACATCAACCCCAACCGGTGTAACTATTAACACAATTAATAACGTCGCAAATAGTTCTTATTATAAAGATAATGAATCTGCAACTTACAATATTCAATATGACGGATTTACTAAAGCTATTCAGGCAGAAGTTCAAGGATTACAAGCAGGAGTTCATACAATGAAGTTTGCTATAGCAGATGCTTCTGATACTGCTTTAGACTCAGCAGTATTTATTCAGGCAGGCACTTTTGCTAATGAACCGACCCCTATTACTCCTGTGCCGGAACCGGCAACATCACTTCTTGCAGGAATTGCAGCTCTTGGAATGGGCGCAGTAAGAAGATTTAAAAACATGGTTAAAAACTAATCAATAGTTTTTGTAAATTCTTAATTTACGGGCATTTCGGAGCGCAAGCTTGAGTTTCAACTCATTCATGCCGCTAAGCCGAAACGCCCGTAATATCTTTTTAAAGATTATTTTCTTAGAACACTATTGCTTTGTTAAGTTAATTTTATGGAATCGTCATTCTAAGGGCTTTGCCCGAAGAATCTTGTTGTATATAAGCCCGCTATGTTCAATATGGCGTTTTTTGAGCTTTACATGACGACAAAATTTAACAATGCGCAATTATAATAAATTTTTATTATAATATACTGAAAGGAGATTTTTAATGTCAGACAATAAGCTTTTAGCAACGATTCCACGTTCTGCAACAGAGCAGGTTCAGGTTCAAATAAACGAATTTAAAGGGAAAAAATATCTTGATCTTAGAATTTACTATACAACAGATAGCGGAAATACTTGGAATCCCACTAAAAAAGGAGTGGCAATCTATCCTGAAAACTTGCCTGCATTAAAAGATGCTCTTGAAATTGCCAAAAAAGAGCTTGAAAACATTGACTGAAAAACATAAATACGCTCAAGTCATAGTAGATGTGCCTGAACTGGATACAAGGACATTTAGCTATCTTATTCCTGAAGAAATATATGACTTTGTTAAGCCCGGAATTCCTGTAATTGTACCTTTCGGCAATAGGGGAGCTGTTAATGCTTTTGTGGTAGGTTTTACTAACTATATGCCGGAAGGAATAAAAGCAAAAGAAATTTTTGAAATTCTAAACAATGAACCCCTGTTTGATCTTGAATTTTTACAACTTCTGGAATGGGTTTCAAATTATTACTGTTGCAGTCTTCAAACAGTAATAGACGCCGCTATTCCTTCAAATCTGTTTTCTAAAAGTAAAAGAATCGTGTATTTATTAAATAAAGACGTTTCAGAATTCAAATTAAACTCTGACCAAAAGAGAATTTTCGATTTCATGCTGGAAAAAACCAAATTTAATGTGTCTACATTAAAAAAAAGAACTAAAATTCCCTACTCAAAGTTTTATACAGCTTTAAGACAGCTTAAAAACAATGGTATAGTTGAAATAAAAGATGATTTGGAAGAAAAAAAATCAGGTCCAAAGCTGGAAAAATACATAAAATTAAATTCAGATTTTGCGAAAGAAGATTTAACGCCGAGAAGAAAAAAAATATTTGAGGCTTTAGAATCAATTGGAGAGGAAATAAAACTTTCTGATTTTCTGGAAATTGCTAAAACAACTGCTTTAACAATAAAAAAACTTGCTGAAACAGCCGCAATACAAATTTATGACAAGGAAATTTTCAGAAATCCCTCTGATATCTTTAAAAAAGATGAGAACAACAAGTTTTTTAAGCTCACAGCTTCCCAAGAACAAGCTCTTGACCAAATCAAAGCATACATGAGGAATAACGACCCTGAGCCTGTCTTATTATATGGAATAACAGGCTCTGGCAAGACAGAAGTGTATATGCATGCTGTAAAAGAGGCTCTTTCTCAGGATAAATCGGTAATAATATTAGCGCCTGAGATTCTTCTTGCTTCTCAATTGGCGATGAGGTTTGCAGAAAGGTTTGGAGCGGAAAACACAGCAATATGGCACAGCAGTATTTCTGAAGGAGAACGTTTTGATGTCTGGAACAGGTTGATAAGCAAGGAAATAAGAATTATAATCGGGGCAAGATCAGCTATTTTTGCGCCGGTTAAAAATTTAGGGCTTATTATAATTGATGAAGAGCACGAATCCAGCTATAAGCAGACCACCCCCAGTCCAAGATATAACGCAAAAACAATAGCGGCGCAAAGAGCGAAAAAAACCGGCGCAGCTCTTATATTGGGCACTGCTACACCTGATATAAGCACTTATTTTAAAGCTAAAAACAGCGGCAGAATCATAAAACTACCTGAAAGAATCGGTACAGGCGGTCTTGCTCAGGTTCATGTCGTGGATATGCGGGAAGAAATTAAGCGTGGCAATAAAAGTATTTTTTCAATACCTTTAAAAAACAGTCTTCAGGAAGCTTTTGACGATGAAAAACAGGCAATCCTTCTTATAAACAGACGAGGGTTTTCAACATACGGGCAATGTAGCAGTTGCGGCTTCACTCCAAAATGTAAAAGCTGTGAAATCCCATTGATACTTCATAAAACAGGCAATAAATTGCGATGTCATTATTGTAACTATGAAATACCAACTTACGATATTTGCCCCTCCTGTTTTAATGCTACTTTGAAGTATTACGGAATGGGAACACAAAAGGTAGAAGAGCTTTTTAAAAAAGAATTTCCCGAAATATCAGTACAAAGAATGGATAGCGATATTATGAGCAAGAAAAATGCTCATATAAAAGTGCTTGAGGACTTCGCAAAAGGCGAAACAGACGTATTGATAGGCACTCAAATGATTGCAAAAGGGCTTGATGTTCCTAACGTTACGTTGGTTGGAGTTATCAGCGCGGATTCTCTTTTTAATATACCTGATTTTAGGGGAACAGAGCGTGGATTTCAGCTTCTCACACAGGTTGCAGGAAGAGCCGGCAGAGGCTCCTTCAGGGGGAAAGTATATTTTCAGACTTATGAACCGGAATTTTTCGCTGTAAATCAGGCTAAAGAACAGGATTTTGCAAGTTTTTATAATTATGAAATTCAAACAAGAAATGAGCATTCTTATCCGCCTTTCAGCGATATAATAAGGCTTATAATAAGCTCAAAAATGGAAATCAAGGCGATAAAGTTTGCTTCAGATATTGCATACAGGCTTAAGCTGATAACCGATCAGCGTGGAATTACGGAACGACTGGAAGTTCTTGGTCCTTCAAGGTGTATGATCACAAAACTCAAGGATGAATACAGATTTCATATCCTTATAAAGAATACTTTAGGCGAAAATGGGCATTTTATCGTTAATAATCTTGTCAAAGAAATAAAAATTCCGCAGGATATTAAATTTTTAATAGATGTTGACCCGTCTGATATGTTGTAATACCAAATAACTTCTTCATACCAAGTTGCAATCAAAAGAGTATTATTTTTTAATAAGGGTTTTGCCGGCGTAGCCGGCAAAACCCTTATTAACTTTTCTTCCCCTCCCTTGGGGAGGGGGCAGAGGGAGGGAGATTTAATACTACATTGATGCAACTTGGTATCAGAATATAATATACCTAATTTTCTTCATCATTAGGCTCATCAGGGTTCAATTTCTCGTTTATCAGCTTTTTAAAATCAGAAGGCTTAATGTTTCTGACAAAATCTTTAAATTCCTCTGTTTCTTTTTCATCTCTTTCTTCATCCGTAGAAATTGTACCGTCAATAACCACGTTTGGAGCAACAAAAATGGGAGCTTTATTCTTTAAAGCTATTGCAATCGCATCAGACGGTCGGGAATCAATTTTAAATTCCTTGCCCTCCTTGTTTTTCAAAAAAATCGTCGCAAAATATGTACTGTCATCAAGATCGTTAATTTCAATTTTTTCAACAAAATTTGAGGTCGTATCAAGAATATTGCATATAAGATCATGCGTCATCGGACGAGGGGTTTCCACCGATTCAAGAATTCTTATTATTGCGCTTGCTTCAGCTTGCCCAATCCAGATGGGAAGAGCTCTTCTGTTTTCAGCATCGTTTAAAATTATTATAGGAGAGCCTGTTCGTAAGTCTATGGCTATCCCCATTATGCGCATTTCAATCATAATCTATATTTTCCAGCTTTTTGGAGATTTTAATTCTATTTTAATAAATCATTCAATATCCATGATAACATTTATTAGTGTAATTCAATAAGCTAAATAAATTAAGTTTTTAAAAGTGTCTGAAAATATCCATAAATTACTGAATAAATTAATATTAAAATCCGTAAAGTTCAAAAAATTAATAAAAAGTCTTGAAAATCGGCATAGTTTATATTTAACGGGATTAACAGGCTCTGCGCGTAATTTTTTTGCGGCGAAATCCATAAAAAATCTTAAAAAACCTGTTTTGGTAATAACGCCGGATATAGCCTCCGCTATTAAATATACAAGGGAAATAAACCTTTTTTCCGGGAAAAAAACTTCGTTTCTGCCCTCGCAGGAAAGCTCTCCTTATGAACAGGTATATTCCGATCCGGAAGTTACAAAACAACAGCTTAATGCCCTGCAAAGCTTCGCAAATTCAGAAGTTGAAGTAATTGTTACACCGGCAAAAAATCTTTTAAATACTCTGCTTGAAAAAAATGATGCAAAAAAAAATTCTGTAAAACTGGAATTGAAAGGTAAAGCAGAACCTTATGACACGGCGGAAAAATTTATTTCTTTAGGCTATAAACGAGTAACAACAGTAATAGACCCTGGCGAATTCAGCTTGCGAGGAGATATTCTTGATATTTACCCGATTTCACAAGAACCCTTACGGATTGAATTTTTTTGTGAAGAAGTAGAAAGTTTGCGTGTGTTTAATATAGAAACGCAAAGATCAATCAGGAAAATTAACGCTATAACTATTGAACCACGATATAAAATCCTGCTTGACAATGAAAAAAAGAATATTCTGATAAAAAAACTT
>JAKLDH010000038.1 GCA_022703625.1 Cyanobacteriota bacterium | reverse complement strand
CCAGCCGCTACGCCGTTTTAAGGGCATGCGGCTCGCAGGCAAAGCCTGCGAGCCGCATAAAAAATTAAAATAAAATTTCAATCTATTTCAGCGTTTCGACTAATTAGCAATTCGAGTTATTTAAAGTTTACTTTTGGCTTCTTGCCTGAGCCTGAAAAGTTCGTTTTCGAGTTTTAACCTGTATTCTTCGGCTTGTTCTTCTGATATATCAGAAGGAACCTCTATGGGATCGCCAAAAGTCATTACTATTTTTGAAAAAAAGAAGGGAAGCTGATATTTATCCCAGGAAGGCGCTTCTATTTCAGGATAAGCGGCGGAACTAACAGGAATTATCGGCTTTTGCGCAAGTTGAGCTATTTTAATCACGCCGTTTTTAACTTTAAAACCGGGTCCTTTTGGTCCGTCAACTGTATATGCAATATTTTTGCCTTCTTCAAGAGCCCTTATTATTTCTCTTGTTGCTTTCATTCCTCCACGTTTCATTGAGCCCCGAATTGTTGAAAAGCCTATTTTTTTAACTGTTTGAGCAATTATTTCTCCGTCGTTACTATGACTTATAAGAATATTCAGGTTTTTTCTCTGTTGAATTCCGCCAAGACAATATTGTAAGCCATGCCATATCGCATATACAGCCGGTGTGTTTTCGGGATTGTAATTATATTTTTTCCATCTGCACGATTTATCAAGCACATAGAAAACAGAACCTATTATTGACGAAAGAATTTCGTATTTTGCCTTCATTTTATAGAATTCTCTTTTGTAAGATAGTCGTTTATAATCTGCGCAACTTCTTTTGACGCTGTTTTATCGCCTAATTGTTCTCTTATTTGCTTTAATTCTTCAATCATCGCCTCTCTTTTGGTTTTATTATGAAGCAGAGCAAGGGTTTCATTCGCAATAAGGTCAGGCTTTGCTTTATGCTGGATAAATTCCTTTATTATTTCTTTATTCGCAATAATATTGGGAAGAGCGGCAAATTTTATGTATCTAATCATAAGATAGACGATATAAGCGATGTATGGAGCTTTGTAGCTTATGATTATCGGGGTGTTATAAAGCGCGGCTTCCAGGGTTATAGTTCCCGAAGCGGCTATAGCAACATCTGAATTGGCAAGAAGGGCGTGGTTCTGATTTTTTAGAGTTTTTATTTCCAGATTGTTTTTTATCGCAAATATTGCAATATGTTTATTTAATAATTCGTCCTCTAAATTAGGGGCTTGTGCAACGCAAAACTGCACTTTTCTTGAATGAGCGTTTATTTTATATGCGGCTTTAAGAAAAATAGGCAAAAGGTTGTTAATTTCCATTTTTCGGCTGCCAGGGAAGATTCCCACGATTTTTTTATCAGGATCAAGATTGTTTTTCTTTATAAAATCTTCTTTGTCAAAATTGAAAGGAAGCTGGGAAATTAAAGGATGCCCTACATATTCAGCATTAACGCCTTTTTCCTTATATATATTTTCTTCAAAAGGAAGTATAAGCATTATTTTAGAGATATATTTTTTGATAATATCGACTCTGCCTTTTCTTGAAGCCCATACTTGAGGAGAAATGTAGTAAAATATTTCAATTCCGTATTTTTTCAATTCTTTTGCGATACGAAGATTAAATCCGCCGTAATCAATCAATAAAACAAGATCAGGCTTATATTCGTTTTTAAGATACTCCACAAGCCTTTTCCCGAGCATTATATGGCTAAAAAGGCTTTTTATCGCATCAAGTCCGACAACCGCCATTTTGCTGTGATCGCAAAAAAGTTTTACGCCTTCCTGTTCAAGACTTTTCCCGCCAATAGCTTCTATTTCAACATCATGATTGATTTTTCTTAACTCTTTCACGATAAAAGAGGCGTGAATATCTCCTGAATGCTCTCCTGTTATTATAAATATCTTTTTTATTTTATTCATTTCTTATACCGCAATAAATACAATATTATGTTTGTTTGCAAATTCAATCATTTTGTCGATTTCAATTGCAAATGTTTCATCCGCTTCAATTGCAAGAACATTTGCGCCGTATTTTTTCATTGTTTCAAGTGTTCTCAAGCCGACAGTAGGCATATCAAAACGTTTATCCTGTTCAGGCTTGCTGACTTTAACAACAGTAGCCTTGCCGTTCCCCATTTTACAGCCTCTTTCTATGGTTTTGTCCGTGCCTTCTATTGTTTCCACCGCTAAGATCATTTTATCCTGCGCAACGACAGACTGCCCCAAGTCAAGTCTTCCTATCTCTTTTGCAATTTGAAATCCGTATTCAATGTCTGCAAGCTGGTTTTCATCAGGCTTAATTCTTCCTATAACGCCTTTTTTAGGGAAAAATTCCTTTAAAAAGATTGTCTGATCAAGCACGCTGATATCTTCTTCCTTAAGTTCCTTAATTATCCTAAGCATGACCGAATCATCGTTGAGTCTTTTAACGTCCTTCACCATTTTTCTTGCTCTCGCGTCTAAAATGGGTCGAAATAACAGCCCTTTGTGGACTTTTCCTATAAAACTGATCTGGTTAACTCCTTCGCCTTTCATGATGTCAATCATTGCCTGAACCTCTCCGGGTCCTTTAGAGTAAACCTTTTTACAGACTGCTTCAAGTTTTCTTTTATTTGACGGGATAACAGAAATTGTTACGACTTCAAACCCCTGATTTTGGGCAGATTTTGCCAGCTTGACAGGAAGTTCCCCATCTCCGGCTATAAGCCCGATCTTTTTTGATAAGATTGTATCCATTATTTTCCTTTTTTATAATAAAGATAATTTTAATTAGTTTTATTGCTTAGTATAAATTACTATTTATTTTATAAATTATACAGAAAACAGAAATAATATTAATAAAAATTTATGGAATTATAACAAGTTGCAATTAAAAGAGTAATATTTTTTGATAAGGTTTTTGCTGGCGCAACCGGCAAAAACCTTATCAACTCTTCTTCCCCTCCCTTGGGGAGGGGGCAGGAGGAGGGAGATTTAATGCTACATTGATTGCAACCCAGTTTTAACTGAGCGCTATACTAATCATTAAAAGAAATCGGCAAATGAAAAAGATGATTTTTGTAAGTCCTTAATTTGCGGGTGTTTCGGCTTCGCCGAAACACCCGCTATATCCTTACTCAGCCCGCGCCGCCCGAAGGGCGGCGCGGGCTGTAGATATTAGCTTTTTTACCAATTAAAGAAAACTTATTTAGATTGGTATAGTATAAAAGCAATCTAATTATTCGATTACCTTCCCGTTGAAAAGCTCCAGCACCATTTTTGCCTGGTCAGAAATGTTTACAGGCGTTATATTTTTATTTATGTCATCTAGTTTTTCAATTATTTCAGTTTCTAATTCCTGATAAGATTCAGTATCAATAGCTATTTGGGAGATTGGTTTCGGCTTTGGAGCCTCCGGCTTTGAAACAGGGGCTGTCTGAATATTGTTATCGGCTTTATTTAAGTTTTTTTTTACATCATTATCTTCCGGCAAAGTTGTTCTGATTATAATATTAGGATCACAACCAAACATTTCCCTTGCTGCGTCTTCAAAAGGAGCTAGTTTTGTTTTCGCCATATTTACAAGATTTTCATTTAGAAATGCTATTACAATTCTTTTAGAACTCATTTCTACAGGTTTTCCCAGCATAAAAAACGCCTGACCGGCAGCATTTTTAATTTTTGAAAGCGTTTGTTTCCATAAATCATGGACATCTTCGCTAGCACTGGCGATTTTTTGTTCTGCAATTTCTTCTTGCGCAACAGGTTTCTCTTCAATCCTTTTTTCTGAAACAGGTTCAGGTTTTGGATAAGCAACTTGCGTTACAGCAGGCGCTGGCTGAGGTGATTGTTGAGCTTTTGGAGTTGATATTACAGGAGCAGGTTTTATTTCTGGAATTCTGCCTGAGAAAATTATTTCTTCCAGCTTTATAATTCTATCTTCAAGGTCTTTTATAACTTGTATATTCTGCCTGTAGCAGATGCTAATTAATGCAACTTCCAGCCATAAATGCTGTTGAGAAGTATTTTTTATAATTTTTTCATACTCTGAAAGCTTTTCAATTATCTGAACTGTTTCATTAACTTCAAATTGTTCTGCTTGAACTTTTATAGCCTGCAAAATATTTTCTGTTACATCAACAAGCAGTTTTGTTTTTTCTAAATCATCTGATGTTTTTATAATTAAGAGGTTTCTAAAGTAATTTATAAGCTCTCTGATTACATTTACAGGCTCACAACTCTGAATTACTTTATCAATTAGTTCTATAAGCAGTGAAGCATCTTTTTTGGCAAGGCTTTCAGTAAGATCAAAGAGCATATCCTCTGATAAACTGCCTAGCAGAGATAAAATATCTTCTTCGGAAATTTCTTTTCCCTGATTTGAAAGAACACTTGACTGATCCAACAGCCCAAGCGCATCTCTCATACCGCCGAAAGCTTTTTTAGCTATTAAAGAAAGCGCTTTATCTTTAATTTTTATATTTTCTTTTTCCGAGATAACTTTTAAATTACCAATAATCAATTCTTGCGGGACTCTTCGAAAATCAAACCGCTGACAGCGGCTTATAATTGTATTTAAAACCTTATGCGCTTCTGTTGTGGCAAGAATAAAAACAAGATTTTTAGGAGGCTCTTCCAGTGTTTTCAGAAGGGTATTGAACGCTTCTGTTGTCAGCATGTGAACCTCGTCTATGATATAGATTTTATACTTGCCAGAAACCGGCACAAATTGAACTTTTTCAAGGAGATTTCTGGCATCCTCAACTTTTCTGTTACTTGCGGCGTCAATTTCTATAACGTCAACGGAATTGGAATTAGTAATATCAATACAACTCGGACATTTTCCGCAGGGAGTAACCGTTGGTCCTTCAACGCAGTTTAAAGACTTTGCGAAAATCCTTGCGGTAGAAGTTTTACCGGTTCCTCTCGGACCTGTAAAAAGGTAAGCATGCGCAACTTTGCCTAGAGCCATTGCGTTTGAAAGCGTTTTAACGATAGAATCCTGTCCGACAAGTTCTCCAAAGCTTTGAGGGCGGTATTTTCTGTATAAAGGAACGTATGAGCCGATCAAATAATTTCCTTTCCTTAAGTTTTTTTCAATCAATATGATATAATAAAAGTCATTAATATGTTTACATTTAACGAGTTTTCCCAATTAGCCCACAATAAATTCATGTTAATTAGTTTTGTCATTTAATATATATAAATATATCTCAATCGGAAAGTAATTTCGAGTTATGAAAATAAAACCGCAGAAATTGAATCCTGGCGATACAATAGGGGTTATTTCCCCTTCAGGAGCTTTAAAAGAAGAAAAGCTATTTAATAATGCCGTAAAATACTTTGAAACAAAAGGTTTTAAAATTAAAACAGCTCCGCATGCTTTGGATAAAAACGCTTATCTCGCCGGAAAAGATTGCGATAGATTGCATGACCTGGAAAGTTTCTTTAAAGATGAGGAAATTAAAGCAATTTTATGTTCAAGAGGCGGGTATGGAACGCATAGAATTTTAAACAGCATAAATTATGATCTTGTAAGAAATAACCCTAAAATTTTCGTCGGATACAGCGATATAACTTCTCTTTTATGCAATTTTACCCAAAAATCAGGATTAATAACTTTTCATGGACCGCTTTTCGCTTCTGATTTCGGAAAAGACAAAACAGATGAATATACAGAAGAAAGTTTCCGGAAAATTCTGACTAAAAATATTGAAATCCCTTATGGGTTTGAGAATGCCGCTGATTATCATTGCATAAAAGCAGGAAAAGCCGAAGGAGAGCTTTTAGGCGGAAATCTGGCGATTTTATGCGGACTTCTGGGAACGCCCTATTTCCCTGATTTTTCTGGCAAAATCCTTCTGCTTGAAGACATTGGAGAGCATTTGTATAAAATAGATAGAATGCTTATGCAGCTTAAGCTGGCAGGGGTTTTTGAAAAAATATCAGGAATTTTATTTGCCGAATTTTCTGACATAACCGGCTCTGATAATCTTGAAACTAATAGCCTTTGCGCTTTAAATATTGTTTCAGAACTGACATGCGATTTAAATATTCCTGTCGGATATGGATTTCCGGCGGGACATGGTTTTCAAAAAGCGACTTTGCCTTTTGGCGTTGAATATTTCTTTAATTCAAACGATTTTAAACTTCAATTAACTGAAGATTATTTACAATAGGGATTTGTTATACTGCTTCCAAAAAGACATGAGGCTCGCAGGCAAAACCTGCGAGCCTCATAAAAAATTAAAATAAAATTTCAAGCTATTTCAGCGTTTTGACTATTTATACCAATTTAAATAAGTTTTCGTTAATTGGTAAAAAAGCTAATATTTACAGCCCGCGCCGCCCTGCGGGCGGCGCGGGCTGGGTAAGGGTTTAGCGGGTGTTTTGCCTTCGGCAAAACACCCGCTAATTAAGGATTTATAAAAACCATCTTTTTTATTTAACGGTTTTTTAAATTGATTGGTTTGGTATAGTAACTCAAGTTTAATTAACCGTCAAAAGCTGAAATTATATGGGCATCATTATTATTCAGGTTCTGATTTTCTATGCAGCAGACTATATTTAAAAACATCGCAACAATCGCAATCAGTCCCGTAATCGTGAACAGGGCAGCGGGATTTTTTTCTATCATTAAAACCTCACTAATTGGAATTTTAATACATAAATTAAATTATTTTTAGGCTACAGCAACTGTATTTCCGCCGCCGCTTGATCCGCATGCGCACGATCCTGATGTTTCGCCGCCGCTAGAAGCGCCGCCTAATAATAATTCTCCAACGGATGGTCCTGTTGATGCTATTGTTAAATCATTTCTTCTTTGAAATAAAGCTAATCCGCCTGTCGTGTCAGTTCTTAGCGGTGGCGGCGAACCTGTTAACGCGCCATGAATAGGGTTGACCATAATATACCTCCGGGTTTACAAATCGACTTAAATAAAATACATACATAATAAATAATTGTTTCTTATATTAATAAAAACAATCAACTTATTATTTTTGCTTGAATTTATGCTCTTTGTTACAAGTCGTTACAAAAAAAACAAGACGCAATATATGCCTTTTTTGCTCAAATAAGTTAAAATTAATAAAAATGATTTTTAAAAGGGGAAGATTTATTTTGGATAATTTTAAAATAGGAATTATTGCCGACGAATCCGGCAAAGGCGGTATGAATAACATATTAGGCGGATTTGGCGTCGGTCTGAAAAATGGATTTTGTCAGATAAATATAGACGCTGACTATATAAATAATATTCTTAAAAATACAACAGAGCTGCCTCCTGTTTTTATAGCATTTAATGTATCGGGAAGCAACATGTACGATTCGATTTTAAATGCCGGTTCCAATTTAATTGTCTGGTCAGTGGATTCAATTTTTTTTAAAAATTTCAATTTATTTAAGAAATATGCCGCAAAACCCAATTTCTACGGAATGTCTGTTACTCCAACAGACGTTGATCCGGTAAAATTGTTTTTGCCGAAATTAAAATATTTCACCATGTATGTCGGAACCGACCCAAAAGTTTGGAAATATGATGAAAATGCGATTAAAGAGCATGACATTGTGTTTATGTCGTATTTAACAAATTATAAAGCTGATATTGAAAACTTAAAGGAAACGCTTCCGCCGAGCAGTTATAAGCTGTTTTTAGAAGTTTACAATTATATAATGGAAAATCCTGATAAAAATATGTGGGAAAGTTTTAGTTTAATTTTAAAAAATTATAATATTGACGTTATGCCTCAAGATGCTAATTTCTATTCTGACTTCTTTATTAAAGTTTCTTATATAATCACGCATACAAGGCGGGTAGAACTTGTTAAAAGCCTTGAAGACGTTGGAGTAAAAGTTTGGGGCGCTCCTGAGTGGGAAAAGCATATTTCAGGAAGAAATAAATATATGGGACTGGCAGAGATGAATGAGGCGGCTGAAATTTTCGGAAAAAGCAAAATCGTATTACATCAACATCCTGTACAGGTTGCAAATTGCGCGCATGAGAGAATTATAAATGCTTGCGCAACCGGCGCTTTCGTCGTATCGGACAATATACCCGTTATAAATGAGCAGTTTAAAGATAATATATTATATTTTAATCCTTTAAACGCTGAGGAATTATGTGATAATGTCAATTTTTATCTAAAGAATGATGATTTAAGACAGGAAAAAGCTTTGGCGGCAAGAGAAATTACCATAAATAATCATACCTGGAGTCATCGGGCAAAAGAGATAATGTCTTTATTCACAATATGCTAATTCTCAGCCCGCGCCGCCCTGCGGGCGGCGCGGGCTGAATAAGGGGTTTGCAGGTGTTTTGCCGAAGGCAAAACACCTGCAAATTAAGGCTTTACAAAAATCATTGTTGTATTTACCAATTTCTTTTGTGTTTATAATATATAATTTTTAGTAAGAATGAAATTTTAAAAAATCGGGTTTTATATGAACGCTTTTATAAAAGTAAAAAATCTTGTCAAAGAATTCCCCATAAAAAAAGGGTTCTTAAACAAACAAACAGGCGCTGTTCACGCTGTAAACAATATAAGTTTTGACATAAGAAAAGGTGAAACACTTGGGCTTGTCGGCGAGTCAGGCTGTGGAAAATCAACCGCCGGAAGATGCATACTTGGACTTCTTCCCGCAACAAGCGGCTCTGTTAAAATTGAAGATTTGGAAATAACTAAAAACGATTCAACCAACTGGAAAAATTTAAGAAAAAGAATGCAAATTGTTTTTCAGAACCCGTATTCCAGCCTTGATCCTCGAATGACTGTTGAAAAAATTCTTAAAGAACCTCTTATAATTCATAAAAATATTGCGCCTAAAGACCAAAATGCTTTTATAGCAAAAATTCTCGATCTTGTGGGACTTGATGAAAGCATATTGGGACGTTATCCCCATGAATTTTCAGGAGGACAAAGGCAAAGAATCGGAATCGCAAGAGCGCTTGTTCCTGAACCGGAATTTATAGTTGCCGATGAACCTGTCAGCGCTCTGGATATCAGCATTCAGGCTCAAATTCTTAATCTTCTTCAAAAATTAAAAAAAGATTTTCAGCTTACTTATTTATTTATTTCACACGATTTAAGCGTAATAAGATATGTCTGCGACAGAATTGCAGTGATGTATCTGGGAGAAATAGTTGAAATCGCTCCTGTAGAAGAGCTTTTTTTAAATCCAAAACATCCTTATACACAGGCTCTTTTATCTTCTGTCCCATTTCCTGACCCTGAAAGGGATTTGTCAAAAAGAATTATACTAAAAGGAGATATTCCAAGTCCGGTTAATCCTCCTTTAGGATGTAAATTTCATACAAGATGTCCTTATAGAATGGAAATTTGCCAAAAAATAAGTCCTGAAAAGACAACTATAAATGAGAACCATTTTGTAAATTGTCATTGGGCGGCTTCGCCGCCAGCCACACAATCTTAATCTTGTTTTTCGTTATTATTACAACATTTTATACCAATCCAAATAAGTTTTCGTTAATTGATTAAAAAGTTAATATCTACAGCCCGTGCCGCCCTGCGGGCGGCACGGGCTGAGTAAGAATATAGCGGGTGTTTTGGCGAAGCCAAAACACCCGCTAATTAAGGATTTACAAAAACCATCTTTTTTATTTAACGGTTTTTTAAATTGATTGGTATAGTATAACAAATCATTAGTAATTTTTTATATATGAACTGATGTTTGAAATACCTATAAAAAGAAGTGTCAAAATAAAACAAAGACTGCATAAGTCAATAAAAAACATATCCCAAAAACCTTTTTACAATACTCTTCTATTTAACCTCCCAATAATAAAGAAGGTTTATTATTTAACAATTTGTATGTTACAACAGAGTCATTTAAATTCAAAGCATTTTTTCTTAATTTTAAGAAATTTTCCGCAACTTTAAAACTTGCTGTTGCTAATTCTGTAATTCCCCTTTCTCCCAGTTCTTTTATATCTGTATTAAGCGAATCCTGACTTGTTTCTTCAGGGAAACAGCTTATATTTCCCAATCTTAGCGATGCTGTTTCTGTTTTTCCTGAAATATGAATAACTTTGACAAGCGGGCACTGGTCAACTATATCGCTAATGGAAATTACGCCTTTACTTCCAATAATCTGGCGGGAGGTTTGAGGGTAATCCATCACTATAATTGCGTCCAGTTCTTTAAGATGTTTTAAAATATAAGATTGGTCAGACTCGGAAAAAACATTATAAGCATATACAATTGCGCCTGTTGATTTTAACAGGCTTAATGAACAGTTTAGTAAATCTCCATGCCCAATAAGCAGGATTTTTGATTTTAAAACGTCTATTCCAAGCTGATAACATCTTTTTACGACAACATGCGCAAATTGCTGATATAAACTGATACTTTGATTTTCCGGATCAAGCCCTATTATTGACAAATCTTTGTTATCAAGAAGTTCTTTTTCTATGTTTTGCATGTTAATAAAATCCAGATTCTCGGGAAACATGCTGATAACAGAACTTTTTTTTGAAAAACATGCCATTTTATCTTGTTTAAGCGGTATTTTTGAATTTTTTAATATAATATTCAGGCCGGACAAGATTTCTAAAGAAATACCGCCGATTACATTAATATTAAAATTAAGCTCACTGTCTACAGATTCGATTTTCTGATTTACAGTAATTTTGGGATTAAACATATAAACACGGCATGCCCCCGCCAGTCCCGCAATTGCGGCGAGCAAACAAGGCTCCTGTTCCATCATTGGGACAAGTACATTATATCCCTCAAGATTAAGTTTGTATTTATTAATATATTGAACCGCAAGTTCTTTAAATTTCCTATTTTTAAGCATTATTCGGTTTTTATGCCTCCATGTTTCCTTACAAATATTAACAGTTTTTTTGAAATTCTGAAATTTGTAAAGAAAAATTAAATTAATATGTTAAAATATATTTCATATTCTATCTTATATTTTAATCCCTTGTTTGTTCTTTAAAAATTCAAGATTCAGCAGTTTCTTTTTTTATAAAAATAATTAAAATTAAGAACGAACAGTTCAAATGTCTTGATTATAAAAACCTACTAATTTAAGATAACTATGTAATCTGGAGAAT
Source organism: Cyanobacteriota bacterium (assembly GCA_022703625.1). Lineage (GTDB taxonomy): Bacteria > Cyanobacteriota > Vampirovibrionia > Gastranaerophilales > UBA9971 > JAKLDH01. The sequence goes on along the minus strand of JAKLDH010000038.1, from coordinate 9,077 downwards.
ATAAGGTAAGGATGAATGAGATCAAATACGATAAGAAAAAGTAATATTATGAACGAAAGGGTTTTAGCCTTGGACGAAATATTACCAAACAGATCAAATCAATACGACTCCTCACCCGGGGTTTATATCAGGTCAGACAAAGATAGAGAACTGGATGTTCTTTGGCAGGGTTACAGAGTTAACTCAAAAGAAGAAAAATCTCCTGTGGTTTATCTTGCCATTGGTTTTATAGCTGGTATTGTCGGTATGCTTATAATGTCAGCAATATTTTCCATTGGAAATTCCGCTAAAATGGATATTTTTGGAAAAGCTAATACAAAATCCGCAACTGCAATTAGTGTTGTTCCTTCTATTGACGAAAACAATCCTGTTTTAAAATCAACCGCTGAATACAAAGTAAAAAACGGCGATACTTTAGAAAAAATTGCGTACAGATTTTACGGAAACAGAAATCCTTCAAAAATCAATAGAATTAAAGACGCTAATAGTTTAAAAAATGCCAATGAACTTAAAATTGGACAGAAATTAGTTATTCCGATTGATAATTAAAACAAAAATTAAAAAAATGAGAAGTTAGAAAGCGCAAAGAGAAAAGGGAAAATGTCCCAACTTGATGTAATTTTATTGCCAATAATCAATTATATTGAACATACAATAACAAAGATGGGGGAACTGGGAATAGTTCTTCTTATGGCAATAGAATCAGCGAATATTCCGCTTCCAAGCGAAGCGATTCTTCCCTTTGCCGGCTATCTTGTTAGTAAAGGCGTTATGGGATTCCATGCCGCAAGTTTTGCCGGCGCAATCGGATGTGTGGTCGGTTCAATCCCTTCCTATTATTTAGGACATTGGGGAGGCAGACCGTTTATAAAAAAATACGGGAAATGGTTTCTTATAAGCAACAAAGATTTGGAAACCGCTGATAAATGGACTGAAAAATACGGAGATTGGGCATTTTTTATTTGCCGAATGCTGCCTGTTGTCAGAACTTTTATTTCACTTCCAGCAGGCATTTTAAAAGCTAATTTTCCCAAATTTGTCTTTTTTACTTTTCTTGGTTCTTTAATATGGAGTTATTTTCTTGTTTATGTGGGAGTAAAGCTTGGTGAACACAGAGAACAGCTTAGTGATATCTGGCATAAATTTGATTATACCATAGTAACAGTATTACTTGCGCTGTTTTCCGTTTATGTGTACAGACATATCAAGCATCTTCAGGAAGATGAATAAGGTTTTCACGGAAAGAGGAAAGCAGATATAAAATAAGCGTATCGTTTTTGCAACAGGCAAAAAAATCTCTTTTTATCGCTTCATAAAAAAAGTTTTTTGCTTTTTTAAACAGTTTATTTTCATAATATTTTTTCCCTACATACCTGTACCTCATAGCATAAGCCGAATTTATCAGCCGTAAGCGTTTAATTTCAATATTAGACCTTTGAAAAATTTTATTTAATATTTTAAATCCGCTGTCTTCAAAGAATTCATAGGTTTCCGCTTTTGTTTTCGGATAAATTCTGCATTTTACAAGATATTCTTTTATTCCCCAAAATTTATAGATTAAAGAAAATCTTAAATAAAATTCCCAATCAGTCATTTTAGGCAGAGATTCGTCGAATAATCCGACTTTATCAAGACAGTTTTTTCTAAAAATAATTGTGGAAGGACTATAAAGAAAATTTTGAACGACAAGATGTTTAAAAACATTTCCTTTATGGCTTAAAGCGTGATTTTTGCTTATAACATTGTTGTTTTGATCTAAAAGAGAACTTCCGCAGTATACCAGAGCAATATCAGCTCTTTTTTCCAGGATATAGACCTGTTTTTCAAGTTTTTCAGCTTCCCAGAGATCATCAGACTCTATAAAAGCAATATATTTTCCTTTAGAGCGTTTAATTCCGCAATTTTTTGCTTCATTTATGTTTATAGTTTCCTGAAAAACCCATTTAATTCTATTGTCTTTAAAAAAACCGAGAATTTCTTTTATTTTTTGAGTTTTTAAAGAATTATTTATAATAATTAACTCAAAATTTTGAAAAGTTTGTTCCAAAATAGAATTAATCGAATCTTTTAAAAAATCTCCTCCGGCATGATTGGTTAATATCACAGAAACAAAAGGTTGTTCCACAAAAATTATCCTCTTCTTTTTATGAAAACTTAGAAGAAATAAACACGGAAAAAAACTGACTAACAGGATAAATTTCAGGATAAAGAAAAAATAGCTGTTGCTTAATTATAGTTTGCAAATTTTACCTTTAGTATATAATCTAGGAAAATAACAAGCTGGAGAAGAGATAAATGAACAAAAAAATTCAAATAGGACTTTTAGGCTTAGGCACTGTGGGAAGCGGTGTTCTGGAAACTTTGCTAAAAAAAGATTGCGGCATCACAATAAAAAAAATTGCCGATAAAGATACAGACAAAATAAAACAATATGCCGAATTATCGCCGGATATCTTTACTATAGACGCTTATGAGTTAATTAATGATCCTGAAATAAGCATAATAGTTGAATTAATAGGCGGCGTTAATCCTGCTTTTGACTTTATTAAAGCGGCTATTAAAAATAAAAAGCATATAGTTACCGCAAACAAAGAATTAATTGCTAAACATGGCAAGGAATTGTTCTCTCTTGCAGAAGAAAACAATGTTGTTATACTGTATGAAGCCGCTGTAGGCGGTGGAATTCCTATAATTATGCCGTTAAGACAATCTCTGGCAGGAAATAAAATAACCCAAATTGCCGGAATCTTAAACGGCACAACAAACTATATCCTTACAAAGATGGAACAGGAAGGAAGCGATTTTGAAGACGTCTTGAAAGAAGCTCAAAGACTTGGCTATGCCGAAGCAGACCCTGCCGGCGACGTTAAAGGACACGATGCGGCTTATAAAATTTCAATTCTTGCTTCTTTAGCTTTTGATAAAAACGTTGATATCAGCTCTGTTTATGTGGAAGGAATAGATAAAATAAGCCTTATTGACATACAATGCGCCGATGAATTCGGATATAAGATTAAATTAATTGGACTTGTGCGTTGTGATGACGATGAAACCCTTGATATCAGAGTTCATCCAATGTTAGTTTCCAAAAACCATCCTATTTCAAGAATTGATGATGTGTTAAATGCGGTTGTGATAGAAGGTGAGCCTGTAAGCAGAGTAATGTTTTCAGGACCGGGAGCCGGAAAGTTCCCGACAGCAAGCTCTGTAATCGGTGATATACTGGCTTTGGCTAACGAAATTTGTATAACAGATTATCCCCTGCCGATGATGCGTTATGATGAACACCATAAAAGAAAAAACGCTGTGATTAAAGACATTGACGAAACCGAAAACAAGTATTATATAAGGGTTACAACAACAAATGTTCCGGGAGTAATCGGCGACCTAGGACTTATATGCGGAAATAACGGCATAAACCTTTACAGCATTATTCAAAAGAAAGTTTTAAGCGACGGAAGCGCAAAAATTGTTCTTTTAACGGAATCCGCAAAAGAAAAATCCGTTAGAAAAGCGGTTGAAGAAATTTCTAAAAGACCTACAACCAAAACAGTTAATAATTTATTAAGGGTAATGGACTAGCGCTTTGTTAAATTAATTCATTGGGTTGAGCGAGCGTAACGAGCGAAACCCAAGAACAAACAAAAGCCCCTTCCCTTTGAAGGGAAGGGGTTGGGGATGGGTAGATAAAAAATCTTTAAATTTAACTTGACAATGGACTAAAATTCTTTATATACATTGATTTTACAAACTAATTTAAAAAAGGATAACAAATATGTCAGAAAAAATAAAAGTCGGAGTAAGCGGCGCTTGCGGAAAAATGGGGCAGGCTGTCATTAAAGCTGTTCAGGCAGAAGCGGATATGGAACTTGTAGCGGCTATAGACATTGCTTATTGTGGAAAAGACATCGGAGAAATTACCAATAATACTACCTGTGGAGTCATTATAGAAAATTCTCTTGAAAAAGCCTTGCAGGAGAAGCAAATTGATGTTATGGTTGATTTTACCAACCCTGATTTAGTATATAAAAACACAAAATTAATTCTTGAAAACAATTGCAGACCAGTTATCGGCACTACAGGGCTTGTTCCTGAAGAAATTAAAGAGCTGGAAAATTTGTCTGTTCAAAAAAATTTAGGATGTCTTATTGCTCCTAATTTTGCGGTAGGAGCTGTTCTTATGATGATGTTTTCCCAAAAAGCTTCAAAATACTTTAGTAACGCAGAAATAATTGAGCTTCACCATAATAAAAAGAAAGATGCGCCTTCCGGAACAGCAATAAAAACAGCAGAGCTTATGACACAGGAAAGAAAAGCCTTTGGACAGGATAATTGCGTTGAAGTCGAAACCTTGAAAGGCTCAAGAGGTGGTATATCAGAAGCGAATATACATATTCACAGCGTAAGACTACCTGGTTTTGTAGCTCATCAGGAAGTAATCTTTGGAGCTCCCGGACAGGCTTTAACTGTAAGGCATGATTCCTTTGACAGAATCAGTTTTATGCCCGGCGTTATTTTAAGCATAAGACAAGTTATGGCGAATAAAGGTTTTATTTACGGCTTGGAAAGTATACTTTAATTTGTATTTTTGGTTTTTTATGAATAATTCTTTAACTCCAATAATTTTACTTACTATTTCAAATATTTTTATGACTTTTGCCTGGTATGGTCATCTTCGATTTAAAAATTCAGCTCTTTGGCTTGTTATTTTGATTAGCTGGGGTATTGCTTTTGCCGAATATTGCTTTCAAGTGCCGGCTAATAGAATCGGTCATCAATATTTTAATGCCGCTCAGCTAAAGACAATGCAAGAAGTAATTACTCTTATTGTATTTTGTTTCTTTTCAGTTTTTTATCTGAAAGAAGGTTTAAAATGGAATTATCTTGTAGGGTTTGGGTTCATAATACTTGCTGTTTTCTTTGTTTTTAAGAAATGGTGATTAATTTTTTTGATTAGGGCTTGGTGTAGGGGCGCGAAGCAGTCGGCGCCGTCCGTCTTTCGCAGCAAAGCCCCTACACACAAACTTAAGTAGGTAACAAAAAGTTTTCAGTTCTTATTAACTCGAATTGCTAAATAAATAATTTTATATTTGGCGTAGCGGCTGGCGAAGCCAGCCGCTACGCCGTTTTAAGGGCATGCGACTCGCAGGCTTTGCCTGCGAGCCGCATAAAAAATTAAAATAAAATTTCAATCTATTTCAGCGTTTCGACTAATTAGCAATTCGAGTTTATTAAATTTTGCAATTATCACAAACACATAACTTTTATAAGAAATTAATTTGTCCGGTTGTGTGATTTAATTTTTTTGAATTTTAAATAAATTAAACCTCTATGAGTGTGAAATAAATTTAAATTATTAATAGGGAGAAAAAAATGCAATTAATTCAGGAAAAACCAGAATCTATAGAATATAATAATATTCCGTCGAGAATCGAACAGTTTAAAAATGCTAGAAAAAAGAATTATAAATTTCTTGTAAGAAATTTTAATTTAGCTCTGGAAAAACCTTATCAATGGATGTTAAAACGGATTTTTGATTATTGCGCAAGCTTTGCCGGCATAATTTTAATATCCCCGCTTTTAATATTAACCGCCATACTTATTAAACTCGATTCACAAGGACCGGTTTTTTATAAACAAAAAAGAGCGGGGCTTTATGGAAAAGAATTTGAAATGTATAAATTTAGAAGCATGAAAAAGAACGCTGATAAAGAACTTGATAAATTAAAAAGCCAGAATCAGACAAATGAACTGATGTTTAAAATGTTTAATGATCCAAGGATTACCCGAATAGGAAAATTCATCAGAAAATACAGTATTGATGAACTGCCGCAATTATTTAACGTTTTGCGGGGAGAAATGAGCCTTGTAGGACCAAGACCGCCACTGCCCGGAGAAGTTCAGCTTTATGAAAAACAGCATTATTTAAGATTCGGCGCTGTTCCGGGTTTAACAGGACTCTGGCAGGTAAGCGGACGGTCAAATGTTAAAAATTTCAATACGGTTTTAGAAATGGATTATACTTATATTAAAAACTGGAATTTATTTCTGGATTTTAAGCTTTTATTAAAAACTGTTCCCGTCGTTCTTTTTGCTAAAAATTCAGCGTAAATCTCATTTGTAAAAATTGTAAAGTTGAATTTTAAAAAGTTATTTCATGCATGAAATCTGTTTTTGAACATGATGTGGGGTTGCAAATTGCAATTGTATGCATGTTGCGGGAAAAGCCGATCTCTGAATTAAAGTGCCTGCCTGCTTTAACATGAGCGAAAATTTTTAAGATCAAACTTGATTAAATCTGGTTTTTAGTATGATTAAATAAAGATATTTTTTGGAGGTTGGGGAATTTAACACATGAAAAACCTGCTGACTAATGAAACCAATAGTAAACAAAAGATTGATAAAAAAATTTATGATATTAAATCAGAGAAATTAGTTAGACAAGCAAACGATAATTTTATCTATTTTAAAGATTACGAAATGGCTCTTGAACAGGTAGAAGAAGCTCTCGACCTGGATTCAACAAATGTTAAAGCATTAGTGCTAAAAGGCAATATTTTCTTTTCAATAGAAGAACTTGAAGTTGCTTTTGAATGTTTTGAAAAAGCGCTTGAAATTGATCCGTATTCTGTTGAAGCATATAGCCTGAAAGCCAATATATTTGATATTAACGGCAAATCAAAAGAAGCTCTTGAAGCTTGCGAAAATGCGTTTAAAAATTTAAGAAAACGTGATAACGAATTTTTAACATGCTTATATGATCAAAAAATTTCTATTTTAATAAAACTAAAAAAATATAAAGAAGCAAAACTAACCTTGCAGGAAAGCTATAAACAGCTTGGAGAAGAAGACAGCTCTTATATTGCGTCCTGTTACAGAGATGTTATTGATATACTACACAAAGAAAAAACAAGAAAGAAAACTATTGCCTTAAAAAGGTTCAAATTAGTCCATAATATGTAAAATCTCACTATGTGCCCTGTAGAAGAGCGTTTATCCTAACGCTCTTTTTATTTTTTCTTTTTTTTCTTTTTTTTAGCTTTTTTGCAACTTCCGTCGCATTTATCTTTTTTACTTAAGCCGCATGCGCATTTACCCATTTTTTATCCCTCTTTTCTAAATATTTTCATAAAAATCACCGTGAACTCTGCCGTATAAAGTTGGTTTTGAGGCTCTTTCCGAGAACATAACAGCTTCTATAACGCTTTTATAAAGAGCTTTTGCTCCTTTAAAGCCAACGCCTCTGCCGGGAGCATTTACAACACGTCTTAAATGAACACCGGTTTCAACCCTGGGAATATTTGCAGGATCAAAGCATCCTCCTCTGGCGGCAGGGAAAACATCCTGCGTAAAATAAACATATTCTCCCTGTTTAAGTTCAAGGTCTTCAACAACATGAGATATATTAACAGGCTGTTGATAGGCGTAATTCCCGTTAAGTATAAGCGGGTCAAAGCCTTCTTGCATAAAATAGTTAAAATCGGTTTCTTTTGCCTTTAATTCCAGCGGGTGAAGTCCGAATAATCTTATCTTCATTCCGAGCTCTTCCAAGGCTCTGGCTAGCGCCATCGGTCTTGCAAAAGCTGTTTGAGAGTTTCTTCCGCATTCTATAAGAGCGGTTTTGCCATTTACCATATTTTTAGCTTTTTCAAACTCCGGCATGATTTCTTGAAGCTCTTTTTGTATAAAAAATTCTGCTTCTTTTGTTTTACCGGTAAATTTTGCCAGTTCCATAATCCATTTTTCAGTTGGCTCAATGCCAATAGGAATACACTGCTCTATATAAGGAGTGTTAAATCTTTCTTCCATTCTTTTTGCAAGGGGAATTCCCCATGTAGGACAGCTTATAATATTTACTTTTGCCTGCGGAGCTGTTTTTATATAGTCATAAGCTCCTGAAATAAGTATTCTATGGATATCAAGCCCTATTCCTTCAATCAGTCGTGAAAGCTCTGAGGCGTCGTCAAGGTATTTACCTCTACGGTTCTTGTGTTTACACCTTTTTTGCCGTCCGGCATGAGATGAGTCTTGCTGTTCCTTGTATTGCCCCAGAATATTTACGGTATTTTCAATTATTTCTTCGGGTTTTTCCATCATATCCGCATATTTAGCGGCGGTTTCCTCAATTGACTTGCCCAGAGGCGGGGAAATAAATCCGGCGGAAGAAATATAGTCTATTTTTGCGTTACAGCTTTGTTGCGCTGTTTTTATCGCTGTTTCAATATCATCTCCGATTAAAGCAGTGGAACAGCTGTCAAAAACGCAGATATGCTCAGGCTTATAATCCCTGTCAACTTCTTTTAAGGTGTTTATCAGCTTATCTATACCGCCTGAAATCACGTCATGCTGGTTAATATCAGTAACCGGCATCTGCAAAAAAGAGTTTCCGTAATAAAGAGCGTAATTTGTCTGGCAGAAATTTCTCACCGCCCATGCGCAGTTTGAAGGACCATGAATTACCGCAACAGAATTTTTTGTCATCGCATAGCTGGTTACAGCCATTATTAACCTGCACCACAAGCCTTCATACCCTGGATATTTCTTTTGAATCTCACAATTTGAACCGCAAGGAGGAGTTTCTTCAAACATTTCCGAAACTCTTGCCCATTTATATCCCTGTTTTTGCAATTTAGTCTGTGTATTCAATGATTTAGCCTATTTTTATGCTCAAATAAAAATAATTTTCAGCTTTTTGTTAATTTGTTTAGATTAAGTAGGTAACAAAAAGTTTTCGTGTTTTTATCTACCCAACCCCAACCCCTTCCCTTCAAAGGGAAGGGGCTTTTGTTATTTTTTTGCCTCACTCGCTTTGCTCGTTCGGCAAAAATTAATAAGACTTAAAAATTTTTTGTTTGTTACTTATATACTAATTCAAATTTGTTAAAAAGTTAATATCTACAGCCGGCGCCGCCCGTAGGGCGGCGCCGGCTGAGTAAGGGTATAACCTTAGTCCCCTACAAAATTTATTTTTGCGAGATTTTTTAGTAAATTCAATGGGTCGAGCGAACCGCCAACAGCGGTTCGCTCGACCAAAAACAATCTTTAGCCCCCTCTCCCAATGGGAGAGGGGGTTGGGG
>JAKLDH010000037.1 GCA_022703625.1 Cyanobacteriota bacterium | reverse complement strand
CCCCAACCCCCTCTCCCAATGGGAGAGGGGGCTAAAGATTGTTTTTGGTCGAGCGAACCGCCAACGGCGGTTCGCTCGACCCATTGAATTTACTAAAAAATCTCGCAAAAATAAATTTTGTAGGGGAATAAGCCCCTGCCCCTTCCCCAAGGGAGGGGCAAAACCCTTCTCAAAAAATATCACTCTTTTGATTGCAACTTCAGACTGTGTGAGAAATAAAATCTGATTCCTTAAAAAATATTAAAACAATCATTTAAAACGAGGGGGTTCGGGGGCTTGCCCCTGATGGATATGTCAGTTTGACATGTTAGTTTTTTCTTTTCTTTTGGGTGCCTAAGGCACATTCGCAGGGAACTGTTACTTGGATTTTGTCCCAAGTGTCCCGCTTTGCGGGTTCTTTACTTTTTTACAAAAAAGAAAAAAAAATGAACAAACGGTAAGCATTGTATTTGCATGCTGGAAAGATGTTGAAACAAGTTTAGCATGACGTCTTTTTTGTTTTTTAGAATTGAATTGTCTTGGGTTTAAATAACTTGAATTGCTAAATAAATAATTTTATATTTGGCGTAGCGGCTGGCGAAGCCAGCCGCTACGCCGTTTTAAGGGCATGCGGCTCGCAGGCAAAGCCTGCGAGCCGCATAAAAAATTAAAATAAAATTTCAATCTATTTCAGCGTTTCGACTAATTAGCAATTCGAGTTAAATAATAAATAAAAGTTGAATAGTAAAGAAAGACTGACAAAGTTTTTGCCGGCGTAGCCGGCAAAATCCTTATCAAAAAATAATACCCTTTTGATTGATCTTTTTATATGGATTGCTGTTTTTTTATAAGATTTTGTCTTATTCCTGAAGCTAAATCTGTTCTGCCGCTTTTTTGATATATTGTTGCCATTGATTCAAGAAATTTTACTCCGTCAAAATTTTTCCGCGCATCTTCTGTTTGTTTCTGAGTTACCTTTGTAGAGCCCATCTGTCTGGTTTTACTTTGAGGTTTACTTTGCGTTGAGGTTGTTTTATTTATTTGCGGATTATAATTCAAATTTTTATTTGGAACTATATTTCTTTCCGGCGGCGTAAGCGGCGTTAATCTTTGAGGAGGAAGCTGGCTGTTTTGATATTCTTTCAATCCGTATTGAGAAATTGAAGAATAATTCGGTTTTCTAACGGCAGTTTCTTTATATGCTGTCATTCCAAGACTTCTTGTTAACAATTCTTTTCTGGTTTCTGCCGCTTTATAAATATCCAGCTCTCTTGATTTCATTTTTTGAGATGTAAGATCAATTTCGATATTTTTAGGTTTTCTAAACATTTTAATTGATGCCGCTATAATGATACCAAGCGTTAAAAACCTTAATACCCAGTCAAATATGCTTGTTTCAAATATTCTACCGGAGTTGGCTTCTGAAGACATAGAATTTTTAACAATATTGAAATTTTCTACGCTTTTTTCCTCGTAAGAAAGCGCGGGGCTAATAGATTTTACTTTGTCGATCGAGTTATTTTCTGATGTGTCAGAAAGGTCTATTACAATTTGTTCAGGTTCAATTTTTGAAGTTTCAGCTGTTTTTTTATCAGGACTTTGCAGGGAATCCATAGTTTTTATGCCTAGTGAGCTTTCTTCCGCCGTTATAGAAGCTTTTGGGCTTGAAGTTTCAACATTTTCCCGGCTAAAAGTTTTTGTAGAGTTCAAATTATTTGCGCTTACTGATTTTTCCTGCGCAATTGCGGGAGTTTCCCGCAAAAAGTCAATTGCTTCATCTCTTGTGTCAAGAATAATTTTACTTGAAGCAATATTAAGCCCCTGAATAAAAATTCTTATTTTATCTCCGGAAGAAGGCTGTACAATGACATGATCTACTTCCGCGGCGTTGCCATATACAGTATTTACAAACTGCGCGGGTTTTATATCCTCTAATTCAAGCGCAACTTTGTTTGACGCTGTAATATATTTTTTTATCGGTACATCTTTGTCTGTTTTTATTGTAATTCTATAATCCTGATTATTAACCATATCAATTTTTATGCTTTTTAAAACTGCGCCGTTATATGCGCTGGCGGACATTTGAATTAAAAAAGCCAGGATTGCGGCGATTGCAATGCTTTTTTGAATGTTTTTGACAAAAATTCTCATTTTATAAATTACTCCCCAATCTTATAATTATTTTTGATATTCGAATTTAATGTTGAATACTTATTATAGATTACCCTTGAAAAGGGTTTTGTATCATCAATCCTAAGGTTTAATAACAAAAAACTGATCTCAAGGTTTACTTGCTGTAAATCTTGAGATTTATACGCCTTATGCCAATTTAAGCGGACCTCTAAAAACAAAAGAATTTTATTGTTTATATCTACCCCCCTGCCCCCCTTCAAAGGGGGGAGAAATTCGCAGGTAGGGGCAGAGCCCCTACACTAAACCCCAAGCAAAGTTTATAAAAATTTTAAAAAATTGAGTTTTTAGAGGCGCCCTTAATACCAAGTTGCAATTAATAATACAAAATAGCCTAAATTGTCATTGCGAGCGAGCGCAGCGAGCGTGGCAATCTATCCGGCTAACAACAATAAGCATTTTGTCCAAAAGGGTTAGATTGCCGCGTCGGGGCAGAGCCCCTCCTCGCAATGACAACCAGAAAATTGCAGTTATAATTCGCTTGGTATAAGTTTTCCTTAATTTGTTAAAAAGCTAATATCTATAGCCCGAAGAATGTCTTGATTTTGGCAATTGGCTGCGATCCTTCGCTTTGCTCAGGATGACGGTTTTGCCTATTTAGCGACTCAGGTTAATTGGCTTTTTCGTTTACTCTAATATAACAATTTTTCCGCTTTAATCAGGAGAATTTCTATTTCCTCATTATTTGGCTTTGCGGGTTTTGTCATTTCAGTTGTTAGTTTTTTATTTAAAAATTTTGCTTTTTCAGCTTTTTCCTTGTCTTTGTAAGCTGGAATTATCGATAAAATTTGTTTTATAAAACCATTTCCTCTAATTTTATCCTTAATAGTCTTTATGCCGTTAAAAGAAATTTCTTCAATTTGATTCGCTGTATCCGCTATTTTATAGGCTATTCCAAGCTGTCTGTATTCTTTTCTGTAATCAGCAATTTCTTTTTTAAGTTTTTTTTCGGCGCTATAGAGTTTTTTACTGCTTGCAAATCCTGTAATATCAAGATTTTCATTAATTTTAATTTCATTATTAACTTTTTTAAGTTTTTTTTCTGTGTTTGCAAGTTGAATTTCAAGCCGGGCAGATTCGGAAGAAATATTTTTTGTGTTTAATATATTTGAATCCAAATCATTTAAGCCTGATAATTCTTCATAATTATCTTCATTTTGCTTTAATTGCTGATTTGCTTTTTTTCTGCCGAATGAAGCTTCTTCAACCTTTTTTTGAAAGATATATTTGCTGTATTTTTTTTGATTTATTGAAACTTTGCCGGATATATCCAATAAAATTACCTCATTTGAAGAAACGTATTAATATATTGACATTTAAGGAGTTTTCCTCATTACTCGCAAGAAATTTATTTAGTATAATAATATAAAGTTTTGTTTTTTTAAAAATCCTTTCATAAAAGTATTTTTAAAAATTGCCGCAAAATGCTGATATAGTTATTTTAAAAAGAAATTGGAAATAAAAATGTAATTTTTATAAAGCCTTATCAACGCTAATTGTAACTTGACATGATTTCATCTCTAATGATCTTCCCGTCAACGATTTCGATAATTCTATCGGCTTTTTGAGCCAGATTCCGCTCATGTGTAACGATAATAAACGTCATGTTCTCTTCTGAATTGATTTTCCTGAAAAGATTATAAATATCCGCGCTTGTTTGCTGGTCAAGAGCTCCTGTCGGTTCATCAGCAAAAACTACCGACGGATTATTCATAAGCGCTCTGGCAATTGCAACCCGCTGATTTTGCCCCCCTGAAAGCTGAGGCGGTTTACTGTAAAGTTTATCAGAAAGCCCTACAAGCATAAGTATTTCTTTTGCCCTGTCTTTCATTTTTGAATTTGTCTTTCTTGAGATATAATAAGGCATAAGAACGTTTTCCAAAGCGGTAAACTCGGGAAGAAGCAAATGCGCCTGAAAAATAAAGCCTATTTCTTTATTTCTAAACTCTGCTTTTTGTTTTTCATTCCATTTTGAGGTTTCCTGCCCTATATAATGCAGTTTGCCGGAAGTTGGAGTGTCAAGAAGTCCAAGAACATGCATCATTGTGCTTTTGCCTGATCCGCTTGGACCTACTATTGTTAAAAATTCACCTTTGCGTATAGTTAAATTAATGTCTTTCAGGGCATGCACCGGTTGAACTCCCTTATAAATTTTATTTATATTTTCCATTTTTATAAGAGTTTTTTCAGCCCCGCTATGCATTTATCGCCTCCACAGGATTAAGTTTTGCCGCCTGATAAGAAGGAATAACGCTTGCAAGAATACTGGTAACAGTTGAATAGAAAAAAGCAAGAACCGCATATTGCGGGCTGATTCTGAATACAGGGACTTCTGAGGTCAGGAAAGTTTCTCCTGCCTGCGCAATCAGGCTTGCATACCACATAAGAAGCAGTTTTGCGCAGATAATCCCTAAAACATAGGCTAAAAGACTTAAAAACAACGCTTGTATGATAAATATTGCCATTACAGAATGGTTTTTAGCTCCCATTGACTTTAAAATCCCTATTTCTTTTGCTTTTGAAGCTATCAGCATGATGAATACGCTTGTTATACTTGAAGCGGCAGAAAAAATAATAAGAAAATTAATGAAAACTATAATTAATTTGAACCTGTTTATCTGGTCAAGAATCTGCTTGTTATCCTCCATCCAGCTGTCCACGTTGAGTCCAGTTATTTCTCTCAATTCTGCGGCAACCTTATTTGCCTCATAAATATCTTTTATCTTTATTCCTATTCCGTTTACGTCATTTCCAAGATCAAAGACCTGCTGACCTGACTTTAAGCTTACATAAACCTGAAATTCGTCTTTTGAACGGAGTCCGGTCGAAATAATGCCTATAACCTTAAGGTTTCTGGAAATTCCCCGTGGTCCTGTTACTGTAACTCTGTCCCCAACCTCAGCGTTAAGCTTTTCAGCCAGCGTAACGCCAATTACTATGTCATTTATGCCTAAATTTTTTATTCCGCCTCTGATAATATCTTTTTCAATATCAACCACTTTTGTTTCCAGTTCGGGAATTATTCCTCTTACCTGCGCTCCTCGTTCTTCTGCGGCTTTAATTATAAACCCCTGTTCGCTCACAAAAGGAGCCATTGCTTCGATTTGCTCAACGTGTTTAACCTGATTCATTATTTGTTTATATGATTTTATATTTCTTTTTCTGGTCTGCACCTGATCCTTAAGGAGAAGGGTTCTGTCCGCAAAAAAAAGATCAAAAGAGGATTTATTTCTTTTAAAGGTATCAAGTTCTTTTGTTATAGTAATATTAGGCGCGCTGGAAACTGATTTATCAATTAAATCCCCAAAAAAAGATAAATTAATTGATGGAATCCATATTATAAGCGCAACTCCAATAGTTATTGCGATAGTAATTATTATTGACTGTCTTAAATTGGCTTTTAGGTATTTAAAAGCAATAAATAACTCATAAAATCTCATTTTTAAACGTCTTCTTTCCAGTGTTTTGTGGAAAAATTAACTTCTTTTATGTTAAAACCGTAGTTTTTGCCGAGATTATACAGTTTTTTAACTATCTCCGCTTTGTAAAAAGATAATTCCTGGGCAACAGTCGAGGAAGAAACTGCGACAATAGCAATTTCATAGCCTTTGCTCGCATAAATGGAATAAATTTTTGAAGTTTTTTCAAATCTTGGTCCGACAATTTTAGACCATAATTTAGCTATGGAATTTATTTTCAGCCCTTTTTCAAGACCAAGTTCTTCCATAAGAGTTTCTATTACAGAATTTATATTTTCAAAATAAGACGGTTTTTTCATAAAAAATAATACTTAAAATAAATTTAACAGAACTATACTATAGTTTATAATCATCATGCCTGTAATACAATTCTTTAAAAAAAAATTATTCCCGACTTGATACTTTATTTAAAGTCGGGATTAATTAAGGAGGGGGGTATAATTTATTCAAGTTATACTAAAATACATCTTTAAATTTTTTCGTCAAGTAAAAAAACAAATAAAGTTAATATTTGTAAACCTGAAATTATAGCTTTGATATGAAACCATGTTTTTAGAGCGCTCTTAAAAAAATAAACTTTCTGAAAAACAATGATTTTTTTTAACATGAGTTACAAATTTTGTATTATACTATAATAGAAACAGTTAGATTTTAAATTTTATTTACAAAGGATTTTATCGGAAATGAATAAAAAACCAGTAGATACAGTGGCTATAGAAGTTCTTATAACTACAGTCGATCATGAAATTAAAGGTTATGTTCACGTTTCAAAGTATACTAGCACTAACAGAGAGCTTACTGATCTTTTAAATGACCAGGATAAACGATTTTTAGCGGTAACAGACGCAGAAATAACTAAAAAAAATGGCGGACCTCCTAAAAAATATGATTTTTTAAAAGTTCATATTGATTTTATTTCAATGGTTCATCCTGTTTCCCAGGTTATTTTTCATGAATCTGCTAAAGTTCAGGAAGATATAACCAGATTTAGAGAATTAAGAAATAAATTAAACAAAACAAAGTTTTAAAAGTGTGAAACATCCCATGGAATGAATGCGTCATGTTGAGCGAAGCGAAACATCTCATGGCATTAATACAACAAGATTCTTCGGGCTAAAGCCCTCAGAATGACGAAAGTGCAAAGCCTCAGAATGACGAAAGTGCAAAGCCTCAGAATGACGAACTCGTTTCTATTGTTTTTCAAGTTTTTCTAATTTGTGAATAATAGTTTCAACTTCATGCTCGTTCGGGGAATTAAAAGGAAGATCAACCGTAATAGGAGCGTGATCTGAAAGAGGAAAACCTTGCGCATAATTTAATTCCAGCAAAGTTCTGCCGAAAAAAGGCGTAAATCTGCTTATTTTTTTGTTATTTTCATTAACTTCATAAGGTTTTACAAATATCCAGTCAAGCTTAAATTGCCCTAAAACCAAATCCCTGTTGAACATAAAGGTCGGAACAAATCCTTTAAGGCTTCTTTCGTTAGAATTTGCAAGCATTCCCCATTTATCATTTATAGATTTATATTTTTTTCCGCTAAAATCAAATTTTCCGCCGTCGCTGAAATCAGTGTCTTTTACAGCATTAAATAATTTTCTTTCTTTATTCGGAGAAACAATCGGAATATTTCTAACCGTAGGATTATTATGTGTTCTAACCACATTTGTAACTAAATTAGCGGATGTTATAACTAAAGATTGAGGGATTGCAATATAAATAAGCTGTTTTGCGATAAAATCAACGTCTTTTATTTTCTTTTTCACTTCCCTGATAATTGTGGTCGGACTGCCGTCTTTTGTGGTTGTGTTTAAATCTCCCGCAAGTATAATCGGATTTTCTATGGTTTTGATTTGTTCAAGCAAAATTTTCATCTGTTCATATCTGTATTGAGGTATTGCCCTGTTCTCAAGATGAATTGATATAACGGTTAAAGGTTTTTCTGCTCCGGGAATTTCAACATCAGCAATTAAAGCCATTCTGCTTCCTCGCCGGATTTCCCTTAAGACGCTTTCTTCAAAGATTAATTCCGCCGCTTTTCTTCTTGCAACTTCAATTCCGGCAATTTTGTTTTTTTCATTGTCAAACCAGCCGTAAACATCAGGAAGCCGTACAATTCTGACGTTTTTTAACGGATATCTGCTTATAATCGCATTGCCATGAAGCCCTTTGTATTTTGATTTATCAACTATGTAATCTTTATCAGGGAATAATATGTTCTCTTCTGACCATTCATAATCCTCAAGTCCAAGATGGGTTGGATCTACCTCAACGAACTCAACGCCGAACGCATAATTATATCCAAGCATTTCGGCAAATTCCTCTGCGACATTTTTATAATTTGTCCGAGGCATACCTATATCAACTTCATTAAGTAAAAATATATCGGTTTCTTTAAGTATTTCAATTTGTTTTTGTACTTCTTTTATGTATTTTTTGTCTAATTTATCTTTTCTATTCCTTGCTTTTATTAAAAACTGCTCAGGGTCATTGAAAACCATCTCAATTTCATTTAAATTCAATCCTCTTGCGATATTCCAGCTTGCAACCCTTATAAATTCTCCTAAAACAGGGTTTTCTTTTAATTTATCGCTCTTAGGAGCAATCGTATTATCAATTACAGGATTATATAAAATTATATTCAGCTTGTTAGCAAGCTCTTCATCAAGTTCCTTTGTTTTAGAAAGTTTTATTAATTCATCAAAAGTAAGAAAAAGTTTAAAATCATTTTTTTCAATTAATAAAGATTCTTCCGGTTTTGTAGAAGCAAAAACCGAAATATTAACGAATATTAAAATAATTATTAAAATTTGAATTAAAATTTTTTTCATTTTGATTATTAAATACAATTGTTTTATACTAAACGATAAAACTAATTAATATGAATTACTTGCGAAATAATTGGGGAAACTCGTTAAATATAAACATATTAATGAATTTTATTATAATATAATACAAAAAGGCACTAAAAAGACATGGCAAATTTTATTTCTATATTTAGAGTGGTTCTCTGTTTTATAGCGGCAGGAATTCTTTTTATAAAAGACGATGCGGTTTATTTATCAGCGTTTATTCTTACTATACTTGTAATCTGGATGGACGGACTTGACGGTTACGTTGCCAGAAAATTTAATGAAACTTCAAAATTTGGGGCAATGCTTGATATTTTAAGCGATAGAATTGTGGAAAATGTTTATTGGGTAACTTTTGCTGTAATCGGGTGGTTGCCTTTATGGATACCGCTTGCAGTTTTAACAAGAGGGCTTGTTACCGACGGATTAAGAAGCATGGCTCTTGAACAGGGTTATACAGCTTTTGGAACAACAACAATGATGCAAAGTAAAATCGGAAAATTCATTGTAGCTTCCAATTTTAGCAGATTTTCTTATGCTGTCTTTAAGGCAATAGCTTTTGCGCTGTTAATTCTCTCTCAAATGCCTTCAGATTATGCTTTAAAACCTTTAATTTCAACTATAGCCTACGCAAGTGTATATATTTCAGTATTTTTCTGTATCGCTCGAGGAATTCCGGTGATTATAGAAAGTAAAAGGTTTTTTGTTAAAAATTAATGAATAAAGAAAATTTCAGAATAGTTTTATACGAACCGAACATTCCGCAGAATACCGGAAATATTATCAGATTATGCTCATGTACAGGCTGTTCCCTTTATCTGGTCGGGAAATTGGGATTTCATCTTACTGATAAATACTTAAAAAGAGCCGGCATGGATTATCTTGAAGGCGTAGAAGTTATAAAAATTGCTTCTATTAAGGAACTTGAAGAAAAATTCCCTGAAAACAGTTTTTATTATTTCACTACAAAGGTTTCAAGAAAATATACAGAAGCTAATTTCAAGCAGGGAGATTTTTTGGTTTTTGGAAGTGAAACCAAGGGGCTTCCGGAAGAATTAATTTTTTCAAATCCTGAAAAAAGTTTGACTATTCCAATGCTTCAAGAAAAAAGAAGTCTTAACCTGGCGAATTCTGTAGCGATTGCGCTGTATGAGGCTTTAAGACAGTCTGATTTCTTGATGCTATAGACTTTACATGTTTCATATTAATAAATGTAAAAATTAATAACTACTAATGTTAACATTTTTTTTTATTCACATTGTAAATATTAGAGAATTAGAGAGTTATAAAAAAATGTTATCTGAAAGTGAGGTCAAAATGATAGTTCGAAACAATTTTAACAATTATGCAATGACACCTGCTTTTGCGGGAAAAGTAACAGTAACAGAAGATGTACAAAAGATTCTTAGACCAAGAATTACAAAGGCATTAAAAAACGCAATTGAAAAAAGAACTGATGATCATTTAGCAACGACTATTTCAATGGGAATAGAAGAAAAAACCATTAGTAATCCAAAAGCGGTTTTTCGTGAACATCAAAACATAACAATAAAGGAAAAGCATCTTCAAATTACAGATGATTTAGGAGCAAAACAAACAATCCCCGCAAATCCATCAATAAGTTCAGGATCAACAGGGTATATTGAATTTAATAAAGAACAACTTTCAGGGCTTGCGGTAAAGTATTTGCTGGAAGCAAGAAAAAATGAGGCAAACAAATTTTTATTAATGACAAATAGCAATGAAGAAATATTAAAACTTCAAGAACAAATAAAAACTGAATTAAGTAAAAAATAGCGCTTTGTTATACCAATTTAAATAAGTAAGGGCATTACGGGGTTTTCGGCGAAGCCGAAAACCCCGTAAAAATTTCTTAACGTTGCGAAAATTATCCGGCGTTAATTGAGTTTAACAGATTTACCATTTCAATTGCGGTTTTTGCCGCATCGGCTCCTTTATTTCCTGACTTTGTACCGGCTCTTTCAATTGCCTGTTCAATATTATCAGTTGTTAAAACGCCGAATATAACAGGTACAGAAGTTTCTAGCCCTACCTGCGCTACTCCTTTTGCGATTTCTGAAGCAACATAATCAAAATGAGGAGTACTGCCTCTTATTACGGCTCCAAGAGCAATAACAGCATCGTATTTCCCTGATGCGGCAAATTTTTTAGCCGCCAGCGGAATTTCAAACGATCCCGGAACCCATGCCATTTCTATATTTTCTTCATCTACTCCATGTCTTTTAAGCGCGTCAATACATCCGCTCAAAAGCTTTGAGCCGATAAACTCGTTAAAACGGGCTATAACTATCGCAAATTTGCCTTTTTCCGCCGTTAAATTGCCTTCATAGACTTTTACCATATTTATTCTCCATATTTATTCTTCAAATTTTTTATCTAAAATATGTTCCATTTTATCACGCTTGGTACACATATATCTTTCGTTATGTTTATTTACGCAAACAGGAAGAGCGACTCTATCGCTAATTTCCAGACCGTATCCTTCCAGTCCGACAATTTTTTTAGGATTATTTGTAATTAACCTGAATTTTTTAATCCCAAGATCAAGAAGTATCTGCGCTCCAACTCCATAATCCCTTAAATCAGGTTCAAAACCAAGAGATACATTTGCTTCCACTGTATCCTGCCCCTGTTCCTGAAGAACATAGGCTTTCAGTTTGTTTATAAGTCCTATTCCTCTGCCTTCATGGGCTTTTATATAAACCAGAACGCCTTTGCCTTCTTTTTCTATAAGCTCAAGGGAATTTCCAAGCTGATCTCCGCAGTCGCAGCGCATGCTATGGAAAATATCTCCGGTTAAACACTCGCTATGCATTCTCACTAACGGCTTACAGGTCTTAAACTCTTCAGGATTGCCTTTTACAAGCGCCACATGTTCTGTGTTGTCGAGTGTATTAATGTATCCGTATATGTTAAAATCTCCAAACACCGTTGGAAGATGCGCTTTTATAACTCTTTTTACAAATTTTTCTCTTTTTAATCGGTATTTTATAAGCTGCGCAACGGTAATAAACTTGAGGTTATGCTTTTTTGCGAATTTAATCAGTTCATCACGTCGCGCCATTGTGCCGTCTTCATTTAAAATTTCGCAAATAACGCCGGCATGCTGTAATCCCGCAAGTCTTGCAAGGTCAACGCTGGCTTCTGTCTGCCCGACTCTTTTTAAAACGCCGCCTTTTTTAGCTTCCAGCGGAAATATATGACCCGGTCTTTTTAAATCATCAGGTCTTGTATTAGGATCAACAAGAACTTTTATTGTCATTGCTCTGTCATAAGCTGATATGCCTGTAGTTACGCCAAACGCAGAACCTGCGTCAACGCTTACAGTAAAAGCCGTGCCGTGGGATTCGGTATTTTCGCTTACCATCTGGCTTAAATTAAGTTTTTTAGTTCTTTCAGAAGTTAAGGGTACGCAGATTAACCCTCTGCCTTCCTTTACCATGAAATTTATTATTTCGGGAGTAACTTTTTCAGCGGCGCAAACAAGGTCGCCTTCGTTTTCCCTGCTTTCATCATCGGCGACAATAACGACTTTCCCGTCTTTAATGTCCTGAATCGCCTCTTCCACAGAGCTGAATTCAAATTTATCCTCTATAGCATTTTTAATTTCATTCCGTTTTTTGTTCATAATTTTTCTCTTTTTTAAGTTAATATTTTTTTATGCTCTTCTAACTTAAATTATATATTAATAATATTTTTTTATCCTAATTAAAACTGTTGCAGGGTAATTTTAAAATGCGCCTAAGGAAAGAATAAAAAGTTTTTAAGTAAAATTTTTAAAGATATAGACCGATAATATTTTTTATGTAAAAAGCGAAGAAAAGACAAAAAGGGCTCATTTGAATACGAGGGGGTTCGGGGGCTTGCCCCTGACAGTCTTGTCCCCTTGGGGTTCAGTTTTTCTTTTCTTTTGCTTCGTTTTCTTTTCTTTTTGCGTTCAAAAAGAAAAGAAAATGAAGAAACGGTAAGTATTCTATTGCATGCTGGAAAGACCTTGAAACAAGTTCAGGGTGACACTTTTAATTGTGTTAAATTGTGTTAAGCAGTTAATTTAAAAATTACATAAAAAATATTATCGGTCATATTTTGTATTTGAAAAATTTTAATCGGAAAAATAAACTCTTTTAAATTTCTTTAAAAAGAAAAAAGGCGACACCCAGATTCGAACTGGGGGTAAGAGTTTTGCAG
Organism: Cyanobacteriota bacterium; assembly: GCA_022703625.1. Taxonomy (GTDB): domain Bacteria; phylum Cyanobacteriota; class Vampirovibrionia; order Gastranaerophilales; family UBA9971; genus JAKLDH01. The sequence continues at coordinate 7,423 of JAKLDH010000037.1, read as the reverse complement.
ACTCCTGCCTTACCACTTGGCCATGTCGCCATAATTACTTATAAAAGTATAAATAATCACATTTTTTAGTCAATATAATAAACCTATCATAAATTAAATAGATATACTATACCAATGTAAAAAAATTCGTTATGCCAATCATAGAAAGGTAACCGATAAATAAAAAAGATGATTTTTGCTACTCCTTAAAATTAACTTAACTGAGCATTAGTTTTTTGACAAATTAAAACGTTTGTTTTCTTGGAATAAAAAAACTTTTATAGTAAGCTTTTTTATTATTATAAATAAATTTAAAATTTAACCAGGAGGCATAAATGAAATTAATTCTTAAAAAAGACGTTCAGTCGTTGGGTGAATCAGGCGAGGTCGTTGAAGTTAAAGACGGTTTTGCAAGAAATTATCTTTTACCGCAAGGTTTCGCTGAAGTTGCAACAGCAGGCTCTTTAAAAAACAGAGAAAAAAATCTTGAAAGAATTAAACAACAAACTGAAAAATTATATCAGGAAGCTTTACAAAAAGCGGAAGTTATAAAAAAACTTGAAAAACTTGAAATTTCAGTTAAAGCTGGCGAAAACGGCAAATTGTTCGGCGCTGTTACAACAAAAAAACTTGCTGATTTAGTTCAGGAAAAAGCCGGCGTTGAAATTGACAAAAGAAGCATTACTTTGAACAATCCGATAAATATGCTCGGAGAATACAAAATGCTTATAAAAATCACTTCCAAAGTGTCAGTGAACCTTCCTGTTATAGCTGTTGCGTCTGAAATTATTAAAGAAGCAAGAGCAATAGAAGAAGAAGTTGTTGAAACTTATCAGGGTGAATAATTATAAAAGAAACAATTAACCTCGAATTTTCAGATAAAAATAAAATTCCTGAAAATCTGGAAAAACTCTTATATAAAGTAAATAAACCCTCAAGATACATGGGCGGAGAGCCTGGAAGCGTCAATAAAAACTGGGATTCAGCGCAAACAAGGATAGCTTTTGCTTTTCCGGATTTGTATGAAATAGGAATTTCCAATCTTGGGCTAAGGATTTTATACGACCGAATAAATCGTTATACCGGTCAAAATTTCCTTGCAGACAGAGTTTATGCTCCTGAAACAGATTTTAGGGATCAACTTAAAGAACACGGCATGCCTTTATATGGCGTCGAAAGCTTTAAACCCCTGAAAGAGTTTGATTTAATCGCTTTTTCCCTTCAGTACGAGCTTAGTTATCCTACCATACTTTCTATGTTGGAGATGGCTTTTATTCCGTATAAAAGCTCTGAAAGGACTGATGATGACCCTTTTGTTATTGCGGGAGGACCGGGAAGTTATAATCCCGAGCCTGTATCGGAATTCATCGACGCATTTATAATAGGCGACGGCGAAACCGTCATTATTGAAATTCTTGAAACCATTAACGAATCCAAAAAATCAGGGTTTTCAAGAGAGGAAATTCTAAAAAAATTATCTGCCCTAAAAGGTGTTTATGTCCCGTTTTTCTATTCTTCTGACAAGCCTTTTTCCAAGCCTGTTCCTAAAATTAAAGAAATTCCCCAAAAAATTGATAAACGAATAAACGATATTGATAATATTGATTATCCTGTGGATTTTCCTGTCCCGTTAAGCTCTGCTGCGCATGACAGGGCTGTAATCGAGATAAGAAGAGGTTGCGGGAGAATGTGCAGGTTCTGCCAGCCTTGTTTTGTAAATTTTCCCGTAAGAGAAAAATCGCCTGAAAATATAATTCATCTGGTGGACGAATCAATCAAAAATACAGGGTATGAGGAGTATTCACTGCTTTCCTTATCCTCAAACGATTATGGCTGTATAGAAAACCTTGTAAGAACATTAAACGAAAAGCATGCCCCAAACGGAACTTCAATATCACTTCCAAGCCAAAGAGCGGATAAATTCAACCTTGAACTTGCCGAGTTAGTTCAGACAGTAAGAAAAAGTACAATAACAATTGCTCCGGAAGCTGGCACTCAACGTCTTAGAAATGTTATAAACAAAAACCTCTCTGAGCAACAGATTATTGATGCCGCAATGTCTGTTTATAAAGCAGGCTGGCAAAATATAAAATTATATTTCATAATAGGGCTTCCCACAGAAACTTTTGAGGATTTAGACGGTATTTTTGAGCTTTTAAAAACAATCGGGACAGAGGCGAGAAAAGTAAAATCAGAGCTGAATTTAAGCAAAAATCTTTCCGTAACCTGCACAGTTTCTATTTTTGTGCCGAAACCGTTTACCCCATTCCAATGGACGGGGCAGGAAAACCATAATAGTTTATACGAAAAAATAAGGTATTTAAAAGATAAAGCCAGATTTTTAAAGGGCGTTAAGCTTAATTTTCATGATATCTTTTTAAGTCGTCTGGAAGCGGTGTTTTCTCGCGGGGATAGAAGGCTTAATGCGTTAATAGAGGAAGTTCACAAAAAAGGTTCGTATCTTGACGCATGGAGAGAGCATTTTAATAAAAAATTATGGATTGAAGCGGCTCAAGAGTTGAATATTGACCTTGAAGAATACGCAGAAAAACAGTTTAATCACAATGACGAGCTTCCGTGGGATATAATAAACACAGGAGTAAACAAAAATTGGCTTATACAAGATTTTAACAAAGCTATAGAAGAAAAAACCGCTGTTCCGTGCGAGGAAAAATGCTCAAATTGTGGGGTTTGTTCTGAATTTAACACAAAGCCTTCTATAAAATCAGGTAATTCATTGAGTTGATACCAACTTGCAATTATAACTGCAATCTTCAAGCTGTCATTGCGAGGAGGGGCTTTGCCCCGACGCGGCAATCTTTCCCTTTTGGATGAAATATTTATTGTTGTTAGCCGGATAGATTGCCACGCTCGCTGCGCTCGCTCGCAATGACAATTTAGGCTGTTTTGTACTTGGTATGAGCTGGGGAATTGCGGTCATTTTGCCTTCGGCAAAATGACCGCAAATTAAGGATTTATAAATTTGGAATATTATAAGTGTGAATAATATTCTCACATATTGAATTTTATTGTTACATGTCTTATAATATTACATAAATGAAATTTATTTTTATTTGAGTATAAAAAGGGAAAAAAATGGCTGAAAGTATTAATGTTAGACTTCCGGAAAAATTAAAAGATTTTATAAACCGACAAATCGGCTTGGATGGTTTATATGAATCCGCAAGTGAATATATCAGAGATTTAATCCGCAAAGATTATGAAATACAGGAAAAAAATAATTGGGATTATCTTTATGAAGAATTAAAAGATGGAATAAATGCGAACGAAAATCAGTTTATAGAATTTAATCCTGATGAAATTATTGCTCAGGCTAAAAAAGAAAATTATTAAAATGGAATATAAAATTTATAAAACTGTTCATAAACAAATTATAAAAATATGGCAATACACAAAAAAAGAATGGGGAGAAGAACAAGCAAATAATTATGTATGGGGCTTTATGAATCTATTAAAAAAATTTCCTTAACCCCTGAATTATGGAAAAAAATTGAGCATGAGAAAATAAAAAATGTTTTTTATCATAAATATAAAAAACATTATATTTTTTTTAAAAGTATTTCGTGTAAATCTATTGGCATAATAAGTATTTTGCATGAGAGAATGAATATACCGGAAAAATTAAAAGAAGATTAAAAAATTATGGAAAAACAAATAACCTATTCTGAAAATGGCTGTAAATACAGGCTGAAAATATCAAAAACAGGCTGTCTTAAGTTTATTTCACATCTGGATTGGCAAAAATTAATATATTATTCAATAAAAAAAGCGGGGCTGAAACTTAACTATTCCCAAGGGTTTAACCCTGCGCCGAAAATTTCTATAGGCGTCGCTTTGCCGTTGTTTATTGAAGGAAAAAATGAATATGTTGATATTGAATTTCAGGAAGAAATTGACGAAAATATTATTAAAGATAAATTAAATAATATTCTTCCCGAAAATTCACAAATATCTAATATTGTTAAAATTCCTAAAAATAAGGATTGTTTGGAAAAAACTGTTTGTTGGGCAGTATATAAGGCATTCGCCGATCAGGAATTAATTAATAAAAAAATTAACATTGAAAGTCTTGCCAAAGAGCTATTATTAAAGGAAAATATAATTATTGAAAAATCTTCTAAAAAAGGTTTGAAAAAAATAGATATAAAGCCTGGCATTTATTCTCTTCAGTTTGATTCAGAAAATAATATCCTTGAGTTTATACTCAAAGCCGGAATAGGCAATATACAGGAAAATAACATATCTGATGAAAATAACGGGCTTTTATTAAATGAAAAAGTTTCAATTAGTTCGGTAAGAGCTGATGAATTTGTAAAAATACTAACTCCTGAAATAAATTGGAGAATAACAAGAGAGAAATTATTGGACTGTAATTTTAATGAATTGATGAATTAGAACAATGTCTGGTGTTTCATAGATAAAGCGGTTTTTATATTAAATTTATAGAAAAATGAGTTTTAGTTTGATTAAAAAAATTAGTTTATTAAAAAAAACTGCAATAAGCAGGGTTTATTTTGATGACAATACAAGTTTTATAAGGTATACAAAGTTTTAAAGGAAAAATTAAGTTTATGAGCAAATCAATTATTATTTCAGAACGGGACAACATTGCGGCGGTTGTTAAAGACGGTAAAGTTATAGAATTTTTTATTCACAGAGGAGAAATTTTATTAGGAGATATATTTCTTGCTAAGGTAGAAAATGTATTGCCAAGTATAGACGCGGCTTTTGTGAACGTTGGAAGCGACAAAATGGGTTTTCTTCACGCTTCTGACATAATCGGCAAAGGCGCTTTAAATGAAATTGTTAAACCTAAACAGAATCTTATTGTTCAGGTTGTTAAAGAGCCTACAGGACATAAAGGACCAAGAGTTACAACGTCAATAACAATTCCCGGCAGGTTTCTTGTGCTTATGCCACAGGAAAAAGGCGTGAACGTAAGTAAAAAAATCTCTTCCGCAAAAGAAAGAGCAAGACTTAAATCAATCGTGAGCGTTATGAAAACTCCCGGAATCGGCATAATTATAAGAACAGAAGCTGAAAATCAATCGGAAGCAGAAATTCAGGAGGATTTGGAGCTTTTATTGGAAAGCTGGCATAACGTTGTTACTGCCGCTGATACTGTTAATCCGCCTTCTTTGCTCCATCGGGATCAGGATTTGCTTTATAAAGTAATCAGGGAAGCATGCACTGAAGATGTAAGCGAAATCGTTGTTGACACATCTTTTGCGTATTATAGAGCGCAACAGCTTTTACAGAGCTGGAACATTTCCCATCCGGTCAATTTATCTTTGCATAAAGGGAAAGACTCTATTTTAATAGCGCATAATATTGATAAAGAAATAAGAAACGCTCTTCAAACAAAAATAAACCTGCCCTGCGGCGGATATTTATATATTCAGACAACAGAAGCTTTAAGCGTAATTGACGTTAACAGCGGAAAGTTTGTCAGTTCGGCTACACAGGCAGAAACTATCAGAAAAACCAATCTTGAAGCTGTAGACGAAATCGCCAGACAGCTTAAATTAAGAAATATAGGCGGCATGATTATTGTTGATTTTATCGATATGGATAACAGAGTTGATCAGATAATGGTTCTTGAACAGTTTGAGCTAGCTCTTGAACCGGATAAATCAAACCCTCAGATCGGTCAGCTTTCTGATCTTGGACTTGTGGAGCTTACAAGACACAGGCAGGGACAGAGTCTTGCCGAGATATTCTCTAAAAAATGTTCGGCATGCTCAGGTACAGGAATGTTGCTTGAAGAATTCAATTTTGTGGTTCCTCCACAGGAAGCTGAAATGGCGGTAAAACAACAGAAAACAAAACATTTCAGACAGGGCGCAATGCCGATGAAACAATCCGGACAGGATTTTACAAAACAATTCCAAAATAATCCCCCAAATAAACCGAACGCCTTTTTGCCTAAAAGAATTGAAGCAAGCCCGTCCATAAATGCGGCAAATGCTCATAAAATCATAAAGAATAGACCTGAAGAGCTTAAACCTCAGGAAATAAACAATGATTCAATAAAACAGCATTTGCAACAAAATAAATATTTGCCGAATATTTCTCAGGTTGTAAAATTTTCTTCGGTTCCTTCAGGCGCAGCGAAAAACAATATGGGAGAAGATTATCAGCCGGATGTATTCACATTGCTGGACGAAATTGAAACAACGGACACTCAGGCGAAACAACCGCCTCAGCAGGAGCAATTGCTGATAGAATTGCCGGCGCAAGAGATAAGACAAAAAGAAATGCCTAAAACTTATCATCACCATCCTCATAAAGGACCAAGGCAGGATTTTAGGACTCAAAGACCGCAACAGGCAATACAAAAACAAGAACCTCAACTTGCGCAACCGCAACAGGAATTGCAAAAAGAGGAAATTCGGAATGTAGAACCTCAACAGGAATTGCAAAAAGAGCAGCTTCAACTTGCTCAACCTCAACAGGTTGAACAACAGCAAGCTCAACAAAAAGAGGAAATTCAGTCTGTAGAACCTCAGCAGGAAGAACAGAAACAGGAACCTCAACTTGAACAACAAACAGAAGAGCAACAAGCAGAAACTAAACCCGTAAAAGCCTCTTCTACTCCTGTAAAAAGAACTTCTTACGGACCAAGAAAAAGTACAAGAACAAGTAGAACTACAAAAAGATAAAACGGCAGGTCTGTAGAATGTTTAATTACAGATTGATATTTAAAATAATTATAACAACATTGTTGATGGTATTTATACAAACGAGTTGTTGTTGTGTTGGATATGCTTCAGATGGAGGCGATTATATGCCGCCTCCATCTGTTTCGCAGGATCAACCCTTGCCTAAAATAACTGTAGAAAAGCCCAACGCTGTGGCGCAAGCTCCAGAAAAGGTTGTTAGTCCTGTCGTTCAGGAAACGCCTGAAGTAAAACCCGAAAAAAAAGAAGGTTTTATTCCTACTGTTTTAAAGATGTTTGCGGCTCTCGGCAAAATAGTTCTATTGATTTTATTGGGGTTTGGCGGTGTTCTTTTATATAAATATTTAAAAGAACAAAAGTTATTTGGATTGCCCGGAAAACAAGAAAAAACGGGAGAACCGTCTAATGTAAGTCAGGCTGTAGCTTCTTATGTCAAACATAAACTTAAAAAAACGACTTAACGCGCATTGCTAATTAGTCGAACTCGTCATCCTGAGCGAAGCGAAGGATCGCATGGAAAGAATGCGTCATGTTGAGCGAAGCGAAACATCTCATGGCTTATATACAACAAGATTCTTCGGGCTAAAGCCCTCAGAATGACGCTTAAAAAAATTAATTGCGCTAGTGCTCTGACCGAATGATTGCATAGAACAAAATTACGTTTTTAACGTCTTGAAGAAAAAGACGTGAGGTAAGGACATGAAAAAAAGCGTATTAAAATATGAAGTTTGCCTAAATAATGA
>JAKLDH010000036.1 GCA_022703625.1 Cyanobacteriota bacterium | reverse complement strand
TTGACAATCCTTAAGCAAAAGCTTGGCGGCTCTGTTGGAGATGTAAAGTTTAATTTACAGGATGAGGTCTATGGCATCTCCACGTCTGCCGATACTTTCGAGCTAAAATTAGCTTCCTAAAGTTCTATATTTTTTGATAAGGGTTTTGCCGGCGTAGCCGGCAAAACCCTTATCAACTCTTCTTCCCCTCCCTTGGGGAGGGGGCAGGGGGAGGGAGATTTAATCATACATTGATTGCAACTTGGTATTACTTTTCCATAAATTTTTTATCTAAAACATCAAACACAAACTCCGGCGAAATGTTCAAACAATCCGTTTTTTCGCACGAAATCTGTCTTTTATCCCACAAACAAGGTCTACAAGTTGCTTTATCATTTTTAACCGCCGTAAAAAGATTGTTGTTAGGCGGAAGTAGTTTAGCTTCATCAGTAGGACCAAATAAAGCCGTAACCTGCTGTTTTAAACCCACCGCAATATGCATTGGAGCAGAATCTACACATACAAGCATGTCGGATATCTTCACCAGATAAGCAAACTCTTGAATGTTAAATGACTTATCCGAAAGATCAAGAAAATGGTCTTTACTGAATTCAATTTCCGAAATTTTTTGTTTTAATTCAGGGAAAATTTCTCTGTCGTCAGGACCTCCCGTTAAAATAACCGTATATTTACCGCTTAATAACAGCATTTTTATAAAATTTGCCCAGTTATCCACAGTCCAGAATTTAATTATACCTTTTTGAATACTTAATTTGCTTACTCCAGGGTGAATTACGATTTTTTTTGCATCTAAACTGCCTGAAATTAAATTTTCTATATGCTTTTTTTTCTGTTCATTAAGCGATAATTTAATTTCAGGAATTTGGGCTTCCTTAGAAAAACAAAACGATAAAACCAGATCATGGTACATATCAGAGGCGTATTGATTTTGATTGAGAGGAACGGCTTTCGTAAGCAGAATACGGCTTAATAATCCGCTATCATAGCCTATGCGGTTTTTTATCCCTGTTAAAAATAGTATAATAGATACTAATTGAGAACTTCCCGAAGAAATTACCGTATCATATTTGCCGAAAAAGGCTTTTGTTAAAATTCTTAACAATTCAAAAAACTTATTTTTGCCTTTTAAATCGCTAATAAACAACTCATCAATATAATCTGTAAGACGATTTATTGACGAGCTTCTCGGCTCAGTAATAAATGTGATGAAGGATTCATCAGAAACTTTTTTTATGGTCTGAAGAACAGGTAAAAACAGTATTTGATCCCCAAGTCCTCCAAAATTCAATATTAAAAAATTTTTTCTCATTATTAATAAACTATTTAGCTGAAAAAACTGTTTCTATACTTTGCTTAATTTGATTTTCAACAAGTTGTTTTTTAATTTCTTCAATTTGTGATTGAAAATTTTCTGTTTTTTCGGGATTTTTTTCTTTGAGCTCTTCATAGCCTTCAAGAAGTCCCTGTAAGATATTATCGCATATTTTTTTACATAAATCTTCTCTGCTGTGTTCTTTTTCAATAACAGCTTCCTGACAAACTACTCTACAATTGTTTATTGTGGTCATTTTAATTCCCTATTTTTATAGAAACTTTCTATTTCATCTATATTAAACCATCTCAAAATAAAAATTAATAGCTTTTGTTCAAAACAATTCAAATTATTATATACTAATTTTAAAAGGAAATTGATATTTAAAAGGACTGTGTTTTGGGCAAAAAGACGAAAAACGTTAAAAATAGTGAAAATATCCTGCAAATTTTTTTTAGAGGAATATTTCTTTACATTAAAAATTTCTTTCCTTTTTCGATAGTAATGCTTTTTCCGGTTTTTGGGCAAGTTCTTGGCGTATTATTAATATTTGCGCCGGTTTATTTTTATCGAAAATATGTTCTTTTAGCATTATCAGGGGAACAGCTGCAACAAAATCTGGTTTTCCTTCTGCTGGGCTTGATTTTAATATTAATACCCGGGTTTATACTATTTTTAAACGCTTTTTGGGAATATTTGGTTGCGATGATTTCTTTAAACACTCTAACCGCAGACCTTGTCAAGAAAAAAAGCTTTGGCAACTTTAAAACACATAACGGCGCTGTAAATTTAAGAACAAAAGATTATATTACCCTGCTATTTCTGCTTATGAGCATTTGGATTATTTTTCCCGCAATACCTTTTATAACACTCCTTTTAAGTCTTTTTTTCCTGGATAAAACACTTTCAGCCATTCTTTTCGGGATTTCTCTTTTAATTTGCGTAATCTTACTTGTTTTAGCGTCAATATACTTAAGTTTAAGCTGTCAAATCTTTGCTTTAGAAATCATAACTCCTTTTGGGGCGCTTAAAAAAAGCTTTGAAATGATGAAAAAGCATTTCTGGCGAGGAATTATACTGGCAATATTGCTTTTTATCTTTACAGGAATACTGATTCCGGTTCTTATGCAAATGCCTCTTAAAAATACGCTTTTTATGGATTATTTGGTAATTCCCATTGAAATTTATGTTAAAATTCTGTCTGAAAATCCTTTTATAGCCGGAATCCTTGAAAAAATCAAATATTCTGTTTCTGATATCTCCAGAGAAATTGCTTTTTCAATTATCAGCATGCTTATAACGTCATTTATGCTACCATTAGGGAGTATTTGTTACACGCTTTTTTATCTGGACATTAAAAAAAGAAAAAATTAATGAATAAAATAACAGAAAAATTTTTAACGTATAATATTGGTAAGAAGAGCAAAAGGTTTGATATTCTAAGAACTTTTGAGCTTTTTAACAAAGAAAACATGAGCATTCTCAGAGATAAAATCGTTGAGATCATTCTTGTTGAAGCGGATAACATTTTTTCAAAAAACAAAAAGATTTTTGATATAGATTTTAAAAAAGACAAATCAATGCAAATAGCAGTATTTAATGACAAGCAAACGTATGATTTGCTGTCAAACACCTGGAAAAGACATAAAATGAAAAGCGGTAATTTAAATGATAAAAGTGATAAAAGCGGAATTTTTGATTAGCTGTCCGGCTCTTAAAAATTGCCCCCAATATAATCTTCCTGAAATTGCGCTTATTGGGCGATCCAATGTAGGTAAATCTTCATTTATAAACACTGTAGCGGGAAGAAAACAACTTGCGAAAACAAGCAATACACCCGGAAAAACAAGATTGATAAATCTTTATAATTTACAGGAAAAAGTAATCATAGCAGACTTGCCAGGCTATGGATACGCAAGGGTTTCCAAGAAAGAGCTTGCTTTATGGGAAAAAAATCTTGAAGAATACCTGCTTAAAAGGGAATCATTAAAATTTGTTATTCAATTCATTGACGCAAGACATGAAGCTCAGAAAAATGACCTTCAAATGAAGGAATGGCTTGATCATAATAAAATTAAAACAGTTACATTAGCAACAAAATCTGATACTTTGAGCAAAAATAAAGCATGCGGCTCAATAAAATCTTTATCGGAAACCCTGAACACGGAAATAATCGAGTTTTCCGCAAAAACAGGGGCAGGAAAAGAAAAAATCTTAAAATTAATCTTTGAAGATTAGACTAAACCAATCCAAATAAGTTTTCGTTAATTTGTTAAAAAGCTAATATCTACAACCCGCTCCGCCCTGCGGGCGGAGCGGGTTGAGTAAGGGTATAGCGGGCGTTTCGGCGAAGCCGAAACGCCCGCCAATTAAGGATTTGCAAAAACCATCTTTTTTATTTAACGATTTTTTAAATTGATTGGTATAGCAACTCAAGTTATTTAACTCGAATTGCTAATTAATCGAAACGCTGAAATAGCTTGAAATTTTATTTTAATTTTTTATACGGCTCGCAGGCTTTGCCTGCGAGCCGCATTCCCTTAAAAAGGCGTAGCGGCTGGCGAAGCCAGCCGCTACGCCAAATATAAAATTATTTATTTAGCAATTCAAGTTATTTAGAAATATCAATCCATATCTTTGATTTTTTTGTTAAATTTCCAAAGTTCAAATTCTGTTTTTTTTCTGTTTCAATTTTTTTAATCGCTATTGACTTTAAACTGTCAGGAATTGTCGGCTCATAATAATTTTCAGGTTTCCATCTTGTATAACCACAATAAAAACAATATTTTTTTAAAGGTTTTATTTTGCCAAAGCTGTCTATTACAGGTTTTCTGTAATGTCCGCAAGCCTGACATTTTATTAAAATCCATCTGGATACAATTTTTTTGCCGCAGTCAGGACAAAATTTGCAGTCTTTAGCGCGCGCTGAAAAATGATTGCAGTTAATTTTAAATATATTTTTAAAATTTTCTAATAATTTATTCATTTTATACTCAAATAAAAATACATTTCAGATTTTTGTTAAGTTTTTGTAGCGGGGTAACTTAATTATTACGATTTATCAGCAATATTTAAATACTAATAAGCATTATATAAAACCTGCCGATTTTAATAAGATTTTTTAAAATTCATAAAAATTTTATTAAAAAACACATTAAAAACCTTTCGAGAAGCTTAAATTATGGTCTTTTACACGCAAAAATAATATTGCGCTTAGTTCTTAACTCTTTTATCAGGCATACATGATTTAATTTATATACTATACATGTTGCCAAAATTCACTTTATATTTCAGGCATTATGACTTGATAATAAAAATTATTGCAATAATATTAATACCGCCTTTTTTAAGCTATAAAAGAGAAAAAAATGATTGACAACCTGAAAATCTTTATTATATAAAGCTATAATCCACACCAATTCCTGGTATCAGTATGTATATAAATAAAAGCTCGAAAAAAAACTTAATTTTTCCTATGGATTTTAAATTTTGGGGTTGTAAAAAATTTAATAAGGTGTATATTTTAAATTGTATAGGGTGTAAGAAATTGGATATATGAAGATATGTGCAAAAAAAGATTAATTTTTGCGCTGAGCATGTTATTTTTATTTTTTTTATGGTCAACAAGTTATACGGCTGTAGTCATAGCGCTTAAGGATTTTAGCCCTTCGGGACTGGCTTTATTCAGATTTCTCATAGCGTCTGCTATTTTATTCGCGCTTTCTTTCATATATAAAGTAAGATTGCCTGATAAAAAAGACCTGCTATTAATTAGTGTATGTGGAGTTCTTGGAATTTCCGTGTATAATATAATAATGTTTAGTGGGCAAAAGGCAATACCCGTAGCTCTTTCCAGTCTTTTATTAAATACTTACCCGATATTTGTTTCAATCTTTTCACTGTTAATCTTCAAAGAGTTCATAAATACGTTTAAATGGATAGGCATAATTGTATGCTTTGTCGGGATAATAATAGCATCCGGCGGAAATTTTACTTTTAACAACAGTGTAATCCTGATTTTAACAGCCGCAATCATTCTTAGTCTTTTTGATCTTGAGCAAAGAGTATTAATGAAGAAATACAGACCTTTTGAACTTACCTGCTATTTCGTCTGGGCTGGAACTCTTGCCTTATGCATCTTTTTGCCGGCTCTTATAAAAGACCTTGCGACCGTTAAAAGCAATTCGCTGATTACCGCTGTTTATCTAGGGGCTTTTCCGAGCGTGGCAGCTTCTGTATTGTGGGCAAAGTTGATTTTTAAATATTCGGTATCTTCATTAGCCTGCTATTGCTATATAAGCCCGATATTTACAGCGATTGTGGCATTTTTGTTTTTAAATCAAATGCCGGGTCAATCTGTTATAACAGGCGCAATTGTAGTAATTTCCGGATTATTTATTATTCATTTTTCAAAATCAATAAATTTAAATTTCATTAAGAATATGCTGAATTTGAAATCTGACGGTTTATATACAGTCCCCTGCCGGGTTCAGCTTTTAATTCACCGTTTTCCACGATTATTTCACCGCGAGAAATAATCGTAACAGGCTTGCCTGTAACCACATAATCTTCAAATGCGCTGTAATCAACATTTTCATGAAGGTTTTTGTTCTTGATTTTCCATATAATATCAGGATTCCATAAAACAATATCAGCGTCTTTCCCTGGTTTAATGTCGCCTTTTTGGCTTAAGCCGAATATTTTAGCGGGTTTTGCGCAGTTGACTTCCACAAATTTGCTTAAACACATTCCCATTTTAACAATCATTTCGTTAAACATAACAGGCATTCTTGTTTCTATACCTGGGATTCCATTTGGTATTCGAGTAAAATCCCTTATGCCTCTTTGTTTTTCCTTATTAAAATTAAACGGACAATGGTCTGTTGCAACTACGTCAATAATTCCATCTTTCAAAGATTTTTTAATGTAACTGGAATGTTTATATTTCCTGAGCGGCGGGGACATCACATATTTAGCGGCTTCAAAGTCTTCAGAAAGGTATTTATGTTGATTAAAAGTCATATATTGCGGACATGTTTCCGCAAAAACCTTTTGTTTATTCTTTTTAGCTCTTTTAATTTCTTTTATTCCGCCTTTAGAAGATAGATGCGCAAAATAAACAGGCGTTTCAGTCAATTTTGATATTTTTATAACTCTGGAAACCGCTTCATCCTCAAGTTCAGGCGGTCTTGAGTCGGCATGACAGACAGGTTCTTTCCGCCCTTCCTTTAAATATTTTTTTGTTAAATAATCAATTATTTCGCCGTTTTCGGCATGTACGCACACTAAAAGTTTATGTTCAGCCGCTTTTGTGAAAACCCTGTAAAGGTCTGCGTCACTTAACATAAGAGAGTTTTTATAGGCAAGAAAACATTTTACGCTTGTAATTCCTGCTTCAACAAGATAATCAAATTCCCGCAATATTTTATCCACCGGCGGGACAAGGGCAACATGAAACCCATAATCAATAACGGCTTTATCAACAGCTTTTTTATGCCATTTATTAACAGCTTTTTTAAGAGATTCATGTTTATTGGGAATAACATAATCAACTATACTTGTGGTTCCGCCCATCGCTGCGGCTATAGTTCCTGTACGGAAATCGTCCGTAGATTTTGTTCCCATAAAAGGCATATCCAGATGAGTATGAACATCTACTCCGCCCGGCATAACCAGCATGTTGGAAGCATCTATAACCTTTAAGCAAACTTCTTCATGAAAACTTCCGCAGGGTTTTATGGAATCTATTTTATCTTTGCTGACAAGAATATCCGCCTGTTTGATTTCCTTAGACGTAACTACAGTACCATTTTTAATCAAAATATCCATAAATGTTTTTAATATCTTTCTCCAATGCCAAAAGTGAACCGTCCTTTTTTGTTGCCGGTCCCGACGCTTGTAAGCGCGTAACCATAATCAAACCTGATAGAACCCAAATAAGGAAGCGGAATAAGCATTCCGGTTCCTATTGACATAGCATGCCCCGGATAATTGTATAGTGAATTTGTCAGCATTTCATTGTAAACTTTTCCTGCATCTAAGAAAAACGCTAATCTTATATCTTTTATTATTTTATAGTCTAAATACTTGTTAATAAAAGGGATAGGAGTTCTAAATTCTGCGCTTGCCATCATAAAGCCTTCTCCGCTTCCGACGTCGCCTTCTCTAAAGCCTCTTATTGTGTAAGGACCTCCTAATCTGAAAGCGTCAAATTCAGGCAAAGTTCCAAGCATTTTTGACCCTAATTTGGCTCCTACAGTAATTGTTGATTCTTTTCCCACAGGGAAAAATTTTCTAATTATAAAATTACCTTTGCCAAAAGTTTCTGAAGCTCCCGAAACAGCAAAAGATTCTTTGAATCTGGCTGAAGCATACCATCCATCAGTAGGATTCAACAGTTTGTTTCTGCTGTCATATACCAGAGAAGGTCCAAGCGAAATAAAAGTGCCGCCTTGCAGTTGTTTTGCTCTCTCATCAATATTAATATTTTTTTCCGCAAACAATCTGGCTATTTCTGTGGCATCGCCTTCCTTCATTCTTACGTCTTCTACTCCAAGGTTAATGCTGCCCGCAAGGTTAGGAATGTCTTTTATTGGTCTTGCCAGCTCTACCATCCCTCCAATTCTTTTTTCCATACTTAAAGGAACCTGATAACTAGCCATATTGTTCATAAATGCGCTTACTTGAAGAGAATTCATCGACTGCATAAGTCTTGGCTCGATAAATTTAAGTTCAACCTGAACGGGAGAATCGTCTAAAACCCCGTTATTACTTAAAACAGTACCGCTTCCCATCATAAAATTTGCGCCTATTTCCTGACCACGCCCAAGGAAGTTGTTATCAAAATATCCCGCCTGTCCAAAAAGTCCTGATTCGGTATCTATGCCGCCGCCCAGAGAAATAGAGCCTGTTCTTTTTTCATCCACTTCTATTGCAAGTTTATATTTGGCAGGATCGTTAACTGAAGGAGAAATAACTCTTCTGACATCTGAAAACGCCTGCGTGCCGAATATTCTCGTCAAATCCTGTTTAAGTTTATCTTCATTATAAACTTCGCCGGGTTTTATTGTTAAATTTCTTTTTATTACAAAATCTTTTGTTTTAGTATTGCCTGATAACTCGATTTCATCGATAATTCCTTCGTTTATATCAATATTAATTATCCCGTCCGGATCATCCTGAACTTTTTTCACTCTTGCAAGTATATAGCCTTTTTGAGCATAAAGATTTTCAACCGCCTGAATTGAACTGTTTAATTTTGCGATGTTTTGAGGAAGGCTGAGCTGGTCTTCAAGAAGCGCAAGAATTTCATCTGAGGATACAGCTTCATTTCCTTTTAGATTAAATCCCGTAACAGGGGCGTTCTCTTCAATTTCGATGTTTAATATTATCCCTGACGAATCCGCTTCAGGAATCGCCTTTATTCTTTCTGTAAAATAGCCCATTTCATATATATTTTTAAGTCGGTCTTTTATTAATTCCCTGTTAAATTTTGATCCCGGAGCAATTTTAAGCTCATTAAGGATTTTATCTTTGGAAACAAGGCTATTTCCTTTTATATTTATTTCCTTGATTGTTATTGCATCATCATAAGTTCGGTCATTTTTGGTATTCAGCTTTTCGGGGTCAATATCTTCCGCTTCGGTAAACTGTTTTTCTTCGCCGTCTTCATCCTGAATTTTGCACAATGCAGGGCTGCTGTTAAAACAAAATAACAGCAACATTAACGCATATACAAACAACCGACTATTTATTTTTTTATTTAATTTCATTTATGAATTACGTTTTAACTTCCCCAAGTTTATAATAACAATCATTAGTTTAGAAGATCAACAAAAATTTTTATTAATTTTAATGTTTAGTATATCTAAAAAATGTAAAAATTTAAATTTGTGTTTTTTTCTCCGTCCACGAGAATTTCAAGTTCGTATTCCCCGGGAATCCAATTGGGAACAGGTTTTTTAATTAGAGCGAGAGCATTTTTTGTTCCTTGTACCGTAAAAAAGTGTGAATTAATCTCCATTTTTTTATCATTTTTTAATAAAAACCGCCATTTGACTTCTATTTCAGTATTAGCTGGCGCATCTATTATTTCAAGCGAGCCATAGATTTCAGGAACTGCAGACTCAAAGCATGTCATCGGCTTCAAAGCGAGATTTTTTTCTTTAATCACCTCATTTGTAACAAAAACCCTGCCGATTATATCTTTTCCGATGACAGGTTCTGCCAGATCGTTAATTTCCCCGCTTATTTTTTTTGTATCTAACGAGCCGGATTCAGCAATAAGGTATTTATAAAGATATTTAATTGCGCTTTTTCTTTGTCCCATTTTCTCATAAGCCTGTCCTATATAAAGAAACGCCTGTGTTTCGCTTTCATCAAGCATTAACGTTTTTCTGAACGTTTTAATTGCATCTTCATATCTCATGTTATTTAAATAGGCTTTTCCTAGATAAAACTGTCCTACGGAGTTATGAGGATAATAAGTTGTATAATTTTCAAGAATTTCAATGGCTTTTTCGACATTATCCGCTTTAAGATTGATTATTCCTTGATTAAGAAGAGTTTCCTGATCTAATGACGAATGTTTTTCAATAATTTCGTGTTCTACAGGCGCGGCAATTTTAATAATATCTTCGGAACTGTTCTTCTGATCGCAACCTGACATTATTAACGGCAAACAAACAAGAATAAGAAGTTGTTTTATAAATTTCAAATTTATAATATCTCCATGCTTTTTTAAAATAACTTTGAATAAATTAGTATATTTTTATTATTACAAAAAAGCAAAATCATTAAGAAATTGTACGATACTGCTTGCAAAATGAATTTTGGTTTTTGTTGCGCGGCGGCGAAGCCGCCGCGCAACAAAAACAATTTAACAAAAATCCGAAATTTATTTTTAGGGCACCTTTAAAAACTCAATTTTTTGAAATTTTCATGAAATTTGATTGGAGTTTGGTATAGGGGCGAAACCCATACCCCCTTTGAAGGGGGGCAGGGGGTAGATATAAAAAACAAAAATTCCTTGTTTTTAGAGGTGCCCTTTATTTGAGGAGGGCAATTTTTTCCTAGTAATTGTTTTTATAAATATATGTAAGGAAATAGTATAGTTGTATTTTTTATAGGTAGAGGGAGGAAAATATGGGTCAAGTGGATTTTAAAAATTATAGCGAAATAATCAATGCCTACAGAAAAAATTATGGTAATGAAGTTAACAATGGCGCTGTTCAAAGAATTAACGGAAATACAAAACTTAGTTTTGACGGAAATCTTTTTATAAAAGAAAAATTTGATGAATGCAGCGGTAAATGGCAAATAGAAACAGCTACAGATAAATATTCCTTTGGCGGCAGAGAGCTTGAGGAAAAAATCAGCATTGAGAATGAAGGGAATTTTAATTTAGATGTTGTAAATTCTAAAATTAATGCAGATAATGCTGACGGAAATATTACAGGAAAAAATATAACACTTAATGCAAAAAATGATTCGGATATTAATCTTTTTGCAAGCGGTCAAAAGAATTTGGCTATAGTTGACGGCAGTGAATCAGAAGTGATTATGAGGGACCATAATCCGATTAATCCTTTAAAAGGATATAAAACACAGCTGGAAGGCTACGCAATAAACGGAGCAAAACTTACACAAGCGGCATATAATCCTGAAACGATAAATATAGCGAATGCTGAAACCGGCGGACAGGTTTATCAGCAAGGCGGCATAAATAAAGGTGCAGCTTCAGGGCAAGAAAGCTTATTGGAACAGCAAGGATCAAAATGGGTAAAAAGTTTATTAAATATTGCAATTGGCGAAAACGGCGCAAATATAAAACAATTAGCTGAAGACCCAAACGGCAAAAATAAAGCAAAAATTAACGATGCGAGTTTGTATCAATTTAATTCTAAAGGAAATAATCTTGCTTCTGCTTCTGGCGACAACTCTATAATCGAGCAAGAGTCTGATTCAGGGCATAATTTCACGACAAAATCAATAGCAAATCCCGCTACGCAACAAAATAATGTTGATAATAATAAAATGTTATTAAAAATAATTTTGGATTTTTTAAACAAATTATGCCAATGATTAAAAGAAACCAGTAAATGAAAAAGATAATTTTTGTAAGAAGCTGTCTTGTTAAAATATTTAGTAAATGAAAACCGTCATCCCGAACTTGTTTCGGGATCTTTCCGGCTTTCGGATTATTGCTTATAATTGTTTATTGGATAGATGCTGAAACAAGTTCAGATTGTGTGATCAAAGTCAAGTAGTCATAGCTAATTTTTCCTTTCTTTTTTGAACCCAGTCAACCTGGAAAGGTTGATTGTTTCTTAATACTCCAATGCAAATAGTAAGCAATTTTCTCATAACAGCAACAAGAGCAACCATTTCCAGCTTCCCTTTACTCAATAGTCTGTGATAAAAACCAAATAGTATAGGATTATGCTGAATACAGCACATTGCCGGCATATATAATGCTCCTCTCAGATTAGAATTTCCCTTTTTGCAAATTTTGCTCTTACCTCGTACACTACTGCCGGATAAACGTTCTCGGGGAGCAAGACCTGCATGCGCCACCTGCGCTTTAACATTGAGATTTTCGCCATCTTCAATATGGATTTCTGAAAGAATTTCATATGCTGTTTTATCTCCAATGCCTGGAATTGTTTTAAGGAGTTCCACTTTGCGCTTTAGCTCGTAACACTTCTCAATATGCTCTTTTATCAATTTTTCTGTCTGCGCTATACTTGCCGTTAGGAAAGAAATTGTGCCATTGAGCGCGTGGGCTACATCGTCATCTTTGATACTATACCGCCCCCAAAATGAATTTCGGATTTTTTCTTAAAACGTTAGGGGCGGTATGGCGAAGCAGGAGTGATGAAGTTGGGAAAATCCGGCTTTGCCGGTTTTCCTAAATTCAAACTCATTTTAGTATATGTAGCCTTGTTCTTTCTTTTGCTCTGGCGGCTATCTGAGTGTTTAAAAACCTTTTAAGCCTTCTTAATTTCTTTACTTCTTCCGGCAGTTTAACACTTTTTAAAATGTTTTTTAATCCATTTTGGTAGGATTTTAAATCCTGATAAAGAGTTGTTAAAGGTAGAATTTAAAAGGATTTTTTCTCTATCTGAGGCGATGGCAACATCAAGTTTGTCTTTTGAAACGTCAATTCCTGCATAAAGTATTTGTGTCATTTGAAGCCTCCGGATTGTTGTTTGAACGGCTCCGCCTGTTACAATTCATCATTTGTCTTGTGAATACGAGCTTTAATGCCAGAATGAGTTTGCGCTCCTGCTGACGTAACTCCAGATTGTGTTCAATTTTGATAAATTGCAGACGGGGACTTATCTGAACTACAGGGTTTATTCCCAAGCATGACGCCAGTCTTTATCCGCCAAACTTTTTACTAATTCTTTTTTATTTTAACTGAAACTTATCATACAAGCATGACGTTATTTGGCATATTTCACACGCTGTTAGTTATTTAATTTTCTTTTTTAGCAAGACAGCTTCTAAATCTTTAATTAGCTTTTTCGCAAATTAACGAAAATTTATTTAAATTGGTATAACGGTTTAACAAACATTGTTATATAATTTAAATTAGGTTTTAAAAAACTGTTTTTTGCGAGGAGATTAAAAAATTGAATACCCTAACTCCGGAGAGTGAAGATGTAATTGTAAAAAGTTACAAAAAAAGAAAACTCTCCCGATTAAAAGACAGAAGAAATAAACGCAAGTTAAAAATATTTTTTGCAAGATTTAGAATTATTGCAAGACTTGCTTCTTATGTTTTTATAATATGGGTAATTTTTCAAATATCAACTCTTCCATTTTGGTATTTAAACGAAAATATATTTGCTTCATACCCAAATAAACAGCTTGAATTTGAGGGAAACAATATTATTTCAACGAAGCAAATTATGAAAAAATTACAGGAAATTTCCCTGCCTGACAAGCCTTTGTATTTAATAGACACAACGTCTATTGAAAAAAAACTGGAAGAAATGCCGCCTGTTAAAAAAGTTTTTATAAGAAGATATTGGCTTCCCGCAAGATTAAAAATAGTTATTGATGAAAGAACTCCTGTTCTTTCAATTGCTCCCAATCATAAGGTTGAACCGATCGCCGCGCTTACTTTAGATTTTTACAAGGTGCAAATCCTTGAAAAACAATATTTGCCGTTACCGGAAGGGTTAAAAACCTATAAAATTATAACTTATGATGATTATAGCGCCTGGAAACCTTCATTAACTTCATATCTTCACAATCTGGCTCAATACCTTGAAAATGCGGCGGGAGATAAACTTATTTATCTTGATATTAGAAACCCTGATGATGTTTATGCCCAGATGAAAAATGTCAGATTAAGAATAGGCGGAATAAAAGGCAGGGAGATTTTTGACCGGATACAAAAAGTTAATTCAGTTATTCCTGAAGCGATGAAAATAAAAAACAATATAAATTATATAGATTTACGCTGGAATAATGCGTCTATAAAGCTTCAAAAAAGTGAATAATATCAAGCAATTTAAGTAGATTACTATATAAAAGATAATCTTAATCTTTTATATCTAATATTGCTTTAACTCTTTCCATTCCATGTAGATTATTAAATCTGCTCTCAGCCATATAAGGATAGCCTCCCGGATTATTATCATCTATAATTTTTACATCACGAACTCCCTGAATATTTTTAAACACATCTTTAATTGCGTTATCAAAATCATCTGCTCTGGCGAGATCGTGACGCCACGAACGAGGAGCAGTTATTTGACATAATAAATCAATATATTTACCTCCGAATTCTTGAGGGAAATACCCGGAGCTAGTATTGCTATTTGATATTTGAATATCATTATTTAATCTTTTTAGCTCTCTTGTTTTATTCTCAACTTCATGCCTGCCTTCAAGCTCTCTTGTATAAGTAAAGCGAACTGAGCCAAAAGCAGGATTTTTAAAGTTAATACAATTCATCATTTAAACCCCATCATTTTATGATATTCATAATATAAATAAAACTACTGAAAAAAAATATTTTCCTATACTAATCATTAAAAGAAATCGACAAATGAAAAAGATGATTTTTGAAAGTTCTTAATTTGTGGGAGTTTCGGCTTCGCCGAAACTCCCACTATGCCCTTACTCAGCCCGTGCCGCCCGTAGGGCGGCACGGGCTGTAGATGTCAGCTTTTTAACAAATTAACGAAAACTTACCTGAGTTGCTAAATAAATAATTTTAAAATAAAAATTCAAACTATTTCAGCGCTTCGACTAATTAACAACTCAAGTCAGTATGCCCAATTTTAAAACAACAAATCTTTTAATTTTGAATAATAAATTCTATTGTTACACTTGCATTAATATCAAGCACACCCGGCTCAACGGGAACAGAGGAATCCGCCGCTTTTTCCATCATCATTGTTCTTAAGCCATATTGATAAGGTCTGTCCTGAGGACTGTTACATGATGAATTAACGCTTTTTATTCCAATTATTTTTACTCCTAAAGAATTAGCAATAACTGTAGCTTTTTGTTTAGCTTGGATTGACGCTTTTTCAAGAAGCTCACCGCAATATTTATCGGGGTCTTCTATTATAAAAGATAAATTATTTATATTGTTTGCGCCGCTGTCAACCGCTTTTTGCAATAAAACACTTACTTTCCCTATTTGTTTAGTTTCAACTAAAACCTCATTTGTTACTTTATAACCTTGTAATTCATTCTTTTCTAGGGCTCGATTGTATTTATATACAGGATTAACCCTAAAAGTAGAAGTTTTTATTTTGCATTTCGGTCCTAATAAAGCTTTAAGGTTGTCATAAATGGTTTTAGCCTTAATATTATTCTGCTGTATCGCATTTTCCAATTTTTTATCTTCAGTTATTACCGCCGCAGAAAAAATTGCGGTGTCAGGAGCAACTTCTTTTGATACAGTTGCTGTTGATGTAATAATATTTATATTTTCATTTTGAATAGCAAGCGCAGGCAAAGTTAAAAACGCCGCAAAGCAAAATATTAATACTCCAAAAAGCTTTCTGTTCATTTTATACCCTCCACTTCAGCCAGTTTATTAAATAAAAAATCATTCGTTTTTTTAGCAAATTCAAAAAGTTCTTTTTCATAACTTTTTTCTGTGTTTAATATAACTATACCATAAGTTTTTATTGGTTTTCCCGTAATTTTGTTTAATATTATATTCTTCCAAAAATCCTGTCTTGAAGAATAATTTTTTCCCAGGTCTGTATACCAAAAAATGAACGAATACTTTTTATCGGCTCTTACTGCGGATAAATGCGATACGGTTAATCCCGGCTCCAGCACCATGTCTTTCATTTCAAGAAACTCAAATCCCTGCAATTTAAAACAAAAAAGAGGATCATGAACTTTTCTTTTATTGTCTGCCAATATTATAGAAAGATTTACCGGAATAATATCCGCATTTTTAGTATAAGCTCTAAAAACCAGGTCTTCAGGGTCCATAACTTTATATACAGCATTGTTTTCAAGCTTAATTTCCTCTCCCTTCCACTCTGCAAGTTTAAAAGGGAAATTTTCTCTAACATCAAAATTACTGGCATTATTGGTATTTAAATTTAGATTAGTAAAAATTAAAGTTATAGCCAGTATAACCAGTAAAATTATTTTATTCCTGTTCGATGAGTTCAGATTCACTTTTTTCTTCCTCAAGAAGTTCAACTGTAATAAATAGAATGATTAAAGATAGGACAAAAACGGCAAAACCAACATTATAGTGGAATGCATCTGCGCCCTCAGTACCGTTATATATGATATAAAAGTTTGTAATCATTATTCTTGTTATATTTGCCAGAACCGACAATATAAAAGCAAGAGCAAATATGCCTATTTTAACTATATTTTTAACTTTTTTGAAATAAATTAATATAATACTGATAATTAATAAGGACGAAAGGGATTTAACGCCTGTACATCCGGCTTCTACCGTAAGAAGATGGTTTCCGATGTAAATATTGCATCCTAAATTATGGGATTCCACGTTCATAAAATTAAGTAAGCCGGTAATTACTTCTGCGATAAGTATTTGCAATGGAGCGGCAAGCCTATCAATCGGAAGAACCGGAATTGAAATTGAAAAAAGTATTAAAACAGGCATTAATTCATTTAATATGCGTTTTCCGTATAAAAATAACACTCCGCCAAAAATAAGCAATATTAAAGAACCGCAAACTAAATAAGCGATATCCGTTATAGTTCCGGCATAATAAGTTAAGATTGCGGGTATTAAAAAAATCCATCCGAGTTTTGATGATTTCGTCAGCATATTTTGTATTTTTTCATTATTTTCTTTATAAAAATGATAGAAAAACAAAATTAAAAACGGAAAAAACGAATAGAATGAATCAAAGTCAGTCCATTTTTTAAACCAATTCGGCAAATAGCTTAAATACATTAAAATTAATGTTAAAAAGATTAAAATATCAAACGGATATTTTTTTATAATTGAATAACTTTTTTGAATTAATGAACTCATCTTTTTCTTGTTTTTAATTTTTTGGCTAATAATTTATCTAAAGAAAGAATTTTTATTCCCGCAAAAAGATATAAAAGATCAAATAATAACAAGTTTATTAAGGTTTTAATATTTGTTTTTATATTATTTGTGTTAATTTGATTTATCTGATAAATCAAATCAGTGTCAACTTTTTCTACAAGTACGTCATATCTTTCTTTTTCAATTGTATTTTTATATTTTGCATAAACTTCTGCCATTTTATCTTTTATTTGTTGACTTTTAGCTTTAACAGCCTCGACCTGTTTATTTTGAACAGGATTTATTGAAATACTGTACAAAACAATATTTAAAGACAGACTTAAGAAGTAAATAAGGCATAATGAACCCAATACCCATTTTACATTTCTGTTAAATTTTTGATATTTTCTTAATTCTGACATTGCTACGCCTAATAAAATAAAGGTTATGCTCAAAATCGGCATTATGATAATATCAGAAACTCTTTGAGAAACAGAATATACCCAAAAAGAGCTTTTTATCGACACGGGAAACAAAAGGCTGTAAAAATCAGCAAATGAAGCCAGTAGAGCAGTAACTCCCAAAAACATAATTATTGGAGCGATATCTGTTATTTTCATATTAGAACTTTGTATTTTTTGCGTTTTTTGCATTTAATATTCCTTTCTCATAAAATTATTTATTTTTAATATCCAATTATAACTTAATTTTTATCATAAAGTAAAAGAAAACTAAACAAAATTTGCAGTCAATATAACTTGAATTGCTAATTAGTCGAAACGCTGAAATAGCTTAAGATTTTATTTTAATTTTTATGCAGCTCGCAGGCTTTGCCTGCGAGCTGCATGTCCTTAAACTGGCGTAGCCAGCCGCTACGCCAAATATAAAATTATTTATTTAGCAACTCAAGTAATATAATATTTTGTTAAGAAAATTAAAACCGGAAGCAAAAATCATTTCTTAAAATCAGAAATGCATTTATTATGATAAGAAATATTAATTTTTTTTAAATGGCATGAATAATTTAAAGAGTTTTTGGGAAAATATTATTGAGGCGAAAAACAAAATTAATTTCTCTACTAACTTAAATTGCTAAAAAATATTTCATTATTTTTAAAGAGCTATTAAAGAAGGATTCAGAGAGTTTAATAAAAGTTTTATTTTTTTTATATCTAAATATTTTTTTTAAATTTGTTTGCATTTGATTTGAAGGGAATTCTTATGAGCGAAACTATTTTAGGTGGAACAGGTAATAATTCTTATTATATCAACGATGAGTCGGATATAATTATCGAAAAAGTAAATGAAGGTTATGACAGAGTATATTCAACAGTATCATACACTTTGACAGATAATATTGAAGAGCTTTATCTTCAGGGAACTTTAAGCATTAACGCAACAGGCAACGCTTTAAACAACCGAATTGACGGCAACAGCGGAAATAATATTTTAGACGGAAAAGAAGGCAATGACAATCTTTACGGAAACGCCGGAAATGACAAATTAATCGGCGGCGCCGGAAATGATATTCTTAATGGCGGTACCGGAGCTGATATTTTAATCGGCGGAATTGGCGATGATCGTTATTATGTTGACAATACAGCTGATGTAATTACAGAAAACCTTAATGAAGGTTATGACAGAGTATACTCAACAGCATCATACACTTTAACAAATAATATTGAAGAGCTTTATCTTCAGGGAACTTTAAACATTAACGCAACAGGCAACGCTTTAAACAACCGAATTGACGGCAACAGCGGAAATAATATTTTAGACGGAAAAGAAGGCAATGACAATCTTTACGGAAATGCCGGAAATGACACATTAATCGGCGGCGCCGGAAATGATATTCTTAATGGCGGAACAGGAGCTGATATTTTAATCGGCGGAACCGGCGATGATCGTTATTATGTTGATAATACAGCTGATGTAATTGTAGAAAACTTAAATGAAGGTTATGACAGAGTATATTCAACCGTTTCTTATACACTGTCAGAAAATATTGAGGAATTAACTTTAAATGCAAAAAATAGCATAAATGGTTACGGGAATAGCCTTAACAATAAAATCTACGGAAATGACGGAAATAATATTTTAGACGGAAAAGCCGGCGCTGATTATATGAAAGGCGGCAAAGGCAACGATACATATCACGTTGATAACATAAAAGATACAGTTATAGAATCTTTAAATCAAGGAATCGATACAATTGTTTCTACTGTGTCATATACTCTTTCCGCCAATGTTGAAAACCTTATTTTAGAAGGCTCGGCAAATGTTTTAACTGAAATTATTTCTACAGGAACAACAGTAAACACTTATGGCGAACCCCATTTATGGAAAAACTATCTTGATTATTATCAAGGCGATAATACACAAAGCTACGTTGGAGATTGCGGTATAGTATCCTGTCAAAACCTTTTAATTCAAGCGGGCGTAATGGATAAAAAGATCGGTTATGCGCCCGGCGCAGGAAAAATTGACACGCAGGAATCCGAAATTGTTGGTTTTGCAATAAACAATAATTTATGTGTAACATCAGGAACTTCAAATGTTAAAGGCGGAACAAGTTCATATCAGCAGTCTGAAATTATTGACGGGTTTGGCGATATAGACAGTTCTTACAAATTTTTCAACTTAAATAATATGGGAGATTATATAAAAAACAATCAATGCGTTATTTTAGCCGTTGACGCTTATAAGTTATGGGGAATGAGTTCTTCATCAACCGGAATTAATCATGCGATTTCTATTACGGGCGTAAGTTATAACGCTCTTAATGACACTAAAATAGAAGGATTTTACATTTGCGACAGCGGCAGAAGAAAATCTTCCGATGCGGCAAGATTTGTTTCTTATGATCTTATGCAAAAATCCGCCTGTTTATTTGGAGGCTCAACAGACAAGCTTGCAATGGGCGTTGTTACTGATCAGGCGGTAAAACAGAGTTTGACCTATCTGGATGGAACCGGAAATGCTTTAGATAACTCATTAACAGGAAGCGCGGGCTCAAATAATTTATATGGACTTGCAGGAAACGATATTTTAAAAGGCGCTAAAGGTTCTGATAATTTATTTGGCGGCGATGGTAACGACAGTTATGTCTTTAATTTTGGCGACGGATTTGATTTAATATCAGATTCATCAGGATTTGATAAAATTGTTTTTGGCGCAGATGTAAATAAAAGCGCAATTTATCTGGTATCCAATGAAGAGGATTTGTTTGTTAATTACGGCGCTAATTGTAAAATTACCATTGAAAATTACTTTAATCCTCAAAATGCCATAGAAGAAATGTATTTTAACGATGGAAGTTTTTTAACTCATTGGGATATAAACCAGGCAATTCAGGATACATCTCTTTACACATCAGGTTATGGTGTTTTGGTAAATGACATAGTTCACTCAAATCAGGGTCAAGAAGATTTAAATAATGTTTTAATGGGAACAGAAGCAGCTTAAGAGCATATTTTAATCATTATTTGTAAATCCTTAATTAGCGGGTGTTTTGCCTTCGGCAAAACACCCGCTATGAACTTACTCATAATTAAATGTAGTGGCATACACTGCCTATTTAACTCGAATTGCTAATTAGTCGAAACGCTGAAATAGATTGAAATTTTATTTTAATTTTTTATGCGGCTCGCAGGCTTTGCCTGCGAGCCGCATGCCCTTAAAACGGCGTAGCGGCTGG